>JAEMRT010000002.1 GCA_016463225.1 Sphingopyxis sp. | reverse complement strand
CCCTTGCAGGGAGGGGAGATTACTTTCCCGCCAATTTCTGCAGCAACGCCGCACTTTCCGCATCCGCCGGAAAAAACGCCTCGATCGCCAGCTCCGACAGCGTGATATCGACCGGCGTTCCGAAAATCGTCACCGTCGACACGAACGAAATCCGCCCCGCATCGGTATCGAGGATCAGCGGCACCGCGATGCTGCTGGCGTGGCTGTCGCGATGCTCGGCGCTGTGGTCGTCGCTCTTCACAGCATAGCTCGCCAGTTCGTCGCGCAATGCGATCAATCCCGCATCGGCGCTCGCCGCGATCTGGACGTCCATCCGCTCCAATATATGCGCGCGCCATTCGCCATAGTTGACTATCTGCGACGCCAGCCCTTCGGGATGCAGCGCGATGCGCAGCACATTGACCGGCGGCGCCAGCAGGGAAGGGGACACCTGTGCGATCAGGATCGCAATCGCCTCGTTCGCAGCGATCATGTTCCAGTGCCGGTCGACCGCCAGCGCCGGATAGGGCTCATGTCCCTTCAGCACATGCTCGACGATCGCGCGGACGCCGGCCATTTCGGGGCTGTCGAGCGGGCGTTCCTGATAGTCGGGGGCGTAACCGGCGGCGAGCAGCAGCGCGTTGCGCGCGCGGTGCGGGACTTCGAGCCGGTCGGCGATGCGCCCAAGCATCTGCGCGCTCGGCTTTGATCGCCCGGTCTCGATAAAGCTCAAATGCCGGGTCGAAATCTCGGTGTCGAGCGCGAGGTCCATCTGGCTCATCCGGCGGCGGCTGCGCCATTCGCGGAGTTGGGTGCCGAGCGGTGCGGGTTGCATGATCGTCTCCTTTGCGCACGGAGCTATACCCCGGCTTTCTGCTTTTCCATTACCTCACGCGTAATCGACTGACCGCATTTTCGGCGGCAGATGGGGCGGGCAATCGAAAGGAGAACCCCAATGTCCCTCTTCACTCTCAAGAACACGCTGATCATCGATGCCATCACCTGCACCGGATTGTTCGTCTTTTGCGTCTTTGCGACTGCGACGGTCGCCACCCTGCTCGGCCTCCCCTCCGAAGTGGTGACCGTCGCAGGCTGGATCGGGCTGCCGTCGGCGGTGCTGATGCTGTTCGTCGCCAACCAGAAGGTACCGAACAAGGGGCTGGCGAACCTGATCGCGGTGGGCAACCTCGGCTGGGTGATCGCCAGCTTTGCGGTGCTGGCCATGTTTGTGGGTCAGATGACCGCGCTCGGCATCGCGGTCGTCGCCGTCCAGGCAGTCGGCGTGCTGGTCTTCGCGATCTACGAAGCCAGGGGCGCGGCGGCTTTGCCGCGCACGATCACCGTCTAACTCAGCGCATCGAGCCGCGCGAGGTCGATCCCGCCCGGCACGATCATCACCGGACAGGGCAGCGTTCCGGCATCCTGTCCGGTGAAATGCGCGACCAGCGGCCCCGGCGCACCGTTCGCCGCGGTCGCCAGCACCAGCGCCGCAATCTCGTCGCTGGCGTTGATCACTTCGCGCACCACATCGGCGGGCTTACCCGACTTCACCATGATCTGCGGCGTTACCCCCGCTTCCTGCACCACGGCATCGGCAGCGGCGGCGACCAGTTCCTCGGCATGTTCGCGCGCTTCGGCCTCGATCGTTGCTTGCACGCTGCCAAAGGCGACAAAGTCCTGCGGCGTCACGATCGCCAGCACCGCGACCCCGCCGCCGGTCCGCGCCGCGCGCCGCGCCGCAAAGCGCAGCGCCAGCGACGCCTCGGGACTGTCGTCGATCACCACCAGATATGTCCGCATCGCCCCGACCCCCGTTATGCTTTTTGCGAGTGGAGAGTGCGTCACATTCGTATGAAAGGCAAGTTTGCCCCGCTGGACCTTGACCGCCACAATGCTTAAGGCGAGGAACAAGCCGTAGCGGCAGGCAATGCCTGCAAGACTGACAGGGAACATGCCGAACCATGCCAATCGAACTGAAAATGCCCGCCCTCTCGCCGACGATGGAGGAAGGCACGCTGGCCAAATGGCTGGTCAAGGAAGGTGACACCGTCAAATCGGGCGACCTCTTGGCCGAGATCGAGACCGACAAGGCGACGATGGAATTCGAAGCGATCGATGAGGGTGTGGTGAGCCAGATTCTGGTCGCCGAGGGCACCGATGGGGTGAAGGTCGGCACCGTGATTGCGGTGATTACGGGTGAGGGCGAGGATGCGGGCGCTAAGGTGGCTCCTGCGCCTACCCCTGCCACGGCTGAGCCGAAGGCCGAAGCGCCCGCTCCCGCGCCAGCCCCCACGCCCGCTGCGGCGCCGACGCCTACCCCGGCCGCCGCTCCCGCTGCTTCGGGCGACCGTATCAAGGCCAGCCCGCTCGCCAAGCGTCTCGCCGCCGAGCGGGGCATCGATCTGTCGACGATCACCGGCACCGGCCCCGGCGGCCGCATCGTCAAGGACGACCTTGACGGCGCCCCGGCAGGTGCCGCTGCGTCCGCACCCGCCCAGAGCACAGCCGCTCCTGCCGCCGCCGCCGCGGCACCTATTGCTGCTCCCGCCGCCGCTGGCCCAATCCCCGATTTCGGCATTCCGCACGAAGACACGAAGCTCAGCGGTATGCGCAAGACGATTGCGCGTCGCCTGACCGAATCGATGCAGCAATCGCCGCATATCTACCTGACCGTCGACATCCGCCTCGACGCGCTGCTCAAGCTGCGCGGCGAGCTCAACGCCAGCCTCGAAAGCCGCGGGGTCAAGCTCAGCGTCAACGACATGCTGATCAAGGCGCTCGCGGTCGCGCTCGAACGCGTCCCGGCGTGCAACGTCAGCTTCGGCGGCGATGTGATGCGCCAGTACAGCCGCGCCGACATCTCGGTCGCGGTCAGCATCCCCGGCGGGCTGATCACCCCGATCATCACCGACGCGGGCGGCAAGTCGATGTCGAAAATCTCGACCGAAATGGCCGAGCTCGCGGCGAAGGCGAAGGAAGGCAAGCTCCAGCCCAGCGAATATCAGGGCGGTACCGCCAGCATCTCGAACATGGGCATGATGGGGATCAAGCAATTCACCGCGGTGATCAACCCGCCGCAGGCGATGATCATGGCGATCGGCGCGGGCGAGAAGCGGCCGTATGTGGTCGACGACGCGCTCGCGATTGCGACAGTGATGTCGGCGACCGGCAGCTTCGACCACCGCGCGATTGATGGGGCGGACGGCGCGTTGTTGATGAAGACGTTCAAGGAATTGGTGGAGAACCCGCTGGGGCTGGTGGCGTGATGTACCCCTCTCCCTTCAAGGGAGAGGGAGGGGCCCGCGCGCGTCAGCGCGTGGGAGGGTGAGGGTGTGAGCGCGGGCTATTCGCAGCAGACGCTGCAACGCGCCAAGGCGCTCCGACGCACACTCACTGATCAGGAAAAGAAGCTATGGGGCGCCCTTCGCGACCGCCGTTTGGGCGGCTTCAAATTTCGTAAGCAGCAGCCGATCGGTCCATTCATTGCCGATTTCGTCTGCCAAGAACGGCGCTTGGTCGTTGAGGTGGATGGATCGCAGCATGCGGACTCGGCACGCGACGCGGCCCGAGATGCCTTTCTGAACGACAAGAGCTATCGTGTACTCCGCTTCTGGAACAATGACGTGACTGGAAATCTGTCCGGTGTGTTGACGGCAATTCTTGCCGCGCTCTCGGACCCTCACCCTCCCATTGCTGCGCAATGGGCCCCTCCCTCTCCCTTGAAGGGAGAGGGGACTAAAGATGGAGCAAATCTTGGCTGACACCAACTACGACCTCATCGTCCTCGGCTCGGGCCCCGGCGGCTATGTCGCCGCGATCCGCGCGGCGCAGCTCGGTCTGAAGACCGCGATCGTCGAGCGCGAGAACCTCGGCGGCATCTGCCTCAACTGGGGTTGCATTCCGACCAAGGCGCTGCTGCGTTCGGCCGAAATCTATCATTATATGCAGCATGCGGGCGATTATGGCCTGATCGCGCAGCAGATCAGCGCCGACATCGACGCGGTCGTGAAGCGCAGCCGCGGGGTCGCGAAGCAGCTGAGCCAGGGCGTCGCCTTCCTGATGAAGAAGCACAAGATCACCGTCCATATGGGCGAGGGCAAGCTGACGGCGCCGAGCAAGCTGGAAGTGAAGGGCGAGAAGGGCACGGAAACCCTGACTGCCAAGAATATCATCGTCGCGACCGGCGCCCGCGCCCGCGACCTGCCGTTCGCGCCCGCCGACGGCAAACGCATCTGGACCTATCGCCACGCGCTCGTTCCGCCCGAAATGCCCAAGAAGCTGCTCGTCATCGGATCGGGCGCGATCGGGATCGAATTTGCCAGCTTCTACAGCGACATGGGCGCCGAGGTGACCGTTGTTGAAATGCTCGACCGCGTCGTCCCCGTAGAAGATGCGGACGTGTCGGCTTTCCTCGAAAAGGCGCTCAAGAAGCAGGGCATGACGATCTTCACCGGCGCTGGGGTCGAGGAACTGAAGGCGACCGCGAACGGCGTCACCGCGAAGATCAAGACCAAGGACGGCAAGACCGAATCGGCCGAATTCAGCCACGCGATCGTCGCGATCGGCATCGTCCCCAACACCGAGAACATCGGGCTGGAGGCGCTCGGCGTGAAGACGACCAGGGGCCATATCGACACCGACGCGATGTGCCGCACCAATGTCCCCGGTCTGTGGGCGATCGGCGACGTCACCGCGCCGCCCTGGCTCGCGCACAAGGCAATGCACGAATCGGTGATTTCGGTCGAGGCGATTGCGGGCAATCACCCGCACGCGATGGACGTCCGCAACATCCCCGGCTGCACCTATTGCCGCCCGCAGATCGCCAGTGTCGGGCTGACGGAGGCGAAGGCGAAGGAGCTGGGTTACGAGGTCAAGGCCGGCACCTTCCCCTTCATCGGCAACGGCAAGGCGATTGCGCTTGGCGAATCCGAAGGCTTCACCAAGACCGTGTTCGACGCGAAGACGGGCGAATTGCTCGGCGCGCACATGATCGGCGCTGAGGTTACCGAACTGATCCAGGGCTATACGATCGGCAAGACCGCCGAGCTGGTCGAGGATGATTTCATCGGCACCGTCTTCCCGCATCCGACGCTGAGCGAAACGATGCACGAGGGCGTGCTGGCGGCCTTCGGGCGGCCGCTGCATATCTAGCAGTCGAAATCATGGGCGGGAAATGGATGGACCGGTGCGCCGCCGCGCCTTGCGTCCGTCGCCCGCGCCTTGCAACGTGCCGAACCATGACGCAAATCAGGCTGCCCTAATGAATCCCACGATCCTGCATTTTTCGCGGGTGGGCAGCGCGGCTAAAGCCCTACTGCTTGTCGCCGTGGCGGCGCTGTGCTTTTTCCTGATCTACGATGCCGGTAAACGCGCCAATACCCCGACGGTCCACCGCGAGGCGGTGTTGTCAAGCGCGACGCCATCGCCAGCGGACTCGTCCCTCATTTACACGCCGGTCATGATAGGCGCGCCGAAGCAGCCCGGTTTGGTGACGGTGCTCCAGCTTGCAGTGATAACCTTCGGGGGCATTTTTTCGCTTTTTTACGTCGGCCGTTTTGCGATGCGAACGGTGACAAATCAGGTGGCAGCGAAAATCGAGGGCGGCCAGATTTTGTTCCATCCGAGCTATTCGTCGGCGCCCGCGAAGCTTCGGCTTGAAGACGTTACCGTCGTGATCTTCGATCGCGCCGACCGCCTTGCCGAGAGCCCGTTGCAAGAGTATCTGCGCGACTATTCGACATCGCCGGTACTGGCGTCTTTCGCCGCGAAACTGGGCGTCAAGATGCGCCATGTCCTGCATATCGGTTTCCTGGTGGATGGTTCGGTGGACAAAGTGCGCCTGATCGACAACGATATCGAGGGCGGAACCGAACAGCTTCGGCGCTTTGCGGCGCAAGTCGATCTTTGGCGCCGATCGCGCGCGCGGCCGCCGCTGGCCGCCGTTGATTGCGCTGCGGGCGGGCTTTGGCCATAGACGATCGCGTGAAAGCTGCTCCCAACCGCACCGCCATCATCCGTAACGCCCTGATCGCCTCGCTCTTGCTGTTCGTGCTCGTCAGCGCCGTCGTGATGGCGGGCTTGGTCGATGGCCTCGACCGACAAATCAGTGCCGCGCTGGTGATGACCGTGGACACCGCGCCGCGCTGGTGGATCCTGTTTATGCAGGGCGTCAGCTGGATCGGCGGCGGGCTGCCGCGCTGGGGGATCGTCATCCTGCTCTGCGCGCTGGTCTGGCATTGGTGCGGGCCGCGCTGCGCGTTGGCGTTGGGCGGCGCGTCGTTGCTAGCCAATTTTGCCTCGAGCGTGCTGAAAATGTCCTTCGGGCGCCCGCGTCCCGATCTGGTGCCGCATCTCGACCACCAGACGAGCTTTGCCTATCCCAGCGGGCATGCAACGAGCGCTGCGGTCGTGTACCTCCTCCTCGCATGGCTGGCGCCGCGCCGGTGGCGTGCCGCGGCCTGCGCGCTCGCGGCGTCGGTCATCATCCTCAACGCCTTCTCGCGCATCATGCTGGGCGTGCATTGGGCCAGCGACATCGTTGGCGGCACCTTGCTCGGCACCGCATTTTCGCTCGCCGCGGCTTGGTGGGTTGGCCCGCGCGGCGCGCCCGACATCGGCGCACTAAGGGAATAGTAAGCTCTTGCTGCTATCAACGCCCCGAAATTTCGGGAGCTGCGACATGGATAAATCCCTGGGCAAGGTGCTTGGCGTGATCGGCGGGCTCATTCCGATCGTCTGGATCGGCTGGCTGCTGTACCATTTCGTCGGCGTCGGCGGTGGCACGGCCGAGGGCGTCGCAGGCATCGGGCTGGGGCCGACGGTGATCGGGCTGTCGATCATCGGGCTGTTGTTCGCGCTGCCGCTGATCATCAAATTGCTGCGCGCCACGACGGGGGTGAACCGCGTCCCGGGCGCCAGCTTCGAAGCCAAACTCAAGCCGGGCGAGGTGGTGGTCGAACCGGAGTTCGACGCTGATGCGGCGTTCGCCAGCTATATGCGCAAGCGCGAAGCGGGCGTGGTGGGCGATGTTTCGGTTGATCCCGTTGACGATGCGCCAGCACCATTTTCGCCGCGCCCGGCAAGCTTTGGCCGCAAGACAGTTTAGCCGCAGCTTCGCTCTCGACAGCCGCGCGCCATCGGCTACGAATGGGGCATGGCACAAGGCACCCACGATTTCGTCCCCGATCCGCGCAACGACGCGATCCTGATCAACGTCAACGGCACACTGGTGCCGCGCGCACAGGCCAGCGTGTCGGTGTTCGACAGCGGCTTCATGCTCGGCGACGGGGTTTGGGAAGGAATCCGCGTCCACAACGGGCGGATGGCCTTCCTTGATCAGCATCTCGACCGGTTGTGGGAAGGCGCCAAGGCGATCGCGATGGACATCGGCATCGACCGCGCGGCTCTCACCCAGCGGCTCTACGACACGATCGACGGCAACGGCATGGACGCCTGCCACATCCGGTTGATGGTGACGCGCGGCATCCGTTCGACCCCCTATCAGGATCCGCGCGTCGTCATTTCGCCCGCGACGATCGTGATCATCGCCGAATATAAGGATCCGCTGCCCGCGACGGTCGAAAAAGGGCTGTCGCTGTTCACCGTGCATGTGCGCCGCGGCGATCCGGCGGTGCAGGATCCCAAGCTCAACTCGCATTCAAAGCTCAACTGCATCACCGCGTGCATCCAGGCGGCGCAGGCGGGCGCCGACGAGGCGCTGATGCTCGACCCGCACGGCTTTGTCGCGACGTGCAACTCGACCCATTTCTTCATCGTCCGCAAGGGCGAGGTAGGGACGTCGAGCGGCGATTATTGCCTGGCCGGGATCACGCGCAGCAATGTCATCCGCCTCTGCCGCGAGAATGACATTCCGGTGTTCGAGAAGAATTTCTCGCTGACCGAGGTGCATGGTGCGGACGAGGCGTTTGTAACGGGGACGTTCGCCGGGGTCGTCCCTGCGCACACGATCGACGGGCGGGTGCTGACCGAGGGGCGCGGGCCGATGGTCGAGCGATTGCAGGGGTTATACAAGGCGTTGATCGAGCGTGACATTGCGGGGCGCGACCGCCCGTGACCGATTGCATCCGTATCGCGATGTGGTCGGGGCCGCGCAATCTGTCGACCGCGATGATGCGCAGCTTTGGCAGTCGTGCAGATAGCTTCGTAAGCGACGAGCCCTTTTACGGTGCCTATCTGAAAGCAACCGGCGATCCACAGCCGATGGCGGACGAGGTCATGGCTTCCATGGACTGCGACTGGCACGGCGTCGCGCACAGTATGACCGGGCCAAACCCGGCGGATACGCCGATCTGGTATCAGAAGCATATGGCGCATCATATGGTTGGCCCGATCGCGCACGACGACTTGCCGGGCCTGCGCCACGCCTTCCTGATCCGCGACCCGGCGCGCGTCGTTGCGAGCTATGCGGCAAAGCGCGTCGCGGTGCGGCCCGACCATCTGGGCACCGACAAGCAGGTCGAGTTTTTCGACCGCGAGGCCGACCGACTGGGCCATGCGCCGCCGGTGATCGACAGCGCCGACATCTTGCGCGATCCGGCGGCGATGTTGCAGAAGTTGTGCGCGGCGCTGGGCATCGGGTGGGATCCGGCGATGCTGCGTTGGGAGGCCGGGTTGCGGCCGACCGACGGCGTCTGGGCGACGCATTGGTATGACGCGGTTGCGTCGAGCACGGGCTTTGGCCCTTCCGACAAGCCGCAGCCCGAGCTCACACCCGAGGCCCAAAGCGTCGCCGACGCCTGCCGACCCGATTATGAATATCTGGCGCAGCACAAGATTCCGCTGTCCTAATTTTATCGCCTTTGCCATCAAGGCGATGGGCAACAGCAACAGGCGGGTCAAATATGCAATCCAGTGTGAAGTTCGGCAGTTTTCTGCGGGGAATCGCCTTTGGCGTTCCGGCGCTTTTTGTGGTCGCGGCCGAGCCCGCGCAGGCGCAGCAACCCGCCGGTCAGACCGTCATCACCGCCGCGCGCTATATCGATGTGCTGACCGGTAAAACGGTCGAGTTCCCGGCGATTTTTGTTGGCCCGGATGGCCGCATCACCAACATTGCCGATGCGCGTGTCATCAAATGGGGCAGCGACGTCAAGCATATCAATCTGGGCGACAAGACGCTCGTCCCCGGGCTGATCGACATGCACGTCCATCTCGACGGACCCGCCGACATCGGCGGCTATCGCGGGCTGGAGTTTACCGACAGTTTCTGGGGCATGACGGCGGTGAAGAACGCGCGCGACATGCTTGATGCGGGCTTTACGACGGTCCGCAACGTCGGCGCGGGCAATCGCAACGACATCGGGCTGAAGCAGGCGATCGATGCGGGCTATGCCGTCGGCCCGCGCATCGTTCCGGCCGGTCACGCGCTGGGCGCCACCGGCGGGCATTGCGACAGCACCTTCCTGCCGCCGAGCATGGAAAAGGAAAATGCCAAGGAAGAGGGGATCGGCGATACCCCCGACGAGCTGCGCTATCAGGTCCGCCGTCAGCGCAAATATGGCGCCGAGGTGATCAAGGTCTGCGCGACCGGCGGGGTGTTTTCGCGCAACACCGAGCCCGGTCAATTGCAGGTGCCTGAAGCCGAGCTGAAGGCGATTGCCGACGAGGCGCATCAATGGGGGCTGCGCGTCGCCGCGCACGCGCATGGCGGGGCGGGCATCCGCGCCGCGATTGCTGCCGGGATCGACACGATCGAACATGCCAGTCTGGTCGATGACGAGGGCATCCGCATGGCGTTGGCGCGCAAGCAGCCGGTGTGGTTCGCGATGGACATCTTCAACACCGAATATACGCAGGCCGAGGGCGCCAAGAACGGCGTCCTCGAGGATAATCTGCGCAAGGATCGCGAGATCGCCCAGATCCAGCGCGACAATTTCCGCAAGGCGCACCGCGCCGGGGTGCGGATGGTGTTCGCCTCTGACGCCGGGGTGATGCCGCATGGGCAGGTCGGCGGCCAGTTCCGCGTCATGGTCGAGTATGGGATGACCCCGCTGCAGGCGATCCAGGCGGCGACGAAGAACGCCGCCGAGGCGCTGGGCCGCGAGAAGGATGTTGGGGCGATTGTGGTGGGGCGTTATGCCGATCTGGTCGCGGTCGACGGCGATCCGCTGACGGACGTTCGCCAGCTGGAAAGCGTCGATGCGGTGGTCAAGGGCGGGGTGCTGGTGAAGGGCGAGTAAGCCTTACAATCGTCGCCCCCGCCTTCGCGGGGGCGACGGATGCTTCAATATACCACCAGCTTGTCCACGATCGCGTCGCGCATCTCGGGGGTGAAGTTCAGCACCGCCTCGGCGTAAGTCGCCACATCGCCATGGTCGCGGCGCACCGTTGTCAGCGCGGCGTCGAGGAAGATCGGGTTGACCGACATCAGGGTGCGGATCGCGTCGTCGTGGATTTCGGAATTGTAGCGGGCGCGGATGTGGTCGCCGCCCTGCGCGATGCGCTCCTCGATGTTGCCCGCGCTGTTGGTCAGCAGATAGTCGTGCATCAGGTCATCCTCATGCACTCCAAGCAGCCGGTGGACGACCGCGACCGCAAAGCCGGTGCGGTCCTTGCCCGCGACGCAATGCACCAGGCTGGGCGCGTCATATTCGGCGAGCGCCGACAGATAGAGCCGCAGGGTGCTCACGAGCACGGGGCGATAGGGCATCCCGGCATAGACATCGATCATGCGTGATCGCGCCGTCTCGTTGTCGATCGTGCCGCCTGCGGCCTGCAGATGGGGGGCGAGACCCGCCGTATTGCCCTCGGCATATAGAACGCGCGCCGCAAAACCTTCGGGTCGCCGGCAGGGATGGAGCGCGCGTTCGTCGTCGCCGCGCAAATCGATGATCGTCTCGATTCCCAGCTTGTCGATCGCCGCCAGATCGTCGTCGTTCGCGTCCTGATGATGCGCCGATCGCCACAGCATGCCGCTGCGCAGTCGCCCGCCACCCTCGACCGCATAGCCGCCATAGTCGCGGAAATTGTGGATGCCGGTCAGGGGCAGGACGCGCTCGGCAATCATGGTCATTCTCCTGTAAACACCGGCGGGCGTTTTTCGACGAAGGCATTGATCGCCTCCCGGTTATCGGCCGTCTCGTGCACGATCGCCTGATAGGCGGCGCTGAGCTCCAATATGTCGCTCATCCGGCTATGCTGCGCCTCGCGCAGCAGCCGCTTGGTCAGGCGCAGCGCGCGCGGCGGATTGCACACGATCCGTTCGGCAATCGCAACCGCGCGGTCGAGCAGTTCCGCGTCGGGGACGACGTCCGTGACCAGACCATATTCCTTTGCCTGCTGCGCGTCAAAGCGGTCGCCGGTGAGGAAAAGTTCGGCGGCGCGGGGATAGCCAAGCACCTTTTGCAGCAGCCAGGCGCCGCCGTCGCCGGGGACGATCCCGACCTTGATGAAACTGCACGCGAATTTGGCGCTTTCGGCTGCGATGCGGATGTCGCAGGTGCAGGCGAGATCGCAGCCGAGGCCGATGGCGTGGCCATTGACCGCAGCGATCATCGGCACTTCGCAGTCCATGAGCGCGCGGATCACGGCCTGCACGCCTTTGCGATAATTGGCGCGGGTGGAGTCGGGCTGGTCGAGCACGCCGATGCCGGTGCGGTCCTGCATGCCCTTTAGATTGCCGCCGGCGCTGAATGCCTTGCCGCTGCCGATCAGGATGATCGCGCTGACGCTGCGATCGTCGCCGAGGGTGCGCAGCGTGTCGATGATATCCTGGCAATCTTCGTGGGTGCCGATCGCATTCATGCTCTCGGGCTTGATCATGGTCAGGATCGCGATCTTGCCCCGCCGCTCGACACTCAGAAATTCACCCATCGCCAATAATCCTTTGCTGCTCCGGAAAAGCTATTGCATGGCTGTCGAGACATGCAAGGCTTTGCGCTCTATCCCTTCGATCCACCCGGCGACGTTGCTGCACTGCGTGCCGGGTTGCGAGACTGGCTCGCGGTGAACCAGCCGCAGGGCGACATCGTTTCACGCGGCAATTGCTGGGCGAGCTTCGATGCCGCTTTCAGCCGCGCGCTCGGCGCAGCAGGCTATGTCGGGATGACGCTGCCGACGCGTTACGGCGGCGGCGACCGGCATCCGCTGGAACGCTATGTGGTAATCGAGGAATTGCTCGCGGCGGGCGCGCCGGTTGGCGCGCACTGGATCGCCGACCGCCAGACCGGGCCGCTCATCGTGCGCTATGGCAGCGAGGAGCAGCGCGAACGCTATCTGCCGGGGATTGCGAAGGGCGAGCTTTATGCGTGCATTGGCCTGTCCGAACCCGGAGCCGGGTCCGACCTGGCAGCGGTGCGGACCTCCGCGCGCGAAACTGCCGAGGGCTGGCGCATCAACGGCCAGAAAATCTGGACGACCGGCGCGCATTTTTCGCACATCATGCTCGCGCTCGTCCGCACCGAAGAGGGCAGCGAGCGCAACGCGGGATTGAGCCAGCTGCTGATCGATCTCGACACCCCCGGCATCACGATCCGCCCGATCATCGACATGGCGGGGCACCATGATTTCAACGAAGTGTTCTTCGACGATGTGCTTGTCCCGCACGGCGCGCTGGTCGGGACACGCGGGCAGGGGTGGCAACAGGTCACTGCCGAGCTGGGGCTCGAACGATCGGGGCCGGAGCGCTATCTTTCCAGCCACGCGCTGTTCGCCGCGCTGATCGATGCGGCGGGCGCCGATCCCGATCGGGCGGTCGCGGCGCTGATCGGCGAACTGGCGGCCGAAATGTGGACGCTGCGCCAGCTGTCGATGTCGACCGCGGCCAAGCTGGCGGCGGGCGACGATCCGATGGTCGAGGCGTCGGTGGTCAAGGAATTGGGCAATGCGTTCGAGCAGGACATGCCGCGCCGGGTACAGGCGATCGTCGACTGCGGCTGGGATGACGCGGACGATCTGGCGCGTCTGCTCCGCGCGCTGCTCATCGCGTCGCCCAGCTTTTCGCTGCGCGGCGGGACGCGTGAGGTGATCCGCGGGATTATCGCGCGCGGACTGGGCCTGCGATGAGCGCGGCGCGCGAGATGCTGTGCGACACCGCGCGCGCGGTGTTTGCGGAGGCGGCGACAGCGGGGATGGCGCCCGTTGAGCACGCCGGTTTTACGCTGCTGCTGGTGCCGGAGGCCGAGGGCGGTTTTGGCGGCGACTGGGGCGACGTGAATGCCGTGCTGCAGATCGCCGGGGTGCTGATCCCGGACCTGCCGGTCGCCGAGTTGATCCTGCACGGGCGGGGCGATGCGTTGCATGCTGCGGCCACGGTCAGCCTGATGGCAGGCGCGATGGGGCAGGCGCTGGCCCTGTCGATCGAGCATGTGAACACGCGCCAGCAATTCGGGCGGCCGCTAGGAAAATTCCAGGCGGTGCAGCAATCGCTGGCGGTGATGGCGTGCGAGGTCCGCGCGGTCGAGGCGGCGGCGGCGGCTCTGGCGGCGCGGTTGGACGCGATGGGCCTCGATCCTGCGGCAGCAGATTTCGAGATTGCCGCGGCAAAGCTGCGCGCCAACCGGGCGGTCGGGGTCGTTACCGCGATCGCGCATCAGGTGCATGGCGCGATTGGCTTTACGCGCGAATATGACCTTAACCGGGTGACGATCCCGCTGATGCGCTGGCGCGGGGAACATGGGAACGATGCTTATTGGGCCCAGATACTCGGGTGGCAGGTGGCGGGGTTTGGCGGGCGTGGGCTGTGGGAAGTCCTGACGGCGCGCTGAGTGAGCTGCTCTACGACCGCCGTCATTGCGAGCGCAGCGAAGCAATCCAGAGTAGCGTGAACCGCCCTGGATTGCTTCGCTGCGCTCGCAATGACGCGATGTTTTAGCGCACCGCGCCGCCGTCGCGCAGCGCGGCTATCTTGCCCGCGTCATAACCAAGCCCCGCCAGCACCGCATCGCCATCGGCGCCCACTGCGGGGGCAGCACGCGGGGTGTCGTTGACCGTTCCGGAGTATCGCGGCGCCGGGGCAGGCTGCACCGCACCGCCGACGGTCACAAACGTCTCACGCGTCACATTGTGCGGATGTTGCGGTGCTTCGGCTAGCGACAAGATCGGCGCGAAGCAGACGTCGGTCATCTCCATGATCGCGCACCACTCGTCACGGGTCTTCGTGAGGAACAGAGCGGTCAACTTGTCCTTCAGCGATCCCCATTTCGACGGGTCCATCTGTGCGTCGAAATCGGAGTCGTCAGTCAGCCCGGTCTTCTCGCGCAGCAGCGCATAGAATTGCGGCTCGATCGATCCGATCGAGATGAATTTGCCGTCGGCGCAAACATAGCTGTCATAGAAATGGGCGCCGCCGTCGAGCATGTTGACCCCGGCTTCGTCCTTGAGCCGACCCGCGGCGTTGAAGCCCCAGGTCATCCCCGCGAGCAACGCCGAGCCGTCGGTCATCGCGCAATCGATCACCTGCCCCTCGCCCGAGCGCGCGGCATGAACGAGCGCGCTCGCCATGCCGAAGGCAAGCATCATCCCGCCGCCACCGAAATCGCCGACGTAATTGACCGGCGGCACCGGCTTTTCCCCCGCGCGACCGATGCCGTGAAGCACCCCGGACAGCGAGATATAGTTGATGTCATGCCCCGCCGCATGGGCGTAGGGGCCGAACTGACCCCAGCCGGTCATGCGCCCGTAGATCAGCTTCGGGTTGTCGGCGAGCAGGACATCAGGTCCAAGACCAAGCCGCTCCATCACGCCGGGGCGATAGCCCTCGATGATCCCGTCGGCGCTTTTGCAAAGGTCACGCGCGATCTGAACCGCCTCGGGGTTCTTCATGTCGAGTGCAATCGAGGTCCGGTTACGGCTGAGCGGGTCGCGCGGGTCCATGAACCCACCGGGACGATCGATACGGATCACCTCGGCGCCATGGTCGGCGAGCATCATCCCGCAAAAGGGACCGGGACCGATCCCGGCAAATTCGATGATCCGGATGCCCTTGAGCGGTCCCGTCATGCGATCAGATCCGTTCGATGATGATCGCAGGCGCCATGCCGCCCGCAGCGCACATGGTGACGAGGCCATAACGACCGCCCGAGCGTTCGAGTTCGTCGAGCGCGGTGCCGATCAGGATCGAACCGGTCGCGCCGATCGGATGGCCGAGCGCCATTGCGCCGCCGTTGATGTTGACCTTTTCGCGGTCGAGGTCGAGGTCGCGGATGAATTTTTCGGCGACGACGGCAAAGGCTTCGTTGATTTCCCAGACGTCGATGTCGTCCTTGGTCAGGCCCGCCTTTTCCAGCACCTTTTTCGCCGCCGGGACCGGGGCGTTGAGCATCAGTGTCGGATCGTCGCCGATATTGGCATAGGCCACGACGCGCGCGCGCGGTTTCAAGCCATGCTTGTCGGCATATTCTTTGGATGCGAGCAGGATCGCGGCAGCGCCGTCAACGACGCCGGACGAGTTGCCGGCATGGTGGAAATGCTGAATCTCGACATCGGGATAGCGGCGGTTGACCTGCTTGCGGAAGGTGAAGCCGCCGCCAAGGTCGAAGTCGGCGAGGCCGGTGAAGGCGGGCTTGAGCGACGCCAGTCCTTCGGCGGTGGTTTCGGGGCGCGGGAATTCCTCATGGTCGAGCGCGACGCTGCCGTCCGTATTCAGAACCGGGACGACCGACCTGGTGAAACGGCCTTCCTTGATCGCCTTGTCGGCGCGTTGCTGGCTGACCAGCGCCAGCGCGTCGAGCGCTTCGCGGCTGATCCCCTCGATCGTTGCGATGGCGTCGCCGCACACGCCCTGATGCGATTGCGGGTGCATTTCGTCGAGCGCCTCGTGGCCCGATCCCATCAGCCGCGGCGGCAGTCCGGCGTTCGCCTGCTCGGCGGCGAACGCGGTGGTGTAGCTCATCATCTCGGTACCGCCGGCAATGACGCAATCTTCCATGCCGCTCATCACGCTGGCTGCGGCCAGATTGACCGAGGTGATGCCGCCGCCGCAGAAGCGGTCGAGCGTCGTCCCCGATGCTTTGGTGTCATAACCCGCCGAGAGCGCCGCCATACGGCCAAGGTCGCCGCCCTGCTTGCCGTTCTGGCTCGACGTCGACCAGATGATGTCGTCCACGGTCGCGGTGTCGAGATTGTTGCGATCCTTGATCGCCTTCAGCACCGTCGCGGCGAGATGTTGCGGATGGAGATGCGACAGGGCGCCCTTGCCGGGCTTGCCGACCCCGCGCGGGGTGCGGACGGCGTCGATGATATAGGCTTCGGCCATGCGGTAATTCCTTTCGGGGCGCGTTTAACGGGGAGCCATGCGGATCGCCCCGTCGAGGCGGACGGCCTGGCCGTTGAAATAGGTGTTGCGGATCATTTCCATTGCGAGGCTGGCATATTCCTCGGCCTTGCCGAGCCGCTTGGGGAAGGGGACTGACGCTTCGAGGCTTTCCTTCACCTTCGGGTTCATATTGCCGAGTAAGGGCGTGCTGAACACGCCGGGCATGATCGAATTGACGCGGATGCCAAGGTCCATCAGGTCGCGCGCCATCGGTAGCACGAGGCCGTTCACGCCCGCCTTGGCTGAGCCGTAGATGACTTGGCCGATCTGGGCGTCCTGCGCCGCGACCGAGGCGGTAAAAATGATCACACCGCGCTCGCCGTCGTCCATTTCGGGCAGGGTCGCCATGCCTTCGGCGGCGATCGATCCGATGCGATAGCTAGCGGTCAAGATGCCCGCCACGCCATAGGCATAATCCTCGGTCGGGGTACGCCGGAAAGTACGGGTTTCCTTGTCATAGGCGAGCGTTTTGCCGCGGCGCGACGTCATCGCGCAATGGACGCAAATCCGTTCCTGGCCATGCGCCGCGCGCGCCTTGGCATAACCGTCGAGGACCGATTGTTCGTCGGTGATATCGACCTTGCAGAACAGCCCGCCGATCGATGCAGCGACCTCTTCCCCAAGCGCCTCGTTGATGTCGAAAATCGCGACCTTGACGCCCGCGGCCGCCAACGCTTCGGCGGTGGCGCGGCCAAGACCCGATGCGCCGCCGGTGACGACGGCGGCGGTGGTGGAATCGAACTTCATTTGGCTGCGCCTCCTCAGGCCGGAATCTGGTTGAACGGAATGCCCTTGTCGGGGCGGTGGTCCTGCGGCAGGCCAAGCACTTTTTCGGCGATCGTGTTGAGCAACGTCTCGTCCGATCCCCCGGCGATGCGGCCCGTTGGGGCGTTGATCCAGCTCGACGCCCAATCCTCCTTTTGCGAGGCATGTTCGTCGAACGCAAAGCCGTCGGTGCCTTGCAGGTCGATCGCGAGTTCGGAAAGTTTCTGGCGCGAGCGGACCGCAACCAGCTTGTTGAGCGATCCTTCGGCGCCGGGGATCATTCCGGCTTGCATCATCAACCGCGCTCGGACGTTGATTGAGTCCAGCCCTGACCGCATGGCATGGTTGCGTGCGATCTGTTGCCGGATGCGGCCGTCCTCGATCGCGGGCTTGCCGTTGAGCAGCGTATCTTTGGCCAGGTCGACAAACAGGTCGAGGTGCGGACCAAAGCCGGCGCTGTCGGTCGCGACATAGCGTTCGATCATCAAGGTCGTGATGGCGACCGCAAAGCCGCCGCCGACGGGCGACATACGATGGTCGTCGCTGATTTTCACATCATCGAAGAACACCTCATTGACGTGGCTGTCGCCGCCCGCAAGCTTGATCGGGCGGACGGTGACCCCCGGCGCCTTCATATCGACCCAGAAATAGGTCAGGCCTTTGTGCTTGGGGACGGTCGGGTCGGTACGGACGACGATGACGCCATAGTCGCTATAATGCGCCCAGCTGGTCCATACTTTCTGACCGTTGATCTTCCACCCATTGCCGTCGGGCTCCGCCTTGGTACGCAGGCCCGCAAGGTCGGATCCGCCCGAGGGTTCGGAAAAGAGCTGGCACCAGATTTCTTCGCCTTGCAGCGCTTTGAGCACGCGTTCCTTGACGAAGTCGCGGTCACTGCCGAACTGCATCAGCACCGGCACCGGCATACCGAGCGAGATACCGAAATAGAAATTGGGGAAACCGTGCTTCATCTCTTCGGCGTCGAAGGTGACCTTTTCGAGATGACCCAGCCCTTGGCCGCCATATTCGGTCGGCCAGTTGATCCCGGCAAAGCCCGCGTCGAACTTCGCCTTTTGATAGCGGCGACCGAGCGCGAGATCGTCGGCTTCCGCCAGCCCCTTGCGCGCCTCCCGGCCATAGGCCGGTGCCATCGATTCAAGCCAAGCGGCCGCCTTGGCGCGATAGGTTTCCAGATCGCTCATGCCACTTCTCCTGCCAGCCGATCGACCAAGACATCTTCCCAGAACAGGCTGCTGCCCTGCTCGATCGCGAGGCTGCGCGCACGCCGCATATGGAGGTGGAGCCCGAGATCCCAGGTCACGCCGATGCCGCCGTGGATTTGCACACAGTCGCGCGCCGCGGTGTCATAGGCCTCTGTCGCCGACAGCCGCGCCGCTGCGGCGGCAGTGATGAAGTCGGCGGCGCCCTCGCGCGAGGCGGCGTGGATGCAATTGGCGCGCGCGAGTTCGACCAGCCCGTACAGTTCGGCAATGCGGTGTTTCACCGACTGAAAGGCGCCGATCGGCTGGCCAAAGGCGCGGCGGGTCAGGGCGTAATCGCGCGCGATTTCCATCAGCACCTCGGCGCCGCCGGTCTGTTCGTGCGCGGTGACGACAGCCTGGAGCGCCAGAATGTGGAGCGCCGCATCGCGGGCGGCGGTTCTGACCGCCAGCATTTCGGCGGGAGCCCTTGCGAAGCTGAGGTTGGCAATGCAGCGGCTGTTGTCGAAACTCGGCACCGGGGTACGCTCGACACCGGTCAGGTCGACCAGCGCGAGCACCGGCATTCCGGGACCATTGGCCAGCACGATTGCGACATCGGCCGCCAGTCCAGCGGAAACGCCGCGCGCGGTGCCGCTCAGTCGGTCGTCGGTGAAAGTCACGTCGGGCTGTGCCGGAAGCGTGTCGGGACCAGCGGCGAACGCAATCGCGCCGATGCTTTCACCGGAAGCCAGTGCGGGTAGCCAGCGGGCCTTTTGGGCGTCCGACCCGTAAAGCTCGATCGCCTTGGCGGCGCCAAAACCTGACGTCAGAAACGGGGCGCCGCTGAGCGATCGGCCCGCCTGATGTGCAATCAATCCTAGCTCGACGAGGCCGAGGCCCAAGCCATCATGCGCTTCGGGAAGCGCCAGAGCGGTCCAGCCCTGTTCCTTTGCCGTGTCCCAGAAAGGGCGATGATATTCGCCGACCGATTCGAGCAGCGGCAGCAGCGCCTCGGTGCTGCTACGCGCTTCAAGAACGCGCCGCGATTCGGTCGCGATTGCCTGCTGGCCTTCGTCATAGAGGATCGTCATGGCCGCATCTGTCCCGCTCCCATATATCTTGTCTTGCCAATGAACCGGACGTTGACGTAAACGTCAAGTCAATTCCGGCGCGGCGGCGACGTAGCGTCATTTTGTTGCGACCGACATGGGGAAGGGACTGACGATGGCTTTCAAGACACGCATCACCGAAATGCTGGGGATCGAACATCCGATCGTGCAGGGCGGGATGCAGAGCGTCGGCTACGCCGAACTGGCGAGTGCCGTTTCGAATGCGGGCGGGCTTGGCATCATCACCGCGCTGACTCAGCCGAGTCCTGAGGCGCTCAGCGCCGAGATCGAGCGTTGCCGCGCGATGACCGACAAGCCGTTCGGGGTGAACATGACCGTTTTTCCGACGATCAACGCCCCCGATTACAAGGCCTATGCGCAGGCGATCATCGACGGCGGGGTCAAGATCGTCGAGACCGCGGGAACGCCTGCGGTGCGCGAAATCTGGGAGATGCTGAAACCGCATGGCATCGCGATCCTGCACAAATGCACCGCGGTGCGTCACGCTTTATCGGCGGAGCGCGCGGGTTGTGACATTATCTCGATTGATGGTTTCGAATGCGCGGGGCATCCGGGCGAGGACGATATTCCGGGGCTGATCCTGATCCCTGCCGCCGCCGACAAGGTGAAGATTCCGATGCTCGCCTCGGGCGGGTTCGGTGACGGCCGCGGTCTTGTCGCCGCGCTGGCGCTGGGTGCCGAGGGCATCAACATGGGGACGCGTTTCTGCGCGACGGTCGAGGCACCGATCCACGACAATGTGAAGCAGGCCTATGTCGATAATGACGAGCGCGGATCCTATCTGATCTTCCGCAGCCTCAAGAACACCGCGCGCGTCGGCAAGAGCGCGGTCAGCGAAGAGGTCGTGCGCCGCCTGGCACAGCCCGATGCGACCTTTGCCGATGTGGCCGAATTGGTGAACGGCCAGGCGGGACGCGAGCTTCTGCAAACGGGTGACCTGTCGAAGGGCGTGTTCTGGGCCGGTATGGTGCAGGGGCTGATCCACGACATTCCGACCTGTCAGCAGCTGATCGACCGCATCATTGCCGAGGCGGATGCAATTGTCGATCAGCGGTTGGCTTTGTTGCGGCGGTAAGCCGCAGCGTGCCGACACGCTGGCGCGGCGCGCGCGCTTTCGATATGATCCGATTCTTCGCATTTTGATCAGTTCGTTGCCCACGGCGTTATCGCCCGCCGGTGCGCCAAGGGGGATGTTTGAGCGTCATCGAATATAAGGGTTTCGGCGGCGTTGCGTTGCCCGCCGATGTGCTGGGCGACGACAATGACCCGGCGGTGCTGCTGATCCCCGACATCGGGCAGACGCGCGAGGCTTGGCGTGCAGTAGCCGAGGGACTTGTGCTGTCGGGGCGCCGGGTGGTGAATCTTGACCTGCGCGGTGCCGACAGTCCGGATCAACTGGCGGCGCATATCGAAGATTTGCGTTTGGTCTTGGCCCAGATGGGCTCACGCCCGGTCGTCGTTGCGGCGCGGCGCGGCGGCTGGATCGCGACGCGCGCACTTGCAACCGACGGCATATTGCTGGCAGGCGGGCTGGTGCTGGTCGATATGCCCGAGGATGCCGACGCCATCGCGAACGGCATTGCGGCGCGGCAGGCGCTGCCGGCGCTAGTGGTGCGCGGCGGCTTTGCGCCCGCGCAATGCAGCCCTGCAAGCGATGCCTTTCACGCCGCGCTGCCGATTGGCGAAAGTGCCGACATCGACGAGGCTGATCTGGCGCTCGAAGCGGACCGGACCGACGCGTTGCTCGGTCAGTTGCTCGAATTTCTCGAGCGCCGCCAGCCGCGCGAGGCGACCGAGTTTCAGGCGGGATCGGACCCGCGGACGCTGCGCGACGCGATGGGTTGCTTTGCGACCGGCGTCACCATCGTCACCGCGCTCGACTCGGCAGGGGTACCGGTGGGGCTGACCGCAAACAGCTTCACGTCGGTGTCGCTCGATCCGCCGCTCTTGCTCGTCTGCATCGCCAATTCAGCGGGAACGGCGCCCGCGCTGCGCGAGGCGGGGCATTTCGGGGTCAATGTGCTGCAAATCGGTCAGCAACCGGCATCGAACCGTTTTGCGACGCGCGGGGAGGACCGCTTCGCCAACCTGCCATGGGCGCCGGGGCAGACCGGGGTACCGCTGCTCGGCAGCTCGCTGGTGTCGTTTGAATGCCAGCGCGAATCGCTCCATGAAGCGGGCGATCACTTCATCCTGGTCGGCCGCGTCGTGCGCGCGCAGCTCGAGCCACACCGCGACCCGCTGCTCTATTTCCGTGGCAAATATCGCCGGCTCCATTTCGCCTGACGAGGGGGCGGACCCGTTAGGTCCGGTGGCGGAGCGGGTGGGATTCGAACCCACGATAGGCTTTTGACCTATACTCACTTTCCAGGCGAGCGCCTTCGACCACTCGGCCACCGCTCCGCATGCTTGGAACGCGCGCCCTAATCGCTGGGCGGGGCTTTCGCAAGTCGGTTGAGCATGGCAGACAGGCGGCATGAAACATCTGCTTCTGGCCGCCGCTGCCGCTTCGCTTGCCCTTCCGGTTATCGCGCAGGAACCTGCGCCGATCCCGTCGCCCGGAGAGATTGCGGCGGCCGCGCCCGCGAGAGACTGGATCCCGATCGCGCCGTCCGATCTGCTGGTGATGGACCTGGCGCCCGACGCCAAGGGCAAAGCGCGCCGCGTGGTGATCCAGCTGATGCCCGCGCCGTTCAGCCAAGGGTGGATCGGCAATATCCGCAAGCTCGCCGCCGCGCATTGGTGGGACGGGACCAGCATCAATCGGGTGCAGGACAATTATGTCGTCCAATGGGGCGATGCGACCGAGAAGAAGGCGTTGCCTGTGGGGTTGGCGACGGTGCCGGAGAGCGAATATGTGGCGCAACTGAGTAAAGATTTGCAGGCTGCATTGCACACGAAATTGAAGTCTGAGGAAGCCGAGTTGCTCGCTGCTTTCCACCAACCGGGAGGCGAGAAGGTTCAAGCGATCAAACGGGCGATTCCGCGTGATCCTTTCGCCAAAGAAACCATTGCTTTTCGCGGCTGGCCGGTCGCCGTTGACCGTCAGGACCAGACGGGTTGGCCCGTCCATTGCTACGGCATGGTCGGCGTCGGTCGCAACCTGTCGCCCGATACCGGCAGCGGCGCCGAATTCTACACCGTAATCGGCCATGCCCCGCGCCACCTGGACCAGAATATCGCCCTTGTCGGCCGCGTGATCAGCGGGATCGAATATCTGTCGAGCCTGCCGCGGGGGACCGGCGCGCTGGGCTTTTATGAGAATGAGAAGGAGCGGGTGTCGATCGCGTCGGTCCGGATCGCCAGCGAACTGGCCGCTGCTGATCAGTCGCGGTTCGAATATCTATCGACTGAAAGCGACAGCTTCGCGCGCTACGCCGACGCCCGCGCCAATCGCCGCGATCCGTTTTTCATCAAGCCTGCTGGCGGGGCCGATATCTGCAATATTCCGGTGCCGGTTCGCGCGGTCGCAAAATGACAGTTTTGAACCGTTCGCATCGAGCGAAGTCGAGATGCGCGGAGGCCGCGCGCCGACGTTGGGTGTCTCGACTTCGCTCGCACGAACGGGTTGAGCGCGACGTGGAGAGTTTCACCGTCACCACCCCGCTCTGGCGCTGGCAGTCCGCCACAGCTCCGGCGGCTTGGTTTTTCGTCACTATTGCAGGCGACGCCGCCGACGGCATTCGGGTCGCGGCAATCAGCGGCCAGTGGCTCGGCGGACGCAAGGGATTCGGATCGGCGCGGGTCGATGTGACCATCGGCGACACAAGCTGGCAGACATCGGTGTTTCCGCACAAGGAAAGCGGCGGCTGGTTGCTGCCGGTCAAGGCCGCGGTGCGCAAGGCCGAGGGGCTGGCCGAGGGTGATGCGGTGACGGTGACCGTCAGTCTTTAGTCGGGGTGTCGGCTTTTGCATCGCGCGCCTGCGCCTTGCGCTTGCGCAGATTGTCGCGCAGCGCCTCGGCCAGGCGGCGTTCGCGTTCGATGTCGGCGGGGGATGGCGGTTTGCTCACGACCGCGGCCATGCCCGCGAAATTGCGCCATCGTCAAGCCTCGCACCTTGACAGGCGTGAGGCACCCCGCCATAGGCCGCGCCTGCCCAGCGAACAGGCGTTTGCGGGCGTTTCGGTTGCTGCTGTAGCTCAGTGGTAGAGCGCGTCATTGGTAATGACGAGGTCGGGAGTTCAATCCTCCCCAGCAGCACCATTATCCCGCGGAAACGCTTGCAAATTCTTGGCGCGGCGCCACGGCCCCCGTCACGCACAGCTGCGCCGTATTCCGGCACTCTCGGATCACAAAGCCTGACCGCGCAGGGCGCGGTCACTTCCGCGCGATGATGTGGGCGTAAGAGCCAAAGGTCGACCAGTCGCGCCGCGCCGCAAGCGTCGAAAAGAAATGGTCGATCTGCCGCACGATCGGGATCTTGCGGAAATAGTCGTGGCCGTAAAAGGATCGGATCGTGGCGTCGGCAAAACCCGCTTTCAACAACATGGTCGTCATCTTGGCGCGGTTGCCGAAGCACCAGGAATAATAGGCCGGAAATTTGTCTTTCTGCGCCCCGCGCTTGGGAAAAAACGTATAGAGCAGCTTTTGCGACAGCCGTTCCGGAAGCATCTTGTTCAGCACGAATGGGGGCGAATAGAGCGTCGGAGCGAGATGGAATGCGACGCCGCCGGGCTTCAGCAGCGAAGCGACATTCTCGTGCATTTTCACGCCGTCATTAACGTGTTCGATCAGTGTGCGGGAAAATATGACGTCGAACTGTCCCGTGAATTGCGAAACATCGCCAACGACGTCGAAACACGCTTTGTCATACTCATCGCTGGTCATTGCCAGTTCGGCGGGGTCGATATCGTTGACCGTGTAGCTGGCGATATTCGACGGCAATTGATCGAGTTTGAATGACGGCAGCCGACCGCCGCCCAACTCGAGGATCCTGGCGTCCGGGTAACGGCGGATCAAATCCGTGAGCGTCTGCAGATAGTCCTGGAAAGCTGCCGGATAATGTTTTTCGCTGTCGATTACCATGTTGTCCTCACAAAAGCTGGAGGCGGCATAGCTCATGCTGATTGCCGACTGCAAACGCTAACCGACACGTCGCTTCGGATATCCGGTTGCAAAACAGCGAAATCATTGCCGCCAGCAGCGAGTCATGGAACGGCTTCACCATGAGTTGGCGAAGCGCGCCGTCGACAGATACGCCGCCATAGGCTGCGCCTGTGCAGCGAACAGAGGTTTGCAGGCGCTTCGGTGGCTGCTGTCGCCCGGCGGTAGAGCGCGTCGTTGTCCTGACGAGATCGGGCGCTCGATCCTCCGCGGTAGCGCCTCTTCCGGTATGTCTGACCTTGACGCACCACGTTTTCGGCGATGCGGCAAACGCCGAAACCGAAGCTCGTGACGGGTCTCCGCCGCAGAAAGCGCCGCTTCAGACGTTGCGCGATAGACGGTTTTGGGAACCTTCGTGGGCGGGCGCCGTACAACAAGCGAGGGAGAAGTTCATCCCGACGGAGTCAAGATCATTGAGATAAGATTATGGGTCGCTTATGGCCTCATCGCCCTGATGCTGACGGCAGCGGCCGCCGGTATTGCTTATATCCGGCACAATCGCCCGGCCCGGAAATATCATCGCCGGCGCACGCGCGAGGACCAACTGCAGCGCGACCGCACCGAGGCTGTAAATACGCCGGACTAGACCCACTGCGCGCCTCTGTGCGCAACGCCAACCCTCTATATCTTCGCCGCCAGCAGCCAATCGTGGAACAGCTTGACCGCGGGCTGACGCAGTGCGCGCGGGCGGCAGACGAACCAGTAGCTGTACGGGCTGTCGACGTCGAAATCGAACAGGCGGACGAGCCGGGCGTCGTTCGCATCGTCGAGATGATGGCCGTGCATGAAGGCGACGCCGATGCCTTGCGCCGCGGCCTCAAGCATCAGCGGTCCCGAATCGAAATAATCGATCCCCGCCGGTTCGAGATAGGGCATGCCGATCGCCTTTTTCCACTCGGCAAAGGTTTCGGGCATCTCGCGGTGGAGGAGTACCGTCATGCGCTGCAATTGCTCTGGCACCGCAATCGGGCGGTCGGCATCGGTCAGGTTGCGCGCGGCGATCGGAAACACCTTGTCCTGATCGAGCCGGGCCGCATAAAGCGCAGGATCGATTGAACGCGCGAGCGCAATCGCGGCATCGATCCCGTCGCCCAGCCGCGCTTCGGCATGCGACATGGTGTCGATGTCGATATGCAGTTCAGGATGTTCGCGGCGCAGTTCGGGAAGGCGCGGGAACAGCCGCTGCTGGGCAAAGAGCGGCAGCACGTTGAGGTGAAGGCGCAGCGATGCGTCGGGGCTGCCGACCTGCCCGATCACCGTGCGCAGCTCGTCGAGGATCGGCGCCAGTTGGCCTTGCAGTGTGCGCCCGGCCTCGGTCAGGCTGAGTCCATGATGGTGGCGGTTGAACAGCGGGCGGCCAACGGCGTGTTCGAGCGTCTGGATGCGGCGCGACAGCGCGGGCATCGACAGGCCGAGCTCGATCGCGGCGGCCTTGACCGTGCCATGGCGGGCGACCTCGAGAAAGGCCTCCATGCTGCTGAGGGGAGGAAGGCGGGGCATATTCGGCGTCGATGATGACATGCCGCCGCGCGACTTGCCACAATTTTGTGCAGTGCGGCATAGGATGGCGCAGGGCCGGCGGAAGGCGAGGGGTCGCAAATCGGGAACGACCTCCCTATCTTCGGCATTCTGACCTTTTGAGGGAGATGCGCCTTGGCCGACGCGGCGGTAAAAGAAAAACAGGTGAAACTGCAGGTCGCGAATTCGCGCGCCGAGGAAAGCGGCGGCGGCATCGCGCGCATTTCGCGTTCCGCCATGGCCGAACTCGGGGTCACCGAAGGCGATATCATCCAGATCAGCGGCAAGCGACAGACCGCGTCGCGCGTGGTGCTTCCCTATGCCGAGGATGAAGGGCTGGAGGTCATTCGCCTCGACGGCCTGCAGCGCGCAAATGCGGGCGCCGGCGCCGGCGATATGGTGATGCTGAGCCGCGTGGAGACGCGTCCGGCGGCGCGCGTTGTGTTCGCCCCGGCGCAGGAGAATCTGCGGCTGCAGGGATCGGCGAACGCGCTGAAGCGCAGCTTTTTCGGGCGGCCGCTGGTTGCCGGTGATACCGTCGCGACCGCGGGGCAGCAGCGGCTGCCGTCGGGAGATATGCCCCCGCAACTGCGCCAGATGCTCAATGCGCCCGCTTATGCACTGGCCGAGGTGCGCCTGCTCGTCGTTTCCGCGGCGCCAAAGGGCGTCGTCTTCATCGATGAGAATACCGAAGTAGAATTGCTGCCCGAATATCAGGAACCGCAGGATGCGCGCCGTACCGACGTCACCTATGACGATCTCGGCGGGCTGGGTGAGACGATCGATCAGCTGCGCGAAATGGTCGAGTTGCCACTGCGCTACCCCGAACTGTTCCGTCGCCTGGGCGTCGATCCGCCGCGCGGGGTGCTGCTCCACGGGCCGCCGGGAACCGGAAAGACCCGGCTGGCGCGCGCGGTCGCGAACGAGAGCGAAGCACAATTTTTTCTGATCAACGGCCCCGAGATCATGGGGTCGGCCTACGGCGAATCCGAAAAGCGGCTGCGCGACATTTTCGAGCAGGCTGCCAAGGCGGCGCCATCGATCCTGTTCATCGACGAGATCGATTCGATTGCGCCCAAACGCGGGCAGGTGACGGGCGAGGCCGAAAAACGGCTCGTCGCGCAGCTGCTGACGCTGATGGACGGACTTGAGCCGCGCACCAATCTGGTGATTATCGCTGCGACCAACCGCCCCGACGCCATCGACGAAGCCCTGCGCCGTCCCGGCCGTTTCGACCGCGAAATCATCATCGGTGTTCCTGACGAAGGCGGACGTCGCGAGATATTGGGCATCCACACCCGCGGCATGCCGCTGGCCGAAGACGTTGATCTGGCCGAGCTGGCGCGCACCACCTTTGGTTTTGTCGGCGCCGACATGGCGGCGCTGACGCGCGAGGCCGCGATCGAGGCGGTGCGGCGGATCATGCCCAAGCTCGATCTGGCCGAGGGCACGATCCCGGCCGAGGTGCTGGAGGAGCTCCGCGTCACGCGCGATGATTTCAGCAATGCGTTGAAGCGCGTGCAGCCGTCGGCGATGCGCGAAGTGATGGTGCAGGCGCCGACGACGCGGTGGAGCGACATCGGCGGGCTCGACGCGGCGCGCGAGAAGTTGATCGAAGGCATCGAGCTGCCATTGAAGCATCCCGAGGCGTTCCGGCGGCTGGGCATCCGGGCCGCCAAGGGTTTTCTGCTCTATGGCCCGCCCGGCACCGGCAAGACCTTGCTCGCGAAAGCGGCGGCGCGCGAATCCGATGCCAATTTCATTTCGATCAAATCATCGGATTTGCTGTCGAAATGGTATGGCGAGAGCGAGCAGCAGATTGCGCGGCTGTTTGCGCGCGCGCGCGCGGTCGCGCCAACCCTCATCTTTATCGACGAACTTGACAGTCTGGTGCCAGCGCGCGGCAGCGGCACGTCGGGCGAGCCGCAGGTGACCGAGCGCGTCGTCAACACGATCCTCGCCGAGATGGACGGAATAGAGGAGATGCAGTCGGTGGTGGTGATCGGCGCGACCAATCGCCCGAACCTGATCGACCCGGCGTTGCTGCGTCCGGGCCGGCTCGATGAGCTGATCTATGTCGCGGTTCCCGACAAGGAAGGGCGCCGCCGCATCCTCGAAATCCAGACGGGCAAGATGCCGCTGGCCGACGATGTCGATCTGGCGGTGCTTGCCGAGCGGTCGGAACGCTTTACCGGCGCCGATCTGGAGGATCTGACACGGCGTGCTGGCCTTGCGGCGCTCAAACGGTCGATCAACAGCGATTTGGTGACCATGGCCGATTTCGAGGCGGCGCTGAAGGACACCCGCGCGTCGGTGACCGAAGCGATGGAAA
This sequence comes from Sphingopyxis sp., assembly GCA_016463225.1. GTDB lineage: Bacteria > Pseudomonadota > Alphaproteobacteria > Sphingomonadales > Sphingomonadaceae > Sphingopyxis. The sequence goes on along the minus strand of JAEMRT010000002.1, from coordinate 130,354 downwards.
AGGACTATGAAAAAATCCAGGGCGAGATCAAGCAGAACGCGATGAGCGTCGACCCGATCGGTTTTTTCGCGCCGGGGATGCTCAAGCCCTTTCGCGATCGCAAACATAGCGATGATGAGGTGAAGGACTAGCTGGTCGCGGGCTGGTCGAGCCGCAGCGCCGACCAGCCCCATAGCACCAGCCAGCCGCAGAAACCCGCCATCAGGCCATACGCGACCATCGGGTGCCAGTTGTAGAGCAGCACACCGATCGCCGGGGACACGATATAGGCCGACCCGTTGATCGACGCAGTCATCCCCGCGACGCTGCCCTGATCGCGGCGCGGCACCGATAGCGAGGCGCCCGCGGTGAAACCGGGGCGGAACAGGCCGAAGCCAAGCGAGGCGAGGGCGAAGCCGATCACGATGCCGTGCAGATCCTGCGCGACCCCGGTGATGATCAGCCCGCTGGCGCCGAGCGCTGCGCCGATCAGCACTGCGGTGCGCGCCGACAGCTTGAGCAGCGGGATCAGCCCCCATTGCGACAACAAGGTTGCGAAGGCGCCGGCCATCAGCACGATGCCGGTCATCGCGGCGCCTTCGTCGGGGCGGGGGCGAAGCTCGAGCCGATCAAGGATCAGGAAGCCGATGACGCCCAGCATCATCGCTTGCGCCTGACCGCCGTAGAGTCCGGCGAGCATCCATGGCCGTACGCGTTTGTCGGTCCAGCGCAGCGGGCTTGCCGCGGGAGCGTCGCGATCCTCAAAGTCCTCGTCGCTTTCGTCGCTTTCGTCGCTTTCGTCGCTTTCCTCGCTTGCCGACGCCGTCGATCCCGCGGCGGTCGGATAGGCCGCAATTGCACCGCGGGCGGCGAAGCGCGGGACATCGTCGGGCAGCCGCCAGCGCAGCATGATCAGGACGATTAGGCCGATCAGCGCGAAAACCAGCAATGGCCCGGACAGGCCGACAAAGGGCAGGATGAACAACGGCGCGATCGCAGGACCGATTACCGTTCCCAGCCCAAACGACGACGAGACGAGCGATAGCGCTTGGGTGCGTTCCTCAGGGTCAGTCCGCGATGCGACATAGGCCTGGACCGCCGGCGGCGCCGCTGATCCGAACCCGCCGTACAAGCTGCGGAATAGCGCGAAGATCACGAATGTCGTTCCCGCGGCCAGATAGCCCGCCAGCCCAGCCCACAGCGCCAACCCGCAAAATGCCATCGACAGCATGAAGCCGATCACGCCAAGCGCCATCAAAGCTTTGCGCCCGCGCTTATCGGACTGCCGCGCCCAATAAGGTGCCGTCATCACCCACAGCAATGCCGACCAGCTGAATGCCAGGCTGACCCACACATCGGGGATGTCGAGCTTGGCACCGATTGCGGGCAGGATCGACTGCATTGCGGTATTGCCCGCGGCGGCGACCAGCATCACGGCGAACAGAACGGTCATGCGATCGGCGGGGATCGAGCGCGATAGTGTCGCCATGCCGGAAATCCCCTTTGTCGTTCAACGTCCGCAATCGCGCCTTTCCCTACACGCGAGCGCTTGGCTGTCCAGAGTCAAGACAGACTCTTTCCTTGCGCCTTCGCGCGGTTTTTGCCACGCCCTCGGTAACCGCAACAACGCGAAAGCCATCATGACCAATCCGCGGGCGCAGGCCCAAGAAAAGAAAACCCCGCTGGCTCGTCGGCTGCGCGTGGGGCTCAAACGCTTTTTCGGACCGTGGGGCATGTTTGTTCGCGGCTTCATCAAGCATCCGGTCATGGTGGGGTCGATCGTGCCGTCGTCGCCGACGCTGATCCGCCACATGCTGCGGCCGGTCGACTGGAAAAACACCAGGTTGTTCGTCGAATATGGCCCGGGGGTCGGCACGTTTTGCCGTCCGGTGCTCGAGCGCATGGCGGGTGACGCAACGCTGATCGCGATCGACACCAACGAGGATTTCATCGATTATCTTCAGGAAGATATCCGCGACAGCCGCTTTATCGCGGTGCACGGATCGGCCTCCGACGTCGAGGCGATCATCGCCGCGCACGGTTTTGACAAGGCCGATTATGTGCTTTCGGGGTTGCCATTCTCGACGCTGCCCGCAGGTGTCGGCCCGGCGATCGCTGCGGCAACGCATCGTGTGCTGCGCCCCGGCGGCGCCTTTCTGGTTTATCAGTTCCGTGCCCGCGCACGCGATTTCCTCGCGCCGCACTTCGCCCGCATCGACAATGCGTTCGAGTGGGTAAACGTGCCGCCCTGCTTCCTGTTCTGGGGCTGGAAAGACTAAACTTCCAGATCGGGATCGGTCTCACCCAGACCGAAATTGAGTCGCCGCGACACCGTATAGTCGGCAACGCCGACGACAAACCACGCCAGCGTCCAGCGCAGCCGGGTCAGCCACCCGGCGCGCGCCTTGTGCTCGGCGGGGGTGATGTCGTCGCAATCTCCCTGCTGCGCCGCGATGAAGCAGCGCATCTGCTGCGCGAAACCGGCGTCGGCGACGCGCAGCATCACCTCGACATTCACGAACAGGCTGCGCATGTCGAAATTGGCGGTGCCGACATAGACGACGTCGTCTATGACGATCAGCTTCATGTGCAGCTTGCACGGCTGATATTCCCAGATCTGCGCACCTTTGCGCAGCAGATAGCCATAGAGCAGGCGCGAGGCGCCAATCGTCGCCGCATTGTCCGACTTCGCCGCCATGATGAACCGCGCCCGGCCATGCCGCGCGACGCGGCCGAGCCGCCGCAACATGCCCTGACCGGGCGAGAAATAGGCCATCGCCATGTCAAGCTGGCGCGCACCCGTCAGATCTGTGCGCACCGCGCGCGCCCACGGCGAGAGCCGCTGGGTCGGCCCGCCGACCAGCCAGGTCACCGATCCCGCCTCGATCGGCCATTCGCGGATCAGGCGGCGGAGCATCAGCAGCTTGCCGTCGTTGTTCACCGTGTAATCGTGGATTTCCTCGAACCAGGCGACCATGCGCGCCACCGACGGCCCGCGCACCACGATACCAAGGTCGAACCAGCAATTGTCCGGCTGTGTGCCGAGATAGGGAGCGGCGATGTTGAAGCCGCCGGTCACTGCTACCGTCTCGTCGATCAGCAGCAATTTCTGGTGGTTGCGGATCAGATAGCTCGACCGCCAGTGCCGCGAGAAAAAGGTTACGCTGCCGCCCGCTTCGCGCAGCGGCGCAAAGATGCTGTCCGAAATGTCGGAAGAGCCGAAACTGTCGATCACCGCGCGGACCCGTACCCCGCGCTGAGCCGCCGCGGTCATCGCATCGAGCACGCGGGTTCCGGCGCTGTCATGCTCGAAGATATACATGATGATGTCGATGCTGCGGATCGCCCCGCTCAGCAGCGCGAGGATGCGGTCGAGCCGCTGGTCGCCGTCGACAATGACCTCCAGCCGGTGGCCGGCGACGTCAGCGGTCAGCATGTCAGGATCGCTGGCGGGGCAGGGCGCGTCGGTCATCGTCCGCTCATAGGCGGGGCGCCGCAAGCGCCGCAAGGGCAGCGCTTCGATTGACACGGACGGGCCTTGCTGCTAGCGCGCAGCGCTTGCTGCCACGCCCCCAAAAAGGCTGGTCTCTCCTATATTCTAAGGAAACAACATGGCCCGCGTTACCGTCGAGGATTGCGTCGACAAGATTCCCAACCGTTTCGACCTCGTCCTGCTCTCCGCGCACCGCGCGCGCGAGATCTCGGGCGGTTCGGAACTGACGGTCGATCGCGACCGCGACAAGAACCCCGTCGTGGCGCTGCGCGAAATCGCCGAACAGACGGTGCGCCCGAAGGATCTGAAGGAAACGCTGATCACGACGCTGCAGAAGGTCGTCGTTGACGATGACGATACGCCCGATGAAATCAGCTCGATCAGCCGCTCAGCCGAAGCCCTGCGCCTGACTGCCGCCGCGCCGCCGCGCAGCCCTGCCGGTGGTGGCAGCGACTTCGAATAGACGCCGCGATAATCGCATTGAAGGGGCCGCAGGAAACTGCGGCCCTTTTTGTGTCAGCCGAAATCCTTCAACTCGGCGACGCGGATTGCGTTCGATGCCAGCATCGGCGCGATGATCTGTTGGATGCGGTGCGCGCGCGGTGAGCCGACGGCGATGTTGAACAGGCTGTTGGCGATCACGTCGGCGATCTGCACCCCGTCGCTGCGGTGGCTTTCGGCCAGCGAAGCGCGGCCCCACCCGCCGAGACCAGCCTGAATCTCTTCGCGGACCTTCCCCAGTATCGTCGGATCGTAGCGACCGTCGTCAATCACGACATCGGTGCAGACGCCGCCGGTTTCGGGCAGCCAGCGCCCGACCGCGAGGTTGAGCAGCGCGGCATAGACCGAAAGGTCGCTGGGGACGGTCCCGCCGGGCTTTCCCCCGATCATATCGCGTTTGGCCACTGCGACCCACGCGCGTCCGCCCGCGCGATCGAACAGTTCGAGCAGATAGGCACGCTCGACGATGCTGATCCGGCTGCCTTTCAGCTCACCGCGCAGCCCGGTGACGCTGCGAAACCGGGCATGGATGTCGGCGGCGGCCTGCGGCGTCAGCATCACGGCCGAAAAGGCCATCGCGCCGGCATTGAGCCCGCCCGATTCGTCGCAGTAAATCGTCACCGGCTGTGCCGCCGTCCGATCACCGGACGCGGCCGAAGAAGGCGACCGAGCGGCTTTGACCGGGCGCTACCGCGTCGGGCCATAGCCAGCGGACGTGCGTCACGTCTGCCGCGACGGCGGCGCGCGGCGCCGCGCCCGATACTGGCACCTTCAGCGTCGCGAGGGCGCCGAATGTCTTGCCGCCATCGGTGGACACCGAAAATCCGGCGGTATCGTTCGTTTCGTCGAACACCAGTCCCTCGGGGATCGGGTTGGTAAGATTCAGCCCCGCCGCAGGCGCGATGCCGTTGTTGGCAAAGGTCAGCGTAACCCGGATGCGGTCGCCGGGGACGACGACGTCGGGCAAGATATAGGATTTGGCCGGCGCCTGGCCTGCTGTCGCCGGGGCCAGCTTCTCCAGTTCGATCTTGCTGGTCAACGCGCCGGTTCCCTGCGCCGCGGCGGGCTGAGCACCCAGCGTCAGGCCCACTAGCAGCGCCAGAATTTTCCACGATTTACCGGTCATTGCCGTCTCCTTTGTCGACGCTCCATGGCGGATCAGACGGGGCAGGGGTAGCGTTTCTTCATCAACGCGTCGAACGCCGCATTGATGCTGACGGTCTTGCGGACCGGGGCGGGATAGGATCGCAGATGCGCCAGCCACTGATCGGGCGTCAGCGTTCCCGATTCGGGCGGGCAACTGGTGGTTTTGCGCCCGGCGCGGCGGTCGGCATCGATCCGCGCTTTGTAGCGTTTTCCCGCGGCAATGACCTCGCCTTTCAACTGGTTACCCTGCGGGGTTGCCAACGCGAGCGGACCAAGCCGGGCGAGCGAGTCGGCGCGCATCAGAAAGGCGGCGACGCTCATGTCACCCGGCGCCATCGCGCCCAGAAACGGCGCCACGAGCAGGACAGGCAAAATGCGAGCGCGTTTCCCGAGGATCATGCGCCGCAAAATGCCGTCAGCCAATGAATAACCCCTGAATCGAACGTGCCAGGCCGATTGGACTACGCGCCCTGAGGCTTCGGGTCGCCGAACGGTCCGCGCGGCTTGCGCTTGATCTGCGGCAGCGAACCGGCGTGGCCCGACACCGGGGTGCCACGCTTGTCTGCATCGTCCTCGCGGCCGATATCTTCGCCCTTGATCGCGCGCTTCGATTCTTCGCCCGACAGCGTTTCATATTCGAGCAGCGCGCCAGCGAGCAAGTGGAGTTCGTCGAGGTGATCGGTCAGGACCTTGCGCGCGACATTCTCGCCCTCTTCGACCAGACGGCGCACTTCGGCGTCGATCAGTCGCGCAGTGTCTTCCGACATATTCTGTGCGCGCGACACGCTATGGCCCAGGAAGACTTCGTCCTGATTGTCGCGATAGCGCAGCCAGCCGAGCTTGTCCGACATGCCATATTCCATGACCATCGATCGCGCCATTTCGGTCGCCTGCTGGATATCGTTCGACGCGCCAGTGTTGAGCTCGTCCTTGCCGTAGATCAGCTGTTCGGCGATCCGGCCGCCGAAGCAGAGCGCCAAGCGCGCTTTCATCTGTTTCATGCTCATCGAATAGCGGTCGCGTTCGGGCAGGTTCCACGTCACGCCCAGCGCGCGGCCGCGCGGGATGATCGTGACTTTGTGAAGCGGATCGCAGCCGTCGACATGGAGCGAGACGAGCGCGTGGCCGGCTTCGTGATAGGCGGTCGATTTCTTCTCGTCCTCGGTCATCACCATCGACCGGCGCTCGGCGCCCATCATGACCTTGTCTTTGGCTTCTTCGAACTCGTCGTTGGCGATCAGGCGTTTGCCCTTGCGCGCCGCGAGTAGCGCTGCTTCGTTGCAAAGATTAGCCAGATCGGCGCCCGAGAAGCCCGGGGTTCCGCGCGCGACGCGGCGGAGGTCGACGTCGGGGGCGAGCGGCTTTTTGCGCGTGTGGACTTCGAGGATTTTCTGGCGGCCCTCGATGTCGGGGCGCGGGACGACGACCTGGCGATCGAAGCGGCCCGGGCGGAGGAGGGCGGGGTCGAGCACGTCGGGGCGGTTCGTCGCGGCGACGATGATGATGCCTTCGTTCGCTTCGAAGCCGTCCATTTCGACGAGCAGCTGGTTCAGCGTCTGTTCGCGCTCGTCGTTGCCGTTGCCGAGGCCGGCGCCGCGATGGCGGCCGACCGCGTCGATTTCGTCGATGAAGACGATGCACGGTGCGTTGCGCTTGGCCTGTTCGAACATGTCGCGGACACGGCTGGCGCCGACGCCGACGAACATTTCGACGAAGTCCGAGCCCGAAATGGTGAAGAAGGGAACGCCGGCCTCGCCCGCGATCGCGCGGGCGAGCAGCGTTTTACCTGTGCCGGGCGAGCCGACGAGCAATGCGCCCTTCGGGATCTGGCCGCCGAGGCGCGAAAATTTGGTTGGATCGCGCAGAAATTCGACAATTTCTTCAAGCTCTTCGCGGGCTTCGTCGATGCCGGCGACGTCGTCGAAGGTCACCTTGCCCTGCTTTTCGGTCAGCATCTTGGCGCGCGACTTGCCAAAGCCCATCGCGCCCGAGCCGTTGTTCTTCTGCACCTGACGAAAGACAAAGAAAGCAATGCCGAGGATCAGCAGGAACGGCAGCGACTGGAGCAGCATGTACATCCAGAAATTCGGCGCTTCGGTGGCCTTGCCGTCATATTTGACATTGTTGTCGTTGAGCATCTTGAGCAGCTCGGGATCGCGCACGACGTTGGCGGTGAAGCGGTCGCCGTTCGACAGCGTGCCGGCCACCTTGTCTTCGGAGAGGACGACATCCTTGACGGCGCCTTCCTCGACCTTTTGACGGAATTCCGAATAGGCCAGCGCGCTGCCTGCAGGCTGCGCGGCCCCGCCGAACATCGAGGCGACGAGGAGCATGGCCAGCAAAATGCCGCTCCAGATCATCACGCTCTTCATCCAGGGGTTGCCCTGCGGTTCCTTGTCGTCCTGCATGCGAGTACTTTCCTGATCGGCGCGGCCACGCGCTCCTGTCCCCACAAGATAGGATAATCAGGTTAAATGACAATGAGGCAATCAGGCCTTTTTGGGCAGTTTCCGGCGCGGCGCAGCAGAAATGCGCCAAATCGTCGATTCAAAGCCGCGAACCGGGTCGATCAGCAGCGCCCCGACCATTGCGCGCTTACCCTCGTGCATCGCTGCAATGACGCCATCGAGCGAGGCGCCGCGGACGGCCAGCTGCGGGGCGTTCGCGCGCAAGCGCTGCGCGACAATGCGGCGGAACATTTCGGGCGGATAAGCTTCGTTGCGGATCACCGCGACGTCGGACGCGTCCGGCCATGATGCGATCAGGCGGTCGACCGCCCAGTCGAGCGCTTCATCGGCTTCGGCCAGCCAGCCCGCCGACCGCGCCGCAGCGGCGGGATCAAGTACTGTCTGCGATTTCAGCGCCTGTCGCAGCCGTGCGCGGTCAAAGCGGTTGTCGCTGTTCGACGGGTCGTCGACAAAGGGCAGATCATTCTCAAGCGCCAGGCCGACCAGATCGTCGCGCCGCCAGTGCAACAGCGGCCGCATGACCACGCCATTGCGGGCACGGATCGCCGCAAGGCCGCCGACGCCGCTGCTGCGATTGAGGCGCATGACGATCGTTTCGAGCTGATCGTCGGCATGATGCGCGGTGACGATATGGTCGAGGGCGTTGGCGCCGCGCCATTGGTCGAGCAGCTGGTATCGCTCGGCGCGCGCGGCTGCCTGCAACGACCCCTTGATCGGCGCCGCGGGCCGCAGGGTTGAATGCGGGATATGCTCGCGCCCGCAAAAACCCGCAACCATGCGCGCTTCGTCGTCGGATCCTTTGCGGAGGCCATGATCGACCGTCGCCGCCCAGACCTGCCCGGGCAGCAGCGTCGCCATCAGCCAGAGCAACGCCATGCTGTCGGGGCCGCCGGACACCGCGATGCCATAGTGGAACCGGTGCCAGTCGGAGCCAGCGAGCGCGCGAAGGTCGCCCGCCAGCCGGTCAGCGCTGTCGCGGTCAGCAACCAGCTTTTGTTTTTGCGGCGGCTGCATCGGTTCGAACATCCTGCGGCGCTTTGTCACCATAGACTTCTTCGAGCTCGCGGAACGCCTTGCACGCGTCGGCCTTGCGGCCCAGCTTGTCGAGCGCAACGCCCATGTACATCAGGCTGTGCGGCGCACGCGCGCCGCTGGGGCGGTCTTTGTAATTGTTATAGAAGGCCACCGCGGCCAGGCTGGGCTTGCCCTCGTCGAGATAGGCGCGGCCGAGCAAATTCTGGGCAAAGCTGGCCTGACTGCTGGTCGGCCATTTGGTGACGACCTGTTTCAGCTGGACCTGCGCCTCGGGATAAAGCTTGGCTTCCCACAATCGATAGCCGTAATCATAGGCGTCTTTCGTGTCGTTGCCGGTCGCCGGAATCTCGACCTTTTTGACCATGGCGAGCCGCGCCGCGTTGGGCGTCGTGGTCGCCGGTTTGGCGGCAGCCGCCACCGGCTTTTTCGCGGGGGCGGCTGCAACCGTCGATGCCGCCGCCGGCGGCTTTACGGTTGGCACGGTTGGCGCAGGGGAGAGGCTGGCGGGGGTCGCGGTGGCCGCGGGATCGGCGAAACGCTTGTCCATCTCGGCCTTGTAGGCGGTAAACTGTTTTTCGAGCTCGCGCAGCTGAAACGCATTCTGCTCGGTCTGGCCGGTCAGCGTCTGCAGCTGAGTTTCGAGCGCATCAACGCGCGCGGTCAGGTCGATCACCGGCGCGTTGCTGCGCGCTCGCTCGCCGGGCGTATTGTCGGGCGCGATCTCGCCTTCGAAGAAGGTCGGGCTGCCGCCGGGGAAGACCGAGCGCTGGACCGCCCGCATTTCCTTTTCGAGCCGTTCAACCCGCTTGTCGATGGCGCCCTCTTGCGCCGGCGCTGGCATGGTTGCCGCCAGCGCAATCGTTGCGGCTCCCAGGAAAGTGATCTGACGCATTTTCATCTGCCGTTCGGCCCCCACCAATTAACCATTTTGTCGTTCATAACGCGGCAAAGTGCGGCAGCGCAAACCCAATTCGGTGCACTGCCGTTCGCGCCGGCCCAAAAGATGGCCGTTTCAGCCCTTGGGTAGCGCGCGTGTTGCTGGCGCCGCAGCGCCGGGTGCACCATTGCCTTCGGCGCGCGCCACCAGATCGGCAGGCTTGAGCGAGACGCCCTTTACCAGCGTGTCGGCGGGACCGATCGCCCCGACGTCGCGGCCGCCAACGGTGACCTTCAGCGCCTGCGGAATGCTCGTGCGCAGCGTAAACTGTTCGGTATATTCGGCCGGCACCTGATAGGTTTCACCCGCATCGAGCGTGCGCCAGTTTTCGGTCTTGCCCGCGGCGTCATCGAACCCGATCCACACCTCCGAGATACCCGTCAGCACCACCGGCGCATTGGCGGCGATGGCCGACCGGGTGGTGCTGGCCTTGGTCGTTGGCGGCGCGGCGGCGTCGCTTTGCGGCGCTTCGGATGCGTCGGCAGCACGGTTCTGCGCGGCGACCAGCGCTTCGCCGGGCTCGACCGAAAGGAAACGCCACACGCCATAAGCCGACGCAAGCAGCAGGGCGACGATCACCAGCGTCCACGTCATCCGGGCGGTGGGCAGGCGGGCCGGGTCGGTGGGTTCATAGGCTTCGTACAGCGGCCGGGCGCCATAGGCGTTCTCTTCGAGCTCGCGGCGCACTGCGGCGCCGATCTCGGCCTCGGGCAAGTCGACCGCGCGGGCGTAGGCGCGGGCAAAGCCGGTGACATAGGTTCGGCCCGGAAGCTCAGAGAAATCGGACTTTTCGATCGCGGAGAGGTGACGCTGGGTGATCCGCGTCCGCGTCGCCACATCGGCAAGCGACAATCCCGCAGCCTCCCGCGCCAGCCGAAGCCGGTCGCCGGTGCGCGTAATCGCCAGCTCGCCCTGCTCCGGGGCGACATCCTCGTCGGTCATTATTGTCTCCGCGCCGGTCGGTTGCAACCCGTGTCGACCGTGTCGCGCCGTTCATCGCATTGACGAGGCGCGAAAGTCAAATGAAGTTCGGTCAACGACTGGCTGAAAAGAGTGCGATTTAAGCCCGCCGGAATGAGACGCGTTCAGAGGACATATTTGCTGAGGTCAGTATCGCCGACAATCTCCGACAGCTGGCGCTCGACATAGGCGGCATCGATGGCGAGCGTGGTCCCCGACATGTCCTCGGCGCCGAAGCTGACCTCTTCGACCAGCTTCTCCATGATCGTCTGGAGCCGCCGTGCGCCGATATTTTCGACGCGTTCGTTGACCTCGGCGGCGAGCCTGGCGACGCGTGCGATCGCGTCGTCGGTGAACGACAGGCTGACACCCTCGGTACCGAGCAGCGCCGAATATTGTTCGGGCAGCCCCGCCTTGGTCTCGCTCAGAATGCGGACGAAATCGCTTTCAGTCAGCGCGCTCAGCTCGACGCGGATTGGCAGACGGCCCTGGAGCTCGGGGAGCAGATCGCTGGGCTTGGCGACATGGAAGGCACCCGAGGCGATGAACAGGATATGGTCGGTTTTCATCGGGCCATATTTGGTCGCGACGGTCGTGCCTTCGATCAAGGGCAGCAGGTCGCGCTGGACGCCTTCACGGCTCACCGATCCGCCGCGCACGTCGCTTACCGCGATCTTGTCGATCTCGTCGAGGAAGACGATGCCGTTCGCCTCGGCATCGGCGAGCGCGATGCGGGCGACATCATCCTGATCGAGGCGCTTGTCCTGCTCCTCCTCGATCAACCGCGTCGCGGCCTCGATGACCTTCAGCTTGCGGCGCTTCTTCGGTGCCCCGCCCATTGCCTTGCCGAGCATGTCCGACAGGTTGATCATCCCCATCTGGCCCGGCTGGCCCGGCAGCTCGAACGGCATGCTCGGCGTGTCTGCAACCTCGATCTCGACCTCGCTGTCATCGAGGTGCCCTTCGCGGATGCGCTGGCGAAAGCTCTGGCGCGTCGCCTCGCTCGCGCCCTTGCCGGTGAGCGCATCGAGCAGCCGTTCCATCGCGGCCTCTTCGGCGGCGGCGCGCACCGCTTCGCGGCGGCGGTCCTTTTCCAGCCGCACCGCTTCTTCGACCAAGTCCCGGGCGATTTGTTCGACGTCGCGACCGACATAGCCGACCTCGGTGAACTTGGTCGCTTCGACCTTGATGAACGGCGCGTCGGCGAGCTTCGCCAGCCGGCGCGAAATCTCGGTCTTGCCGCAGCCGGTGGGGCCGATCATCAGGATATTCTTCGGCGTCACCTCGTCGCGCAAATCAGCCGAGAGCTGCTGGCGGCGCCAGCGATTGCGCAGCGCCACCGCGACCGCGCGCTTGGCGGCGTCCTGGCCGATGATGTGCGTGTCGAGCGCAGCGACGATCGCCTTGGGAGTCAGGTCTTTGTTCATCTGTTTTACGCCTGGGTTTCGATGGTTTCCTGGGTGAACTGGTCGTTGGTATAGACGCAGATGTCGGCGGCGACCTGCATCGCCTTGCGGACCAGCACTTCGGCATCCTGTTCATATTCGGCGAGCGCGGTCGCCGCGGCGAGCGCATAATTGCCACCCGATCCGATCGCTGCGATGCCGCCCTTGGGCTCCAGCACGTCGCCGTTGCCGGTGATGACCAAAGTCACCTCCTTGTCGGCGACGATCATCATCGCTTCCAGATTGCGGAGATATTTGTCGGTGCGCCAGTCCTTGGCGAGTTCGACCGCGGCGCGGAGCAACTGACCGTTATGGCGTTCGAGTTTGGCTTCGAGCCGTTCGAAGAGGGTGAAGGCGTCGGCGGTCGCGCCGGCAAAGCCGCCGATGACGCTGCCATCGTGCAGGCGGCGCACCTTGCGCGCGTTGGGCTTCATCACCGTCTGGCCCATCGACACCTGACCGTCGCCGATGACGACGACCTTGTCGGCGGTGCGGGCGGAGAGGATGGTGGTTCCGTGCCAGGGGGCGGCGCTTTGTGCGTGGGGACTGGTCATGAGAGGCGATATGGGAGATCGGGCGCGGAGCCGCAAGGGGAGGGCGATGCGCCGGTCAGGCGGCCCAGCACAGCAGGGCGCGGCTGCCGGGTTCGATGACGATCAGCGACGCGTCGTCGAGCAGCACCGCTTCGCCCAGCGCCACCGTCTCGCCCGCCGCCGCGCAACCGGCGGACAGGGGAACAAAAGTGAGTTCGCCGACCGCTTGGGCCAGGATCGCTGGATCGACCGGGCCCGCGAGCTGGGCAAGAAAGAAATGCGGGCCGCTGACCAGCATGCGGTTCGCGGCAGGATCAACAACGGTGTCGCGCGGGTCGTGCGCCGGACCCGGCGTCGCAACCTTCAACCCGGCATCAAGGTGCAGTTCGCGCGGGCGTCCATAATCGTATAGCCGGTACGTGCAGTCGACATTCTGTTGCACTTCAACCACCGTCAGTCCGCCGCCGATGGCATGGATCGTCCCGGCGCGGTTATAGACGAAATCATTCGCCTTGCTCGCTCGCCAGTCAACCATGGCAACGATCGATCCGTCGAGCGCCGCCGCGTGGAGCGCTTCACGGCTGGTTTCTGCGGTCAAGCCAACTCCAAGTTCTGCGCCTGCGTCGGCGTTTAGGATCAACCAGCACTCTTCCTTGCCGCGGGCGAAACCCGCCGCTTTCGCTGCGGAATCGTCCGGGTGGACCTGAATCGACAATCGTTCGGACGTGAACAGGAATTTGACCATGATCGGCGCGGCGTCGCCGCCCGGATGATCGAACCAGATTTCTCCGATCCGGCGCGCGCCGAAGTTACCGAAATCGCGCGGAATATCGGTGCGTCCCCAAGGCTTTTCGACGACGATCGTTTCAAGACGTTGCAGCATGCCTCGCCCATGCGAGGGCATCGCGAACGCGTCAAGCCTTGCTGTGTCAGGCCGCGCGGTGCAGCGGATTGGGCCCCGTCACATTCGGTTGGTCGAGCCACAGACCGCGTGTGTCATAGACGATCTTTTCGCCACGTTCTTCGAGCGGGATCGATTTGAACAGGTCGTGGTCGACAAGGACGATCAGAATGTCACAGGCGGCAAGCGCGCTGTCGAGATCGATCAGCTCGGCGCCGGTCCCGGCGAACTCCATCGGCAGGCCGCGCGCATAGGGTTCGACGATCTGGATCTGCTGGCCGAAGCGGCGAGCGAGCGCGGCGGCGACCTCGACCGCGGGGCTTTCGCGGAAATCGTCGATATTGGGTTTGAAGGCGAGGCCAAGGCAGGCGACGCGGGCGCCCGGATGCTGCGACACCAGCATTTCGGCGGCGCCGATGACATGCGCGGTCTTCGCCAGATTGACCTCGCGCGCGGTGCGGATCAGGCGGCTGTGGTCCGGCGCGCCATGAACGAGGAACCAGGGGTCGACCGCGATGCAATGGCCGCCGACGCCTGGCCCGGGTTGCAGGATGTTGACACGCGGATGGCGGTTGGCGAGGCGAATCACCTCCCACACATCGACCCCCATCTGCTCGGCCATCATCGACAGTTCGTTGGCGAACGCGATGTTGACGTCGCGGTAGCTGTTCTCGACCAGCTTCACCATTTCGGCGGCGCGTGCCGACGTGGTGACGCAGGCGCCGCGCACGAACTGGCGGTAAAAGGTCATCGCGCGACGCGCGCAGCGCGGGGTGATGCCGCCGATACAGCGATCGTTGTCGACCAGCTCGACGAGGATGCGGCCGGGCAGCACGCGTTCGGGGCAGTAGGCCACGAAGATGTCGGCGGCGCCAGAGCAAGCGCCGGGAACCTTCAGGTCGGGACGCAACTCGGCGAGCAGCGCCGCCACCTTTTCGGTGGTGCCGACGGGGGAGGTGGATTCAAGAATGACGAGATTGCCTGCGTCCAGCTTCGGTGCGATCGCGCGCGCGGCCGAAAGGACGTGGCTGACGTCGGGACGATGCTCGTCATCGTGCGGGGTCGGTACGGCAATGACGAAGGTGTCGGCTACGACGACATCGATCGACGCAACCAGCGAACCGCGCGAAACCACGCCCTGGACGAGGCCGTCGAGATCGACTTCCTCGATATGCACCCTGCCGCTGTTGACCGTATCAACGACGTGCTGGCTGACATCAACGCCAGTCACCTTGCACCCAGATCGTGCAATCAGCGCCGCGGTCGGCAGGCCGATATAGCCGAGCCCGAGGACCGCGACCTTTTGTTCCGTATCAATGGGCACGCGCAACAATCTCCGCAATCTGTCTGGCCGCCGTGCCGTCACCGAACGGATTATGGGCACGGGCCATGGCCGAATAGGCATCCTTATCGTCGAGAAGCCTGAAAATTTCGGAAACAATACGCGCTTTGTCGGTTCCGACAAGCCGTGCGGTACCCGCCGCAATGCCTTCGGGGCGCTCGGTCGTCTCGCGCATGACGAGCACTGGCTTGCCGAGCGCCGGCGCTTCCTCCTGCACCCCGCCGCTGTCGGTCAGCACCAGTTCGGCCGTCGCGAGCAAGCGAACGAAATGCGGATAGTCGAGCGGATCGATCAGCGCGACATTATCCAGCCTGCCGAGGATCGGCTCCATCACGCTGCGGACTTGTGGATTGGGATGGACCGGAAACACCACGGCGACATCCGGGCGCGCCGCAATTGCCGCGATCGCGTTGGCGATGGCTTTCATCCCGTCGCCGAAATTCTCCCGCCGGTGCGAGGTGACGGCAACGATCCGCTTGTCGGCAAAGCGCGCGACGAGCGGATCGAGGCCGATGGCCAGCGAAGGATTCTCGTCGATCCGCGCCTTGGTCGCTAGCAGCGCGTCGATGACGGTGTTGCCAGTGACGTGAATGCGGTCTGCGGGGACATTTTCCGCACGCAACGCCGCCGCGGCGGTTTCGGTTGGCGCGAAATGCAGGTCGGCAACAGCGCCGGCGACCTTGCGGTTCACTTCTTCGGGCCACGGGTGATAGATGTTGCCGCTGCGCAGGCCCGCTTCGACATGCCCGACGGAGATTTTACGGAAATAAGCGGCGAGGGTTGCCGCCATCGTCGTTAGAGTATCGCCGTGAACGAGGATACGGTCGGGCCTTTCGGCGTCGAACGTCTCGCCAAGCCTGACGACGAGCCGCGCTAGCAGTGCGTCGAGAGACTGGTCGGGCGTCATGACATCGAGGTCGATGTCAGGGGTCAGTTGGGCAATGTCGAGCACCTGATCGAGCATTTCCCGGTGTTGTGCCGTCACGCAAATTCGCACGTCAATCCCCGGCTGTTCGCGCAGGGCGTGAACGACGGGAAACATCTTGATGGCTTCGGGGCGCGTTCCGAAAACGGTAATGACGCGGGCAGGACTGGTGGTAGCGTTCATGGCAATCTCTTCGATGGTTTCAACGTGATTAGCTTAAAAGCCGTTGCCGACGGCTTAATTCGGCGCGGTCGGGTGCGAGCGGTTCGAACTTGACCATTGCTTCGGGGTAAGGCACCCGCGCACCGCCATGTCCCTTTTCAGACTTTTCAAGCCCCGCCCTGTTCAAGAATCGCCTGTATTGGCACGCATTCCCGCTGGCGAACGTGTCTATGCGATTGGCGATATCCATGGCTGCGACGATCTTTTCGCCGACTTGCTGGCAAAGATAGTCGCGGACAATGCCAACCGGGAACCCGCGCGCACCACGCTGGTCCTGCTGGGTGACTTGGTCGATCGCGGCCCGCAGTCTGCCGCGGTGGTCCAACGGGCGATTGGTTTGGGGGCGCCTTTCGATGCGGTGCGCCTGCTGATTGGAAATCACGAGGAGTGTTTCCTCGCAGCACTCAGCGGCGACCGTAGCCGGGTTCGTTATTTCTTTCGGATCGGCGGCGACACGACCATTCGCAGCTATTGGGGTGACGACGAAAGCTATGACTCGGCCTGTTTCGATGAATTGGCAGAGGGACTTGCGGCGCGGGTTCCGCCCGAACATATCGACTTTATTCGCCGCGGTGAGGACATGATCCGCATCGGCGATTATGTTTTCGTGCATGCCGGCGTGCGCCCTGGAACGACCCTCGAACGGCAGCGCCGATCCGATTTGCGCTGGATTCGAGAGGACTTCCTGAATTCCGAAGGTGGATGGCCGGGGACGGTTGTCCATGGCCATACGATTACCGAAGCGGTCGATTTCGGCGCCAACCGCATCGGCATCGACACCGGCGCCTATGCGTCGGGGACATTGACCGCCATCGGTCTTAGCGGAGCCGAGCAATGGTTTCTGTCGACGTGAATTTGCGCCGATAGACCGGTCATTCGGCGCGCAGCATCCAGCCCAGCGTATCCTCGATCGGTCGCGGTGCCCAGCCGGTTAACACCCGTTTTGCGAGGCCGATGTCGGCCCCTAGCGTCGGCACGTCATTCGCGCGAATAAAGGCGGGGTTGGTGCGCAATTGCGGACCGTGCCCTGTCATGCTGGTCAGCACGTCCACGATGTCTTGGATGGAATGGAGTGCCCCCGTTCCTACGTTGACGTGCGGTGGCGGCGTATCGGCGAGCGCCAGCATGCAATAAAATTCAGCGACCGAACGGACGTCGCCGAAGTCGCGCCGGACGAACAAATTCCCGAGCTCGATCTCCGGGGCGCGGCGACGGAAATGATCAACGATCTTCGGGACGAGGTAGCGCGCCTCTTGTCCAACCCCTGTATAATTGAACGGGCGGGCGATGACGATCTCGAGCGCGGAGGAGAACAGCGGAGCGGCAAGTTCCATCGCATATTTGCTGATCGCGTAATGGCCGACCGGGTTACAGATATGCGTCTCGTTGACCAATCCCTCGGCGCCCAGCCCATAAACTTGTGCCGAACTGGCAAGGATGCATCGCGCGCCCTTGCGATGCCGCGCGACCGCTTCGAGCAAGGTCACGGTACCCAGCTGATTGACCTCGTAGAAGGCGCGCCAATCGTTACCTCCGGCAAATGCGATGGCAGCCAGATGGATCAGGCGATCGAATTCGGTCTCGGCGACCGCCTGATCGACGGCCTTGCTGTCGGTGAGATCGGCCGCGAGCGCGACATGGTCGACGCCCATGTCCTTCAGGATCGCTTCGACATAGCGACCGGTAAATCCGTCCAGTCCGGTGACGGCGATCCGCATCAGAAGGACCAGCCTGCCTTGTTCCGTGCCAGGTCGGCTTTGACCATCAGCGCGCACAGATCCTCAAGCGAGGTTTGCGGTCGCCACCCAAGCTGTTCCGCCGCTTTGCTGGCATCACCGATCAATAACTCGACCTCGGCAGGGCGATAGAAAGCGGGATTGATTCGGATACGCAACTGCCCGGTTGCGGCGTCGCGCCCTTCCTCGGCTTCTGCCTCGCCCGACCAGGCGATCGTGACACCCACCGCCTTGAACGCGAGCTCGACGAAGTGGCGGACGGTTTCGGTCCGATTGGTGGCAAGCACAAAGGTGTCGGGCTGGTCATGCTGCAGCATGAGGCGCATGCCTTCGACATAATCCTTGGCAAATCCCCAGTCACGCTTGGCATCGAGGTTGCCAAGCTCAAGCAATTCGGCCTTGCCGAGTTGGATCTTGGCAACGGAATCGGTGATCTTTCGCGTTACAAACTCGCGGCCGCGGAGCGGCGATTCATGATTGAACAGGATGCCGCTCGTCCCAAAAATGCCATAGCTCTCGCGATAGTTGATCGTCATCCAGTGCGCGTAGAGCTTTGCAATGCCATAGGGACTGCGCGGATAAAAAGGCGTGTCCTCGACTTGCGGAATGGCCTGCACCTTGCCGAACATTTCGGATGTCGATGCCTGGTAGAAGCGCGCAGCGGGATTCACGATCCGAATTGCTTCGAGCAGCATGATCGGGCCGATGCCGGTAATCTGCCCGGTGGCGATCGGCTGTTCGAACGAGACGCCGACGAAGCTCTGCGCGGCCAGATTGTAAATCTCGGTCGCCTGTGACTTGTCGAGTAGGCGAATGGCGACGCCGGGGTCGGTCAGATCGAATTCGGCGAGTTTGAGATTGGGATGGTCGGCAATGCCTAGTTCTTCAATGCGCCAGAAGTTTACCGAGCTGGTTCTACGATAAGTCCCGTAAACAGTGTATCCGCGATTAAGGAGGTTTTCGGCCAGATAGGCTCCATCCTGGCCACTGATGCCAGTTACGATGGCGGTCTTTGTCATGATTTCTTCCAAGCCGTGGGAATGGGAGAGGCGCTTCTAGTCGAGTGCCTCCGGCAGTGGCAAGACAGGATTGTGCGTTGCAGAAAATTTGGCGAAGCGGCTCAAAATTCGGTCGTTTGCGTCCGGATTTCTGCTATTGGGCGCAAACTGATCCGCTATTGCCAAGCTGTTCAGGCTGGGAACATCTTTGGGAATGAAGTGGTGGACGATGGTCCAGAGAAGTATGGATGCTACAACCGCCGAGCAGGGGCGCAACGTGCACGCAATGCCGGAGCATGTGGAAGAATCGGTGGCTTATGAGGGCGAGCGGCCGACGCCTAACCGCGCCGCTATTCGCCGGAAGATCGCCTTTGCGCTTGTCGTAGGGGATTTTTCCTCGATCGTTGCGGCGTTTGTCATCGCCGCGCTGTTCCGCACCGGCGATCAGGGGTTCGAGACGGTCCGGGACTTTCTGTTCGTGCTAATCCCGCTTTATCTTGTTTTTTCAATCTATAACAATGCCAACCACCCGGAACTCAGCGAAAATTATCTGGCAAGCATTCGCCGTGGTCTGTCGGCGCTGGCAATGGCAACCGTCGCGCTGGCACTGATCCTGTTCTTTTTCAAAGTCAGCGCCAACTATTCGCGCCTGGTATTTGGTCTGGGCTGTTTTCTCGCCGCGGCGATGGTCAGCGTCTGGCGGTTCATTGTCGTCAAACTGCGACGGGCCAGCGGGCTGCACAATCTCTACGCTAATCTCGCGATTTTCGACGGTGTGCGTCAGAACAAGGCGGCAGGGCTTTCTGGCGTGAATGCCAAGGCGATGGGTATCATCCCCGATCTGACCGACGCGGCGGCAATCGCGCGACTCGGCAAACTTGCCGAAGGCATGGACCGCATCGTTGTGCATTGTGCGGCCGATCGGCGACAGGATTGGGCGGCGGCGCTCAAAACGCTCGACGTCCCGTGCGAAATCGTCATGCCTGAACTCGATGCGATGGGCGCATTATCGTTGCGCACCGATCCGTATGGCCGCGCTTCGCTGCTGTTGAACAGCGGTCATCTCAATTGGAATCAGCGCGTCGGCAAGCGCATGTTTGACCTGGTGGTCAGCGTGATCCTCCTCGCGATTTCCGCGCCGTTATTCCTCGTCGTGGCGATTGCGATCAAGGCCGACAGTCCCGGCCCGGTGTTTTTTCGACAGGATCGAATTGGCCTTGGCAACCGGGTGTTCAAGATCTGGAAGTTCCGCTCGATGCGGACCGAGGCATCCGATTTCTCGGGCGTGGTATCGACGGCGCGCAAAGATAACCGCGTCACGCGCGTTGGCGACTTTCTGCGCCGCACCAGTATCGATGAGATTCCGCAACTGCTGAATGTTGTCAGCGGTAGCATGAGTCTCGTCGGCCCGCGCCCGCACGCCAGCGGTTCACGCGCCGAGGAGATGCTGTTCTGGGATATCGACGAGCGCTATTGGTATCGACACACGGTGAAACCAGGTCTGACCGGTCTTGCGCAGATCAGGGGTTTTCGCGGCAGCACGCTGGTAAAGTCCGATTTGATCAACCGGCTGCGCGCCGATCTGGAATATGTGGTGAACTGGAGCCTGCTGGGCGACGTGCGTATCCTGATCAGGACTGTGTCGGTACTGATGCACCGCAACGCATTCTAGCTCGCCCGCCGACGCCTCATCGCGCGCGGTCGTTATAGGCGGCCCATCGCGTCTCGACGAACGCTACCAGGTCATGGCGGAACCGCTCGACGGAAAAGCGCATGGCATTCTGGCGGCAGGATTGAGCGGTGATTCGGCCTGCGCTCGCCTCGAACTGTTCTACCGCACTGCAAATTGCGGCCGTTGTTTGCGCATCGAAAAATGTCGCGGTCGGCTGTGCGTCGCCCAAGCCGCGCAATGTTTCGGTGGCGCCGCCCTTGTCAAACGCGATGACCGGTGTCCCGCACGCCTGGGCTTCGAGCGGCGCAATGCCGAAATCCTCTTCGGCCGCAAAAACAAAAGCCTTGGCGCGCTGCAGGTGATCACGCAGCGATTCTGGTGATTGCCAGCCCAATAAACTCACGTTCGGCCCTGCCGCGGCCCGGCATTTCTCCCACTCAGGTCCTGTGCCGATCACAATGAGCTTCTTGTCTGGCATCGCGGCAAAGGCTTCGATGATCAACGGGATCTTTTTATACGGTACCATGCGCGACGCCGTGATGTAGAAATCGCCTTTGACGGCACCAACGGCGAAATGCTCGAGATCGACCGGTGGGTAAATCACGTCGGCATCGCGCCGATACGCCTTGCGGATGCGGCGACTGATGAAGTGCGATATCGCTACGAAATGATCGACGCCGGCGGATGTGCGTGCATCCCAGATACGGATCCGGTGGAGCAGGCACCGTACCAACACGGATCGAAGCCCGCGCGACAAGCCTGCCTCCGACAGATACTGGAATTGGAGATCCCAGGCATAACGTATCGGCGAATAGGTATAGCTGATATGTAACTGGTCCGGGCCGGTCAGGACGCCTTTGGCCACCGCGTGGCTGCTGCTCAGCACGACATCATAGGCCGAAAGGTCGAACTGTTCGATCGCGAAGGGCATCAGCGGCAAATAGGCGCGATATTTGCTTTTCGCGAATGGCAGTTTTTGCAGGAAGGATGTTTTCGGCGTCTTGCCTTTCAGGAAAGCGCGATCCTTTTCGGGCACAAAATCGATCAAAGCGAAAAGGTCGGCTTGGGGAAAACATTCGAGCATTTGTTCAAGGCAGCGCTCGGCGCCCGCATAAACCGTCAGCCAATCGTGGACGATTGCGATTTTCATGACCGATATGCCTCTTGCAAGCCCGCCCATGTCAGGCGGGCGGTCTCGTCCCAGTTGAAAAGCGTTGCTCTTTTCAGCGCAAGTTCGCGCAAGTATTGCTGCATCGCGGTGTCGTCGACCATCTTGACCACGCCGTCAGCAATCGATTCGATATCCAGCGGATCGACCAGAATGGCGCTGTCGCCAACAACCTCGGGAATCGCACCGGCGTTTGAGGCAATCACAGGCGTTCCACACGACATGGATTCGAGGGGAGGGAGGCCAAAGCCTTCGTAGAGCGAGACATAGATCGACGCGATCGCGCCGCTGTACAGCGCGGGCAGGTCATCGTCGTCAACGCGGCCCGTCAAAATGGTGCGGGGGGGCAATTCACCGACATCGTGATTGCCAAAGACGATCGACTTGCCGGCGCCGCCGGCAATCACCAGCGAAACATCGTCGGGCAGCCGCTGCTGAGCGATGCGCCACGCCTCGATCAAGCGCGGCAAATTCTTGCGCGGTTCTAGCGATCCCAGGCCAATCAGGTAATGCGGCGTCGGTATGCCGAACTTGCGGCGCACCATATCCACCCGCGCGGCGTCGGCACGTTTGAAGCGCGCATCGGCCGCCAGCGGCGTGACGCGAATGCGATCGGCTATTTCGGGCACATGATGCAGGATCCGTTCGCGCGAAAATTCTGAAATCGTCAACACAGTCCGGACGCGGCGCAACAGCTTGGGCAGCAGGAATCCGTACCATGCCGCGAATTTCGCGCTCAGGCGTTCGGGATTATCGAGCGGCGACATGTCCATGACCGACAGAACCTGGTTTGCGACGGTCAAAGGGCCGGTATTCGCAGGGCTCCACAACAGGCGCCCGCCGAGCTGGGTGGGCAGCTTTATCTGTTCCCACATATGGCCACGCACACCCGACGACCACGCGGCGTCAGGTGCCACGCGCAGCAACTGATCGGCAGGAAAGCGCGCGACGATCTCGCTCGTATATCGTTGCACCCCGGTCATCGGGTTGCTCAGATTGCGCCCATTCCAGGCGATCAATTTCGACGCGCCCTATGTTGATGGAGTCCGACGTCGGCAATGCGCGAGCCGTCGATATTGTAGTGGACCAGCACCAGCGCCATTCCGAAATAGCACCACAGGAATGCTATGTTGAACGTGGGATAGGCCAGGAAAGAAACGAGAATGGCAAATGTGGAGGCGTAAAGAATGTTTCCGCTACTGCGGCCCGCCTTGATCGCCCGCGCCCAGCGCACCCAGAACAGCGCGAAAGCGAGCAGGCCAAGGATGCCGAGCTCTGACAGAATTTCGACATAGACGATCGCGGCGATATGCCGTTCGGAGGTCACGGCGTCGGCGAGAGCCATGTCCCAAACGTTGCGGAAATAATGAAAGCCGTATTGGCCCAGGCCGACGCCATAGATCGGGCTGGTCAGCCAGATGTTGATGCCGGTCATGGCTTCGTTGAAGCGCACGGCGCCTGACGCGCTGCCGGTGGCCTCGAATTTACCTTGTTCGGCGAAATAGACGAACAACCCGAAGGCCGCGACGCAGGCTGTGACAAAATAAGGGATCAGAGCGAAAAAATTGCGATTTGCGAGCAGGTAATAGGCACCGAACAGCATGATGAGGCCGAAATAGGCTGCCGTCGATTGGGTCAGGATCAGGCCGACTATCGCGATCGTTGCGAAAATCGGGCGGCGCAGGTGTAGCGCGAGCGCCGCGCTGACCAGAAAATACAGTCCGCCGAAATTGCCTTCCTCGAAGGTTCCAGACCGGGTGACCAGAAAGGGGCCGAACATGCCCGGCTGGTGCCGTTCCAGACCGGGCAGCAGGAATGCCTCGCCAAAGATGAGGTAAGAGAAAACGCAATAAACCGAATAAAATACAGAAATCGCGCAACCGATCAGCCAGCTGTTGACAAGAAACGAGGACGCCGAAAGCGATGGCCGACCGATGATGACAAAGAAGATGCTCAGGTTGAGCAAAAGATACGCCACCCGCGCCAAGCCATCGAGCGTCGCACCGCCGCGAAAATCCATGCCAAGATGGCCGGCATCGACATAAGAGAATGCGAAAAAAGAGCCGACCGCGAGCAACCAGGCGAAAATGAGCGGACGAAGCAACGGCCATTTTTGTTTGAGGTGGAAGGGATGACGGGTGAGCAGAAAGGCTGGCAGGGTCGCGGTGAACAGAAGCTCATAGATTTTGAGCGGGAAACCGACATCAATGGTCAGCGCCTTGGTAAAAGGCAAAAACAGAAAACCCAGACCCAATAGGATGATGTACGCGGGCGTCCCCGCCGTGCCCGTGGTATGGACACGCGACGCCAGTCTGTTTTGCGCCCCGCTATGCATGGGCCGCCTCGTCGTAAACAAACGGGGTTCCGGACAATATGCCGTCGCAAATGCAATCGAGCCCGACATCAACGCCAGCCGTCAACCCGGCGAACGATGTTCCCGAGAATTGAAACGGCGGCCATCCCGGCCCCTGCTCAAAGCATTGCACCGGGATCATGCGCCGGAAGAAGAAATGGTGAGCATACTTCAGTGCGCGTTCTATCATGGCGTCGTCCATCCGGTTTCCGATCGGCAGTTGCGCCAGGATGTCGTCGTAGCTGTCGGGGCTGGTGGCATCACAGGTCAAGCCCTTGCCGCGGATCCAAGCTTCACCGGCGACGATTACAGGGATCCCGACCGCGGCTAATTCGACCCCCGTTTTGGTTCCGTAGATGATCGCCGAATCCGACATTTCGGCCAGCACATAGGTGCTGATGTCGCTTTCCGGCGGGACGACAAAGACATTGGCGGGCAGTGCGTCGAAATGCTCTTTCAGCACCTCGACCACCGGTTGGCGTGTCGGCACCGTCCCGGTAATCTCGGCGGGATGGACGCGAATGACCAACTGAATATCGGGCCGGGCGGCAAAATAGCGGATCGTGTGGAGCAGCCATTCCAGCATATCGGCAAACGCATTGGCCGGATAGTGCAGTTGCGCGTCCCACATGACATTGGTCAGGCAGGCGATGATCGGCTTCGATGGATCACAGCCGATTTCGTCCAGGATACGCTCGCGGCCGAACACGGGGTCTCCGTGAAAACGGATCCAGTCGTTGCTGCCCTCCCAGCGGCTACGCAGGTAGCGGCGGATATTGTCGGATCGTGCCTCGGGCCAGGGCATCGCCTCCCAGGTTTTGACTGGTTCGACCATCAGCGTGTGGTGATAGGTATCGTGATGGCTGAACAGGAAACAATTGCGCCGATATGCCGGGTTCCAGTTGACCACACGCACACCGTTGCGTCTGGCGACTTCACCGATCAATCCCTGCGGAACATAAATGCCGTGGTGAAAGACCGCGACATCATATTGCTCGCGTTTCATCAACCGGTCGGCGGCATAGACGGTGAGCAGCGCCGCCTCGAAATAGCGCCGGATGATGGCATCGGCATCGGGTTCGTGGCCGATCGATGCGCTGGCGTAAAAACGCAGCGCCCCCGCCTTGGCGTGTTCGCCCACCTGTAATCCGTGGAGCTCGAAACCTTCAATGGCTGTAACCGACAATTCGCTGGCCAAGCGGCGCGCCGTGGCGAACTCGTCGGCTGTGATATTGTCCGAATAGCTGTGGACCGGAATACCGAGCTCGCCATAGACGCGCTTGCCAGGAACGAAGCAATCGCCGCACAGCGTGGCTTGCGGTCCGTTTCTTGCCAGGTCTGCAGGCTTCGCAAAGAAGCGTGGTTCGCACATCTGGCAGGCCGGAAGCACGGCATCACAGAGCAGCGCATCGACGTCAGCGCCGCGCAGCGCGAGCGCGGCCGCCAATGTCGTTTCCATCTGCATCGCGGGCAGATGCGATCCAATGCTGGTAGCGATCAACACCTTGCGCCGCTCGGCTGGGCCGACCTTCGCAGAAGGCTTGCCTTCCGCCATCACAATGGTCGACCAAGCCGGATAGCCGCTGCCCTTCGCCAGAACTTTCCGACGCAACCGCCTCAATCTGGCGTCGAGACTGGGTACGAGCCGGATCAGTCTCAGGGCGGTTTCGCGAATGCTGGCAATCGACATTACGGTCAAATTCTTCAAAATATGTGGAGAAGGCAGAAGGGTGATTCAGACCTTGCTGTAATAAAGCGATCCGTCAACAAAGAGCCAGCCGTTAGCAAAACCAAGTATCCGTTTCAATCGCGATCTTGTATACGGGATGAATTCAACACTGAATCCGTTGACCTTTAAATAATATTCATACTGCGATTTAAGGTACATATTTTCCGAAACCTGTGCGGAAACCTCTGGTGTTTTCAGAAGATAGGCCATTTGCCGGTCAGCTCTAAGTGCATTAAGATAGGATTCGCGCTGCGCAATCAGTTTTCCTGACGGTGTCAAGACCCTCTGGCATTCGGAAATGAGATTCCAAATATTTCGTGCGTGATGCAGGGCTGCATCGAACATGATTGCATCAACTGATTGATCGTCGAAAGGTAATCGATCGTTGAAATCACATTCAACGGTCGTTATTTTTTGAATATCTGCATCCAGAAGTGCGGCAGTATTAACAATTGATTTTTCCATCCGCTTGGAACTGATGTCGGCAGCAATCACCCTAGTGACGTTTTCTAGTTGCGAGGCATTGCAGGACAATGTGCAGCTACCGGCGCCAAGCTCGACGATGACACCGGTTGTCCCGCGCAAATCATCGTTCAGTTGCTGCGCGTAAGAGGCGAAGTATCCACTAATTTCACGAACGAATATCGCATGATTTTCACCAACGCCAATTGCCTCGGCATCGTAGAACGCCTTATCGGGAGATGGTGTTTCGATCATTGTCGTTGTCATTGGAAGTCCCAATAAATGCAGGGCAACCCAACGGGGGTCGACCACGGGTTGGTCAGCGAATACCGATTCTCTAGCGATCCGTCGAGCGTGGCAAGCATACGACTAAGACCGGTTCACAAATTTGGCTAACGCAGCTAGTTCAGGCTTCGAAATTTCGGCTGTGGCAAACAGCGTCGCTGCATAGACGGCTGCCCCGCCGGCAACCGCCAAAGCAAATTCGGCGAGCGATCGTCCCGCCAGTACGTACATCACGAGTCCGGAGGCCGAACAGGCCAACAGGACGCGCAGCAATGACAACCAGGGAAAGCGTGGCGCGTGAAACTTTCGCACGCTCCAGCGGATCGCGATGAACCAGACCAGATAGCCGCAGAGCGACCCGATCGCGCCGCCGACAATCCCGTATTGCGAAACGAGAGTGATCGATGCGACCAAGTTGGCAATCAGCGCAATGATCGTGCAAACTAGGATAATGTCAGTTCGCTTGTGGAAAGAGAGAATCAGCGAATAGCGGTGCATGATCCCGACCAGAACGGCGCCCGCCGACACAATCGGCAGGATGATGGCACCCGCCTGATAGGACGGAGGCAACAACAGCCAGATGATCGGGTCGGCCAGCACGAAGGCGCCAGCGACAATGATCCCGGCGATCAGCATGTAAAAGCGCAGCAAGGCGCCCAGCATTGTTGCTGCAGCCGCCTCACCATCGCGTTCGAAAACCTTGATTGCCATGACCGACGACGAAAGCAGCATCATCGCATTGAGGAAAAAAATCGACCGTTCGGCGATGTCATATGATGCGCCGTAGATGGCGACCTGTTCGATGCCCCAATAGATTTCAACAATATAGCGATTGACGGAGCTCAGCGCGACGACGAACAGATTGGAAAAGGCGATGGGCACCGCATAGCGCAACAGATCCTTTCGATTGAAGGCGGGATTGTCCGTTGGCGTACGCGCGGCCACGGCCTTGCGCTTTCCTATCGGCAGGATCACGAAGAGCGATGCAATCGCGACGCCCATCAGCAGCATCGAACCGTTGCGCATAGCCCAATAGACGAGCGCGATACCGACCAGCAGCCCGCCGATGCTTCGCAGACACACCGCCAGACTGTAAGCAAACGCCTGTTCATCGGCCCGATACCGCGCGGTCCTGTATTCGGTCGCGGTATAGGTGGCGATCCACGCTCCGCCGGCGAGCAGCAGCCATGTATCGCCGCCATGGCCCTGATAGACCGACCCGATGAAGAGCCAGGCCGCAATGCCGCCTCCGACAGAAGACAGGATAAATGGGCGCAAGTGTACAGCCAGCGCCCCATCGACGTCGATCGGTCGGAACCGCGTAACGATCGACACGATCCAGCTGGCGGAGAAGGCTCCGATCAGGGTCAAGGTTGTCAGCGCGAGCAGATATTCGCCATAATCCGCCGGGCTGAGCAGCCGGGTGACGATGGGAATTCCCGCCAGAGCTACCAGCGCCGGTACGATACGGGCCGGCAGGTAGGCGATGAAGTCGCGGAGGATCACGCGGTTCATTGGCGAGCCAACAGTTCGGCAAATTGGGCCTCCATGGCCGCATTCATATGCTGTTCGCCGAGCCGAGCCTGTGCCTGGGCGAACCCAGCGGCAGCCATTCGCTCGCGAAGTTGGGCGTCCTCCAGAAGGCGCAGCGTCGCGTGGGCGAGGCGGTCGGTGTCTTCGGGCGGGACTAACAGGCCGGTGTCGTCGTCGATGACGATTTCGGGCACGCCGCCGATCGCGAAGGCTGCGACCGCGACGCGTGTTGCCATTGCCTCCATGCCGGCCAGGCTGCTGCACGTCCGGTCTCCGCGCGTCGGAACGAGCAGCACGTCGGCAAGCCTGTAATAGAGCGGCAGCTCGTCATAGGGCGCGTTGCGCACGACAGCCATGTTGCCCGGCCAGGTCGCCGCGCGACTTTCGGCTTCGTCCGCGAAGTCGCCCTCCTGCCCGACAATAAGAAATTGCGTATCGGGCCGCGCGGTCTGGATTGTCTCGGCCGCAGCGATGAAGCTGTCGAGCCCCATCTCGCGCGTCAGGCGGCCAACGAACAGGACCACAGGTGCGTCCGAAAAACCCAGCCTGTCGCGAAGATCGACCGGCGGCTCACCGGGATGAAATCGCTTCAGGTCGATCCCGAAAGTGACGGCATCGACCCGTCTTTCGACGCCCAGCCTTGTGAGGCTCCGACCGCAATGCTCGCTGCAGGAAAGCAGTTTGTGCGCGCGTTCGCTGGCGGCGCGGAAAAAGCCGGCGTGCCGGGCCATCTCGGGAAATTTGAAAATTTCGCCAAAGATAGTGACGACGTGCGGCAAATCGAATTGTTCGGAAAGCCATGCCCCAACCGGCGCATAGGACAGCAGATTATAGGAGGCGATAAGATCGATCCGCTCCCGCCGGACGATCGCGCTGCCGACATCGGCGAACATGCGATAACGCCGCGCCATTGCCGGTTGCTCCGCCACAAAGTCGCGCCCGTCGGGCCAGCGGTCGAAGTCGCGGTTGAAGGATTGCCGAATCGCTCCCCGGGCCTTTCTGACATAGCCCGGCTTGTGCACCATGACGTCACCGATGCGTTCAGTCCCGGTTACGCCCCCGGATAACACGTGGCACGACCAGCCGCGCGCAGCGAGATACCCACTCAGTAACTCGATGTGTAACGGCACGCCGCCAAATGGCGGTGGGTAGTTGCCGATAAAGAGAATATTGCGCTTTGTTGTCATTTCTCGGCGACAGCGATCAGATTCATGGTGACGATCGGGTCGCGCGTGGCGCTTTCGACGACGATCGGTAATTGCAGCACTGGTTCGAGTAACCGCCATGCGATCGATCGCACCCGCGACTTGAGGTTGAACGCGACGGGGCGCCACGGATGAATCGAGGCCGACGAATAGCCCACGGCATTGAGTACCTGGCGCATGCTGCCCGCGGTGAACGCCAGCTCGTGGGTGAAGTCTCCATAGCGCACGCGACCGAAATATGGCGATTGGGCGTTGGGAACCTGGAGGATCAATCTTCCGCCCGGGCGGAGGGCGCCGCGCGCTGCCGCCAGGAAATCGAATACCATTTGCCGATCGAAATGTTCGATCACATCGCGTGCAAACAAAAGATCGAAATCTTTGTTGGTGGAGAGGAAATCGAAAATATCGCCTTGCACGACTTCTTCAAGACCCAGCGCATGGGCGTTCGCAACCTGCTCGTGGCTGAAATCCACCCCCGATACCTGAGTAAATCCTTGATTTTTGAGCCAGGCGACCAAAGTTCCCGGGCCGCAGCCCAGATCGGCGACCTTTTCGCGGCGAAGCGGCAAAAGACGGCCGAAATGGCCATCGAAAATTTTCGACTGGATCGCGAGCGAACGCGGGTCGGAGATACCTTTCCGATGCGCGATGTGGCTGGAGACATAGGTGTCGTAAAGGGCGTCCTTATAGGTCACCCGCCTACCCGTGTCGCGAATGTGGCGTGGATGGGTGGATGGCCAGATGGAATGCCCGCCAGTTCGTAACGCGCTGGTTCGAAATGCTCTGCCGCAGTAAACGGCCCGTCGAACTTGTCACCGATCAGATCATCGCGGACAAAAAAGGCGTTCGTGCCCACGAGATTGCATCCGACCAAGCGATAGCCCTTGCCGTCCAACAATGTTTCATAATGCTTGAGAGATGCGCCGAAACGGTCCGATTTTCGCCACATATGAACGGCGTCATAAGCCATGCAATAGTCGATCTCGGGTCCAAATTTCGCGTTGTATTCAAATACGATAACGCGGGGCGAAATGCTTTTGATGGCACGATACACATGGGCATCGTTCCCGTCGATATCGACCGACAACAGATCAATCTCGCCCGCCTCAATCCGGCTGGTGATCAGCACATCGATATTGTCTCGCGTGATAAAGCTGTTGATGAGCGCCAGTTGGCCCGAGGCGATCGCTTTGTCATAAGCCGCCGTGATGGTGCGGCAAAACTCGTCTGATCCATCGATCCACAGCCCAGTCCATCCTTGGTACAAAAGCGCCAACGTGTTGTTTTCCAGGCCGTCGCCGACGCCGAATTCGACGAAGCGCTTATTGGTTGTGCCGATGCGGCGGAAAATTTCGGCGATCATACCGTCTTCGTCGCTTTGTGAAAAAATCTTGTAGCCCGACGCCGACAGAGTCCGGGGTTGCTCGCGTTGCTTGCGATCGCGGAGATCTTCGTAACGGGCCCGCTGTGCGAGCCGGGTGTGGGTTTCGACCCCGGCGATCATTCGCGCGACGGCGTTTTGCAGTTTTTTGATCATGGTGCCTGTCACGCTTTGCGCGCCGCCGCCAGGGCGGCGCTGATGGTTGATGCGATGGTTGCGGCGTCCAGTCCCAACGCGTCCAGTACCTCGGCATTTTGTCCGCTCGGCGGCACGTCGCGAAGCCCCAGGCGAACCAGCGGCGGCGCATCGGTGATCGTCGCCAGAGCGTCGGCGATCCGGTCACCCTGGCCGCCGACGACGTAGTGATTGTCGATCGATACCACGGCGCTCGCACCCTTGACCACGCCTGCCAACCAGTCGCGATCGACTATATTGAGCCAGGGCAGGTTCACAACGCGGGCCTGAATGCCGTTGTTCGACAGCTTGTGGGCGGCGTCGATCGCGACGGGCAGCATCGTCGGGCCATAAGCGATCACGACCACATCCTCGCCATCGGCCAGGATGACGCCTATACCCGGGCGGGGCGTATAGTCCTGGGGCAAAGCATAAGGGATGTCACAGGGGGTGGAGACGAGCCGGATGTAGGTACTCGCGTCATTTTCGTCGATGGCCCAGTCGAGCAGCGCGCCGACCTCGGCCTCGCACGAGGGCTCGACCATCGTCAGTCCCGGCACACCTGCGAGCGAAGATATGTCGCGCACCGCCTGATGCGAATGTCCGGGGCCGGCGGGCAGCACGCCGGCCAGAGACGCGACATAGATGATTTTTGTACCCTCGGTCGCATTGTTGTAAATCTGCTCGTTCGGACGTGCCGACAGGAAACAGGCAAAGGAGTGAACGATCGGCAACAGGCCGCCCCGCGCCATGCCGCCAGCCTGCGACACCATATCCTGTTCGGCAATGCCGCATTCGATGAAGCGATCGGGATACGCATCGCGGAAAGGAATAAGCCCGGTATCGAGCACGAGATCCGCGTCGAGCGCGACCAGATTGGCATGCTTGGCGGCCTGGGCGAGCAGCGCGTTGCTATAAGCGGGAACCAGCCGCTGCTGGCCTGGCGGCGGCGCGGCAGCCTGCGGGCGTTCCTCGATTTCCAGCAGCAGGGCGTCCGCGCCGGCGCCAGCAAGCTGGCGATTGGCGAGGTCGATCAGTTCTTGCGCGCCAGCGACATAAGCTTCGGCGCTGGGGGCGCCGCTATGGAATTTATAGAGCTCGACGTCAGAATCGATCGAGGTATGTTCCATGAAGGACACGCCTTTCCCTTTCACGGTGTCGGCGATGATGATTTTGGGCTGACCGGTCACCGCCATGCAATCATCGAGGGTGGCGGAAAACGCGGCCAGATCATTGCCATCGCACCGTGCGACATGCCAGCCGAACGCCTTGAGCTTGGCTTCCAGGTCGCCGAGGTCGCTGACCTGGGCGACCAGCGTGTCCGACTGCAGCTTGTTGTGGTCGATGATGACGACAAGGTTGTCCATCTTGCCGTTGGCCGCCGAAATCAGCGATTCCCAGAACTGGCCTTCCTGCAACTCGCCGTCGCCGGTCAACACAAAAACGCGGCCGTCGCGCTGCAACAGACGGTTCGCGGCGAGAAACCCCTTGGCCTTGGATACGCCCATCCCGAGTGAGCCAGTGTTGAAGGCCATGCCGGGCACGTTGACATCGGGATGACCGGGCAGGCCGCCGAGGCGGCGGAGCATATGGATATTGTCGAAATCGAGCGCGCCGGTCGCGATCAGGACATTATAGAGCCCCGGGGCATCATGCCCCTTGGATGAAAAGAACAGATCGTTCGATTGGCCATCGGCGTCGCGGCGTCGGCCGCGCAATTCGATCCAGGCCATCATGTCGAGGCTGCTGAAGCTGCTGCCGATATGCCCCGATCCCGCCCGGGCGATCATGTAGAGCGTGTTGATCCGGGCAAGCGTCGCGAAAATGCCGACGCGCTGGACGTCCGGCACGGGCAGGGCGAGCACACGATCGAATTCCGACTTCGCGACATAATAGAGGGTTCCGCCGACGGCGGTACCGATGAGATCACCCATGGCTTGTTTATGCTCCTAGTTGGGACGGGCCGGGATAGGGGGCGTGTCCGATCGATTGCAACGTCACCGCGCCGCCCGTCACATATTGTTCGGCCAAAAGCCAGTCTTCGGGCTCGTTGATGTCGAATCCGTCAAGACCTTCGCTGACGAAGGGAATGATCGCGTCACCGGCGATGCTATCGCCTTGGCGTGCAACGCGCGCCCAGGCGATCTCGAGACTTGCATCCTGCGCATAGATTTCGGGCAGCGCGGCATATTGACTGCTATGCCAAGGCGTCGCACCATTGGAGAACGGCATCAGCGGCAGCATGCGGTCGCCGCGGATCACCCACATCTTGCCCGGGTGCTGGCGGCATTTTTCGACCGCGCGCAGCGAATCAGCACCGGGGCTGGCCAGAAACATTGCCCAGGCGCGGCGAATCGTTTCGGCGCGGCGAAACGGGCTGGTCGGACGCAGGATGCTGAACACGTCGACCGGATCACCCTGCTGGTCGAGAAGATCGAGGATCCAGCGGATCCATTCAATATCGGGCGATTTGTCACCCGACATGGCGGCGGGCCGCAACGCCGGAACATGGGCACCATAATAGCGCGCAATATCGGCATATTCCTCATTATCGGTAGCGCAGACGACCGACGCGAACACGCCGCTGTCGATCGCGGCGCGGATCGAATATGCCATCATCGGATGTCCGGCAAGCTGCCGGATATTCTTGTTGGCGACCCGCTTCGATCCGGCACGGGCAGGGATGAGGGCGACGGCTTTCGGCGGCATGGTCAAATAAGCTCGCTGCGCGTGAGGAAAGAGATATTCTTCAGTTCCGAATAGACGTCCAGCGCCTCGACGCCCGGCTCGCGCGTCCCGTTGCCCGAGGCGCCGAAGCCACCGAAAGGCATGTGCGGCTCGCTGCCATAGGTGCCGATATTGACGTTAACCACTCCCGCCCGCACCCGGTGCGCGAACCAGTTGGCGCGGTCGACATCGCGGGTGTGGATCGCCGCCGTCAGGCCATATTCGGTGCCATTCGCGAGCTCCAGCGCTTCGGCGAGATCGCCGACGCGATGCAGCGTCGCGACCGGGCCGAACAATTCGCGGTGGGCAATGTCCAGATCGTGCGATGGCACCTCGACAAGAGTCGGCGCGACATAGGCGCCGGCGGTCGGCTGGTCGGCGGGCGCGTTGCTGCCACCACATAAAATGGTCGCACCATCATCATCGGCGCGCGCGATCGCTGCCAAGATGGTCGCCTGCTGCCGCTTGTGCATGACGGGGCCAAGATCGGCGCCTTCGTGAATGCCCAGCGTCAGCGACCGCGCGCGCGCGCCGAGCGCATCGCGGAACCGGTCGTAAATGCCGTCCATGACGATGATGCGACTTCCCGCGGCGCAGCGCTGGCCGGCGTTGCTGAAGGCCGAAAGCGCCGCCCAGTGAACCGCGCGGTCGAGATCGGCATCGTCGCAGACAACCATCGGATTCTTGCCGCCGAGTTCCAGCGACAATCGGCCTAGGCGCCGCCCCATGACTTCGGCAATTTGGCGACCGACGCCGGTTGATCCGGTGAAACTGACAACGCCGACGCGCGCATCGGCGACCAGAGCGGTACCGGCCGTCACGCCTGAACCATATACGACGTTCAGAACGCCGCCGTCGATGCCGGACGCTGAGGCCAGTTTCGCGAAGAAATCGGCCGTTCGCGGCGCGTCTTCCGATGCCTTCAGAACGGCGGTATTGCCGCAGATCAGCGCCGGGAAGGTTTTCCACGCGATATTGGCGATCGGGGTGTTGGCGGGAACAATCAGACCCGCGACGCCGATCGGTTGGCGAACGGTATGGCTGGTCTTGCCCGGCATTCCCGAGGTCAGGGTCCGGGAATAGAGTCGCATCCCTTCACCGGCGAAGAAATCGGCAAGCTGGATCGCGCCGCCGACTTCGCCGCGCGCATCCTGGATGGGCTTACCCGTCTCTTCGGCCACAATCGCCGCGAGCGTTTCGGCTTCCCGGCGGAGTGCCGCCGCAAAGCCATAGACGAGATTACCGCGCTGAACCGGCGTAACGGCCGACCATGCAGGAAACGCATCAGCTGCGCTCTGGATCGCCCGTTCGACATCGGTCGCCGGTGAATCGGGCATTGTAGAAAGCAGGCGTCCGTCGTGCGGACTGTGCCGCTCGATGCGCGGCGCGCCGGGCGAGGGTTGTTCTGCGTCGCCAATCCAATTATGGACGTCGATGCTCATATCGACGTCCAGCCGCCGTCAACGACCAGGTTCGCGCCGGTCATGTAGCGCGTCGCGTCGCTGGCCAAGAATAGCACGGCGCCGTCATATTCGGTCGGGTCGGCCATGCGCCCGACGGGGATGCGCGCGCAATAGGCGTCGAGGAAGGCCTGTTCCTGACCCGCGAACACGCCGGCAATGGTCAGCGAATTGACGCGCACCTGCTTGGGGGCCCAATATTGGGCCAGATAGCGGCTCAGATTATATATTCCCGATTTGGACGCCGAATAGGCGACGGGCTTGAAAAATACTTCGCCGCGCTGGCGCCGATAATCATAGATCGACTGGTCTGGCGACACGAGGCCGTAGATTGACGCCACGTTGATGATCGAACCCTTGCCGGCCTCTGCCATCGCCGCCCCAAAGATCTGGCAGCAGAGAAAGACGCCCTTCAGATTGACGTCGATGACCTTGTCCCAGCTTTCTTCGGGATAGGTTTCGAATGGCCCGTTTTCCTCGATCGGCGCGGAGGGCGGAGAATCGAGCGCGGCGTTGTTGATCAATACCGTCGGCGTGCCGAACGCTGCTTCGATTGTGGCCAATGCGGCCTGCAAAGTTGCCTTGGCCGTGACATCGACGTCGATGTGAAGGAACTGCTTGCCAAATCGCTCGGCGAGCCAGTTCGAACGATCCGAGGGGCCACGATCGAGCCCCGCCACCTTCGCGCCGCGTGCGAGGAACGCAGCGGCATAGTTTGCGCCCAGCGTACCCGATGTGCCGGTGATGACAACAATATCGTTGCTGACGTCAAAAAGGGGATCGGCGCTCATTTCAGACTTTCTCTTGCGCGGTCGTTCGGGCGGTCCAAATCATGTCGCAAAGTTCGCGAACCGCACCATAACCGCCGTTTCGCGACAATTGCAGGTCGGCATGCTCCACCGCTTCGGGATAGGCGTCGGCAACGACGACCGATAAGCCGACAATCTCCAGCGCCGGGATGTCGTTGATGTCGTTGCCAACGAATATGACGCGATCGAGCGAGATGCCGCGTTCCGCGCAAAGGCTGCGAACACATTCGGCCTTGTCGTCGATCGCCTGTCGGCATTCGATCCTCAACTTCTCGGCGCGTTTCGATACGACCGGATTTTTTTCGGTCGAGACGACAAGGGTCGCAACGCCAAGCGCGGCCAGTCGTGCGAGGCCGAGGCCGTCGCTCCGCCAGCAGCGGACCGACTCGATCCCTTCGGACGAGACCAGAACGCTGTTGTCGGTAAACACGCCGTCGAAATCGAAAATCACGAGTTCGACAAGTCGCAGATCGTCAAGCCGCTCAGGATCGGCGGGAACCATCAGTTCACATCGTCATAGCGAATTGCTTCACCCTTGCCGATTCCCCGCGCGGCAACCTTGCCGATAACCCGGTTGGATTCGCGAACCGGGATGATCTGATCGGGGAAGATACGGCCGGACAGGCTATCGATGGTGATCGTGTCGCCAGCGGCAATGTCGCGATAGGCGACGAGCGACTTGCCCAGCTTTTTGAACACCGCCTCGGTGCCCAGCTCATCGACCGGCTTGGGCGGCAGCATATGGCGGACACGGCGAATGTCCCGCACGAATTTGCGAAAACCCTCGGGTTCTAGGGCAAAGCTGTGATCGGTCCCGCGCCATGCGCGGTTGAGCGTGACATGCTTTTCGAAAACGCGCGCGCCTTGCAGATAGGCGACCGGTCCCGACAATGTGCCGTTAAAATGATCTGACGACCCGACCACGCAGTCGGGAAACTCATCGATCAGCGTCTTGATGTTGTCGAGGCCAAGGCGGTTGTATTCGCAGGGATATTCGGAAACGCAGTGGAGCACGGCAACTTCGCCGCCACCTTCGAGCAGCGTCGCGACGCTGCTGCGGATCTGGTCGATCTTGCCGCCGCCCACGCTGATTACAACCGGCTTTCCGGTTTTCGCCATCCGGTTTATCAGTGGTAAATTGCCGAGGTCGAACGACGCGATTTTCAGAATATCGACATCGAGATCGACGAGAAGTTCCAGGCTGGGCTCATCGAACGGCGTCGACATGAAAGCGGTCTTGTTGTCGAGACAAGCCTGTTTGATGATCGGCAGGACTTCGACGTCGAGTTCAAGCGCCTCGCGATGCGCGCCATAGGTCTCGGCAAAGGCATTTTCGCTGGCGTAGGGCGCCACATAGGATTCATCGGAGAAAAGATAACGATTGTTGCGCGTCTGAAATTTGACGGCGTCGGCACCAGCCGCGGCGTAGATCTTGATATATTCGAGCGCGTTATCCAGATTCCCCTGATGGTTCTGGCCAACCTCCGCAATGACGAAGGCGCCGTCGTTTAGTTCATCTGCGCGAAACATGATAATCTCCGAAGTTTGATTTCCACCGGGCGAGCCGGTCAGTTGGATACGGCAAGACTGATGCCGGTTAGTGACATTTCGAAATCCGCCCCGTTGATGTCGGGGCGCCCGAACAGGCGAATTTCAGGATAGGTGCATCGCGTCGCCCGGTCGGCCGAAAAGGAAAGATCGTTCTGTGCTGCGGCCGCGACCGGCCCGAGGCGGATCGCCGGTTGCCCCGGGCACAACAGTTCGACCGCCACCACCTTGCGCGCAATCTTGTCGGCTTCGACGCCGCGAAGGGTCACCTCATAGACCGCGGGGCGGGCTCGCACGGTCTGCTTGGCAAATATCGGTACGCCTTGGCCGTTCCAATAGAGCTGAAGCTCGTTGCCGCTATCGCGTTCGACCAACTGCGTCCCGGCATTTCGGCCGGAATCGAACTGCCATTCGAAAGGAAAGCGATTCGATATGGCGGATTTCTGTAAATCGACGGCCTGCTCAAAGCCGCCGTCAAACAGGCCGTCGGGTTTGACCGTCGGGCGCTGCGTCTTGACCCACAGATCATAGGCTTGTGGCGCGGAGCCGGTCGCGACCATCCTTCCCAACAGAGAGGATAACTCGTCGCGTTGCACGGTCCCTGTACCCAGCAATGCCGCGATTGTTTCATAACGCGCGTTGACCTGCTGAGGGGATTTGAGCCGCTCCGCGCTGGCGAGAAATGCCTGCCGCCAAGGCGGAGATTTCTTCAGGGCCGCAACCAGATATTCGCGCTGCTTGGGCATCTGCTCGTAAAGAGCGAAAAGACCGAAAACTTCCTCAGTTGCCTTTTCGCGGCGCGACAACGCATCGGCGTGTTGGAAAACCTGATCGAATTTGCCTTGTTCCAAGGCGATAGTGATCAGATTCAACTGACCGGGAGCGGTACGCCAGGCAAAGCCCCGCATCGCGTCCGCAACCTTTTTCTCCAGCACGCGCTGGCGATCAAGCCGCGCAGCGACCAACAGACGATTCAGCGCATCTTG
This sequence comes from Sphingopyxis sp., assembly GCA_016463225.1. Lineage (GTDB taxonomy): Bacteria > Pseudomonadota > Alphaproteobacteria > Sphingomonadales > Sphingomonadaceae > Sphingopyxis. The sequence goes on along the minus strand of JAEMRT010000002.1, from coordinate 92,241 downwards.
CGAAAGCGGACGCCACGCAAGTTCGTGCTTTTGCGCGGCGACGAGTTTTTTCGGGTCGAGTTTCTTTGCCTTTGGATCGTTGAACACAATCGGAGCGGTTCGGTCTTCGCTATCAAAACCCTGCTTCGTGGCGATCGCATGATAACCGGTAAAAGCGACCGCTGCAGCAAGACCAACCGATATGATGAAGCCGCTTGTCGACCAGTCCTGGCTGTATTTATGTGTCGCGTGATTCATAAGCGTAACCATAGGCATATTCATAGCCATAGCCCATTCGCCCGGCATCAAAGCGCGACAGGATGACGCCGACGATCTTCGAACGGCTTTCCTGCAAACGGCTGACGGCACGAAGGACCGCGTTCGGGCTGTTGCGTCCCGCTTCGACGATATAGACCGTCGCCTCGCAGTTGTTGTTGACCATGATCGCGTCGGCCAGCGCCAGGATCGGCGCGCTGTCAACGAAGATCACGTCATAGATTTTCGCGAGTTCTTCAAGCAGGCCCGTGATATTTTCGTCGGTCAACAGCTCCGCCGGATTAGGCGGCACCGGTCCGCCGGTGATGATGCTCAGGCCAGGGAATTTGGTCGGCTGAACTGCCGCCGCCACAGCGGTTTCGCCAGCCAAGATGTTGCTGGCCCCGACATTGTTGGACATGCTCAGCAACCGGTGCAGGTTGGGTCGGCGCAGATCGAGATCGACCATGACGCAATTCTTTTTGAGCTTGCTGACGCTTAGTGCGGTGGCGAGGCAAGCCGACGACTTGCCTTCGCTGGCCTGCGTGCTGACGAATGCGATCGAGCGCGGCAGCCCGCTTCCCGACGATAGCGAAAGCGAGGATCGAACGCTGTTATACGCCTCCGACACATCTGACTTGGGATCGGCCAGCAACTCCACCAAGCTCTTGTCCGAATGCCACAACGGAATGGCCCCGAGGACCGGCAGGCCCAGTCGATCCTTGATGTCGTCCGGCGAGATCAGCTTTGCGAACAGTTGTTCGCGGGCCAGAATGGTGGCAGCCGACAGGCTGATCCCCATGAACAGCGCCAACGCAAGGTTCAGCGGCAGTTTCGGCCACGTCGGTTCGGGCGGCAAAGCTGCCTTGTCGACGACCGAGACATTGTTGCTTTGAACGCCGGCTTCGGCGTTCAACTGATTGAAGCGTTGCAGCAGGGCTTCATATTGCTGGCGGCTGGTATTGGCCTCGCGCCGCAGAATGGACAGCTGTACCGCCTGTGTTTGTTCGGTCAGGGTGGATCCCTTGAACTGGTCGACCTGCCGCTTGATCGCGGTTTCCTGCGAAGCGGCGATATCGCGCTCGGTCTTGACGCTGTCGCGAATCCGCCGCGCGACGGCCATTTGTTGGTTTTCGATCTCTTGCAGGCGCTGCTGCAGCTGCCGGACTGCGGGATGCTCTCCAGTCCGGCGCTCCTGCTCTTCCTCTACCCTGGCTTGCAAGTCAGCCCTCATAACCGACAACTGCTGGACCGCAGGGTTGGTGATGACTTCGGGCAGACTCAATACCGGCGCGGCGCTGACGGCTTGCCATTTTCGCTCGGCTTGCGAGCGTTTCGCCAGCGCTTCAGCATGAGCCTGGTTGAGCTGAACCAGCGTCGAGGTCGTCAGCGACTGCGCCGAATCCTCTCCGCCGCGCGAAATGCCCTTGCTGGCATCGATGATGCCCGTTTCTCGGGCGAAATTGACGGCCGCACGTTCCGACTCTTCCAGCCGTTCCTGCGCCTGCTTGAGCTGGTCGCTCAAAAATTCGCGCGCATAAGCCGAGGCCTCGAACTTGCGCTGAAGATTGTTACGGATGAAATTCTCGGCAAAGGCATTAGCGATGCGCGCCGACAGCGCGGCATCCGGGCTATCGAACGAAATCGTTGCCAGACGCGATACGCGCGGCAACGACACCGTCAGATTCTCGGCAAGCGTCTTCAAGACGAGATCCTGCCGGGCTTCCGCCAGCGGAAGTTCAGAATCGGCGGCCTGCTGCGGATCAACATCCATGGACAGCAGGAACCGGTCGTCGGCTGTCAGTCGCAAGTCGCGAACGACCGACAGGGCAACCGAGCGACTCTGCATGATGCCGATCTGGGTTTCGAGAAACCGTTCGGCGTCCTGGATCGATGCCGATGAGTCCGTTTGTTCGGTGCCCAGAACTTTGGCGGCTTCTTGATCGATCTGTATCGTCGTTTGCGCGCGATAAATCGGCGTCGTCAGAAAAGTGATGGCGATGCCGATCGCCAGGCAGCCGATCAAAATGCCCGCGGCGATGAAGCGGGACCGGTAAACGGCCGCCCATAATTGCGCGAAATTGATCGAGAATCCGGCTTCGGGCTTGATCCCGAGATCGGTGTCAGATGTCATTGAAGTATCAATATAGCGCATGCTTTGTCCGGTAAAATGCCAAGCAGCCTTGGTCTGGTATCAGTTCTGATTCAGCGCGATGAAGATCGAACCGAAGACAGGGGAGAGTTGAATCAGGTTTCGAACCCATTGCTTGCTCGACGACAGGCCGACAACAACCAGGTCTTGTGGGGCAAGGCGCGGGTCTTCGGCGGAACCATTGCGGATCGCATCGACGTCAAACTTGGCGCCGTAACGCTGGCCGCCGACCGTCCGAAAAACCAACACCTGCTTGGTATCGGCAATCTCGGACGTTCCTTCGGCCATCGCCAGCGCGCCGAGCAGTGTGACATTGCCCTCCAGCGGGAATACGCCCGCCTTGTTGACGTCGCCCTCCACAAACACTCGTTTAGCCACCGATCGCGTGATGGCAACGGTCACCTGAGGATTGACCAGATAGCGTCGCAGTTGCGCCGTCAATTCGGCCGCCAGCTCGGAGTTGGTCAAACTGATTGCGGACACGTCGCCCACCAGCGGCAGTGTCACATTGCCGTTCACGTCCACCACAGCTTCTGAAAGCGACAGGTCGGGCTCTTGAAAAACATTGATCCTCAGCGTGTCGCCATCGCCGATTCGATAAGCCTGACCCTCCAGCGGTGCCGCCGCCGTCGCCAGTTGCGCATAGGCTGCGCTATCGGACGGAAGGCTAATTGTCTTTTGACCACAGGCGGCGATTGCGAGACAAGCGGCAATCAACGCTGGAGCCTTAAGCCAGAGGTGCATCAAGAAAAATTTCCCAAAAAAAATCGAGTTGCGCTCTTAGCAATAACGCCATCAAAGGCAATGCGAAACTCTTAGGCCGCTGTTGAATCAGGGGCTTTGTGACTGGCAGCGCCATAACGTAGATACTGCCGGAAAATGAGGGCAAGCGCGAGGGTGAAGATCGCCGCAATAGCAGGACGTCGCAGCGGATAATCGACGACGGAATGCGCCAGTATCAACAGGATAATCGCAATTCCCAATTTGGCCAGGTCGGTCGATCCGGTGCGACGACTGTTGCCGGCCGATGCGGCGAACACCGCCGCCCGGACGAGCACCGCCAGCACCAGCAACAGCAGGAACAGGCCCTGCGCTCCCGTCTCGATAATCAGCTGAATATAGTCGTTGTGGGCGTCATTGACATAATTCGGCAATAGCCACTCGAGGCGCTCGTACTTCTGATACACATCGGAAAAACTGCCCAGGCCCGTTCCATATGGAAAGTAATCACCGATCAGATTCATGCTGCGGTCCCAAATCGTCCAGCGATAATCGCCGCCGACGTCGCCAAAACGATCGAGCGAGCGCCCCGCCGTGCCGCTTAAACTGGCAAGCCCGGCAAGGGTGGCGACGAGGCCGCCACCGGCGGCCATAAGGTAAGTTTTTCGCGCCATGGTGGCACCGAGAAAGAGGAATGGCGCCGCAAAGGAGGCCGCAACGCATAGCGCCAGCCCCATACGCGAGGCCGTTCCGAACGCGCCGGCCAAGGCCACGAAGGCATAGAAACCAAAAAGTGCCAGCCGCTGTCGGGGGGGGACGCGCGACGTGCCGATCAGATAGCCGGCGACAAGAACACTGACGGCAATCAGCAACGCCTGATGGTTCCGGTTCGAAAAGAACCCCAGCAACAAGCCCTTGTGCGATGTCGGATAAAAAGTCAGCAATCGCCCCGACGAGCTTAGCTGAACGGCGCCGACGACGAATGACAGCGCGAGGCAGGCGATGACCGCGATCAGCAGATGGCGAACCCCCTTGTCGGGCAGCGTGATCCCGGCGAGCAGGATGCCGCCGAGCGTGAGCGTCATCGCGAGAGCCGACAGCGTCGCTGCACGATTCAAGGTGATCGGTAGCCAGGCCGCGGCCTGGTCGGCCAGGACAAGAATCTGCGTTTCCGTGCCGCGTCCGGGAAGCGAGGTCCAGATGCCGGGCGGCAACGGGATGAGCTGAAGCAGCGGGACCGCAATCAGCGCTGCCCAGCACAACGTCTCGACGAGCGGCAAATCCCGCAGTCGCCGCAGGCCGCCCAGCGAGCCAAAGACCAGAAGGCAGGCGGCGCCCATCGCCAGCATGATCCCCATCCGCAGACCGGCGCTGTTGGGACCGCCGCCGAACAACAGGAAGCTCACGAGCGCGCACATCGCCAAGCCAACAAGCCAGGATTGCGAATCGAGAAATAGGGTCGCCCCCAAGCGGGCAGACGGAGGATGGCGGCGGTGGCGCGGCATTTTCAAGGCTCCACAATGGCGAGCAATCATGCTGCCGCCAACGGTCAAAAGGGAGCCTCAATAAGCGCGCGGCGGCAGGGTTACAACCCGGCCGTCCAGCTCGAAAACGCTTTGAACCATTGCGTCACGTGAGGAACAATGGCGCCGGTGGTCATTGATGCGGCATTAACTCCTGATCGTGACCCAAGGGTCAATTTCAGCGACGGCCGGGCGTGTGTTGCCATTCGCCTCGACCACCGGCTCAGCTTGGCCCTATACGGCACCGGTCCCTTTGCTCGGAGGCCGCAAACCGGCGCTTTACTGCGGGCAGTCGAATCCATCACGATCTGCATTCTGATGCCCCGGTGCGCCTGCTCCGAACTTGCAATCGATCGCGCAAGATCAGACATAGCAGTTGTCAGGAGCCGGTATGGATTTCGCATTCAACAATAGTTTTCACGATGCGATGGAGGGTTTCTACGCGCCCGCCGAGGCGGCTAAGCCTTCGGTGCCGATGCTGCTGGCGTTCAACCCTGTACTTGCTGCGCGACTGGGCCTCGTTAGTGATGGCGTGAATGACGATCAAATCGCGCGCATCTTTTCGGGCATGGAGATGCCGGCCGGCGCCAATCCGCTAGCTTTTGCTTACGCCGGACACCAGTTCGGGCATTTTTCTGCGCAACTGGGCGACGGTCGGGCGCTGCTTCTGGGCGAGATCATTGCGCCCGACGGCGCCCGGTTCGATGTGCAGCTCAAAGGATCGGGTCCGACCGCCTTTTCGCGCAACGGCGACGGCAAGGCGGCAATCGGTCCGGTTCTGCGCGAATTTCTGGTGTCGGAAGCGATGGCGGCGATGGGGGTGCCGACGACAAGGTCGTTGGCAGCCGTGGCGACCGGCGACCGGGTGCAGCGCGAGCAGACGCATCCCGGGGCGGTCCTGACGCGTATTGCGAGCAGCCATATCCGGGTTGGCACGTTTCAGTTCTTCGCTGCGCATTTTGGTGTTGAGCATGTAACGCAGCTGTCCGATTACACGATCCACCGCCATTTCCTCGAACTGGCCGCGGCGTCCAATCGACACCTTGCGTTGCTCGACCGCGTGATCGGGCTGCAATGCGATCTGGTTGCCCACTGGCTGGGCATCGGGTTCATCCATGGCGTCATGAACACCGACAATGTTGCGATCAGCGGTGAGACGATCGACTACGGCCCGTGCGCCTTCATGGACCGTTTTGCCGTCGAGACGGTGTTCAGTTCGATCGACGCGAACGGCCGCTATGCCTATGGCCGCCAACCGCAGATCATGCACTGGAATATGGCGCGCTTTGCCGAGGCCTTGTTGCCGGCGATCCATGCGGTCGATCCCGCCGACGTCGATCGCGCCAAGGCGATGGTTGAAGCGATTCCCGACCGCTTTCGGGTAATCTGGCACCACCGGATGCGCTCGAAGCTGGGGCTGGTTCAGGCCGGCGAGGCCGACGGGCGGCTGATCGACGCGCTTTTTGCCGAGCTGGAGCAGCATCGCGTCGATTTCACGTCGTTTTTCCGCGCGCTGGCACAATTGCTGCGCGGCGATGGCGCGACGCTGCAAGCGCTGCTCCCCGACGCCGAGGCGATGGCGCCATGGATCGCCGATTGGTGGGTGCAGTTTGAACGCTTCGCGATTGCGCCGCTTGAACGCGCTGATGCCATGGATGCGGTGAATCCGGTCTATATCCCGCGCAATCATCAGGTCGAACGCGCGCTGGTCGCCGCTGAAGCCGGCGACATGGCACCCTGGCGTGCGTTGTTGGAAGTCGTTCAGAATCCCTATGTCGTTCGCCCCGAATGGGATGACTACGCGCATCCTGCACCGATCGACTCGGTGCCTCACGTCACGTTTTGCGGCACTTGAGCGTGTGAATGGCGCGTGGTGGTTCTGCTGCGCGGTTGAGCGATCCGGCCACGCCTGTTAGAGCGCGCGCAGCATCGCAGGAGAACAGCGCCAGTGCCGAACGCCCGGGTTAAGATCACAGTCGTCGGCACGGGTTATGTCGGTATCTCGAACGCGGTACTGCTCGCGCAGCACAATCATGTCGTCGCGCTCGACATTGATGCGCGCAAGGTCGGTCAGATCAATGCGCGCGTCTCGCCGATCGCTGACCCGGAGATTGAGGACTATCTGGCGAAGCGAACCCTCGATCTGACGGCAACGACCGACCGGAAAACGGCCTATGACGGCGCCGATTTCGTCGTCGTCGCAACGCCGACTGATTACGATCCCGACAGCAATTATTTCAACACCGGTTCGGTCGAGTCGGTGATCGCCGACGCTTTGGAATTGGCGCCAGACGCGGTGATCGTCGTCAAATCGACAGTGCCCGTTGGTTTCACCGATCGGATGCGCGCGAAGCACGGTAGCGATGCGATCGTCTTTTCGCCCGAGTTTCTGCGTGAAGGGCGCGCGCTCTTCGACAATTTGCATCCGTCGCGGATCATCGTCGGCAACACGCACCCGCGCGCCGCCGATTTTGCCCAGCTTTTGCTGGCTGCCTCGTTGAAACCTGAAACGACGGTTTTGCAGACGGGCAACACTGAGGCCGAAGCGATCAAGCTGTTCGCCAACACCTATCTTGCGATGCGCGTCGCCTTCTTCAACGAGCTCGACACCTATGCCGCGATGCACGGCGCCGATTCGCGCCAGATCATCGAGGGCGTGTGCCTCGACCCCCGGATCGGCAGTTTCTACAACAACCCGTCCTTTGGCTATGGCGGCTATTGCCTGCCCAAGGACACCAAGCAGATGCTGGCGAATTACAGCGAGGTGCCGCAGAATTTGATCCAGGCGATCGTATCGTCGAACACAACGCGCAAGGATTTCGTCGCGTCTGAGGTGTTGAAGCGGCGTCCCCGCGTCGTCGGCATCCACCGTCTGGCGATGAAGGCGGGATCGGACAATTTCCGCGCCAGCAGCATCTTGGGGGTGATGAAGCGGATCAAGGCCAAGGGGGTCGAGGTGATCGTCTATGAGCCGCTGATCGACGACGAACGGCTGTTCAATTCGCGCGTAGTGCGCGACCTTGCGGCGTTCAAGGCCGAGGCCGATGTGATCATCGCCAATCGGGTGACCGACGAATTGGCCGATGTCGCCGACAAGGTTTACAGCCGCGATCTGTTCGGCGTCGATAGCTGACGCGCGGAACCCGATCTCCACACACTCGTTGATCGCGTGCAGCCGAAACGGCTGATGGGGGATTTGCGACGAAATGAGCCGGATTCGGGACTTTGGCGGCATAGAAACGGGTTGCGCCGCCGCTATACGCCAGCCAGAGATGCCGTATCGACGACTGACAGATGCAAAACCATGAAACTTCCCGTGATTATCACCTGATGCGACTGGGGCGGGCGCGACCCTTGTTGATCGCGTCGGCGTCGGCTTGCTGCCTGGCCTGGTCGACCGTTGCAGTCGGCCAGCCGGTCGAACCGCCGCAGGTCGTGCCGACGGTCGAACCGGCATCCGATACGTCGATTGCTACCCCGACCCCGCCGCCACCCGATGTTCAATTTCCCGAGGTCGCGCCTATCATCAGCGATGAGGAGTTCGAGAAGGCGATCCCGCAGATATTCGCGGAGGACGATCCCGAACTCAACCAACCGCTCGAATCGATCGCCGACTTTGAAAAGCGGCAAGCGGCCGAAGCCACGAAGGCCAGCGAAATCGCCGCAGAAGCGCAAGCCCCGGTGGTGGACGGGGTGCCGATCCCGGCGCTGGCCGACGGCGATCCGATCGAAGCCATCGGCGATGCACCAATCACTGACAGCGAACTCGCCGCGCCACTGCCGCCGCTGGAAAATTTCGATGTCGAACCGGTGGAGTTTGCCGAAGCCGAGGCAGACCGCGAGAATGTCAGCGTCGCGTACACCGTCCAGGTCAACGGTCTGGTCCCCGCCGACGATAGCACCGATGCGGATCTTGCCGATTTGTTTGGCGATCTGTCGGCGCTTTATGACGGCGATGGCAAGGCCGACAATGCCGCCATGGTGCGCGCGCGCCTGACCGCCGACGGCGAGTTGATGCAGCGCATTCTCGCGTCTGAAGGCTATTATGACGCGGTGGTTGATACCCGGATCGATCGCGGCGAACGCGAGGAGGGGCAGGATGGGCAACCGCGCCAGCGCCGCCCGATTACGGCGGTCATCGATGTAAAGCCCGGCCAGCGGTACACCTTGGCCGACATCATTATCAATGCGGCGCCGACGGTGCCGCCCACGCTGATCGCTGACAATTTCCCGCTCGCGATCGGCGAACCGATTGTCGCGCAGCGTATCCAGGGCGCCGAAGCCGCGATCGCGCTCAAATTGCCCGAGGAAGGCTATCCCTTTGCCGAGGTCGGGCAGCGCGACATTCTGCTCGACGGTGCGACGGGCGACGGCGTGTACACGCTGCCCGTCGACATCGGCAAAAGGTCACGGTTCGGCGGGATCGAGACGACCGGCGAACTTGCGTTCGATGCCGAGCATGTCGAAGTGTTGGCGCGCTTCAAACGGGGCGACTTATATGACAGCCGCAAGGTCGATGACCTCCGCCAGGCGCTCGTCGCAACCGGGTTGTTTTCGACCGTCGCCGCCGAGCCGCAACCGACCGGTGAGAGTGCGGGCGACGACACCGAATATGTGACGATGCTGGTGACGCAGCAAGCAGGGCCGCCGCGGACGCTGGCCGCGAGCGCGGGTTATGGCACCGGCGAGGGGATCCGGCTGGAGGGCAGCTGGACGCACCGCAATCTGTTGCCGCCCGAAGGCGCGCTGATCTTTCGCGGCGTGGTGGGAACGCAGGAACAGGGGATCGGTGCGACGCTGCGCCGTTCGAACGCGGGACGGCGCGACCGAACCTTTGAACTTGTCGCCGAAGCGACGCGTAGCGATTATAATGCGTTCAACGCGATCACAGGGCGCATCGCGGCGCGTGTCAGCTATGATTCGACGCCAATCTGGCAGAAGAAATTCACCTATGCCTATGGCGCCGAGCTGATCGCGACAAGCGAAGACGATTATGATTTTGTGGCTGGCGAGCGCAAGAATGATTTCTACACCATCTTCGGCCTGACCGGTCAGGTCGGGATGGATCGCACCGACAGTCTGCTCGACCCAACCAAGGGGTTCCGCATCACGTCGCTGATCCAGCCCGAAGGGTCGCTCTCGGGGCGCTTTTCACCCTATGCGCGCACGCGCGTCGATATCAGCGGCTATTATCCGGTGACCGACAGCATCGTCCTGGCGGCTCGTGTCCGCTTCGGATCGATCCTGGGCGCCGCGCGCGAACGTTTGGCGCCATCGCGGCGCTTCTATGCCGGCGGTGGCGGTTCGGTGCGCGGCTTTGGCTATCAGGAACTCGGGCCAAAGGATCCGAACAACGATCCAATTGGCGGGCGCAGCGTCAACGAGGCCGCGTTCGAGGCGCGCTATCGCTTCGGCAATTTCGGCGTCGTCGGCTTTGTCGATGCGGGACAGGTTTATCGCGGATCGGCCCCGACTTTTTCCGACCTGCGCTTCGGTGCCGGGGTCGGCGCGCGCTATTATACCAATTTCGGCCCGATGCGGCTCGACGTCGCGACACCGATCGGGCGCAAGCCAGGTGAGGCGCTCGTCAGTGTCTATGTGTCGATCGGGCAGGCGTTCTGATGGCTGCGGACGCGCCCGTGGCGACCGATTCTGCGATGAGCGCAAAGCCGCGCAACTGGCCGATGACGATCCTGCGCTGGATCGGCCTGTCGCTGTTGGGGCTGATCCTGTTGTTCGCGCTGTTCCTTGTCGGGCTCAACAGCGATGCCGGTCGGCGCTTCGTCGTCACCCAGGTCGAGAAATATGAATTCGAAAACGGGATGAAGATCGGCATCGGTCGGCTCGACGGGTCGCTCTATGGCCGCATGGTCATCCGTAACTTCACGCTGTCCGATCCCAAAGGTGTTTTCCTGGAGTCGCCCGAGGTCAGGGTCGATTGGCGGCCGATCCGCTATTTCGCCAACCATGTCGACGTCCGCTCGGCGACCGCCGCGACGATGACGATGCGGAAACTGCCGGCGTTCAAGATCGTGCCTGATACGGGCGAGCCGCTGCTGCCCGATCTCGACATCGACGTCGGCGCGTTGCGCGTTGATCGCCTGATCTTCGAACCCGCCGTTGCGGGTCAGCGGCAGGAAGCGCGGCTGAACGGCAAGATCGCGATCGCCGACCGCCGCGCGCAAGTGACCGCCAATGCCGAGACGATCGGCGCGAATGCAAAGGGCGACGCGCTCGCGCTGTTGCTCGACGCCGTTCCCGATGACAACCGATTTGCGGTAACGGCGGACGTCACGGCGCCAACGGGCGGGGTGCTCGCGGCTATGGGCGGCTTCGACGAGACGCTGACCGCCAAACTGGCGGGACGCGGCGACTGGAAAGTCTGGGACGGCAATCTGACCTCAAATCTCGGCGCCGCGCCGCTGGCGCGGCTCGCGCTGACGGGTCGCGACGGCATTTTTGGCGTCAAAGGCACGGCGCGCGCGTCGCGGTTTTTCCAAGGCCCCACCGCGGCGCTGCTCGGGCCGGAAACCGCCATCGATCTGACCGCGCGGCTCAATGCACGAAAGGCCGATCTGGACGGCCGCGTGTCGTCCGACGCCTTCCGGCTGGGCGTGAGCGGCGGGGTCGATCTGGGCAACAGTCGATACGAGGCGCTGCAACTGGCGTTCGTCCTGCTTCGCCCGAGCGCGGTCGCCCCCGCGGTGCGGGCCAATGGGGTGCGGGCGACTGCAACACTCAATGGCGCGTTCGACCTGCCGACGGTCGAATATCAGGCGAACGCCACGACCCTTGCGGTCAATGACGTCGTTATCGAGGCGCTGGCCCTGTCGGGCAAGGCGCGCGTCGATGCCGACCAGATCGTCATTCCGGTCGCGGGACGCGCGGCGCGGATTCGCGGGCTCGACACGGTCGCTGGCGGCACACTCGTGGCGGTTCGGCTCGACGGCGATCTCGCTTACAGCAATGGACGGATCCTCAGCGACAATTTGCGCCTGCGGTCGCCACGCATCGATGCGAAGGCGATCGTCATCGCTGACCTTAATCGCGGCTTCTATACCGGAGCGATCGATGGCCGGATCAACGACTACCGGGTCGAAAGCGTGGGCATCTTTGACATCGACACCGATGCCGATGTGAAGACCGCGCCGCGGGGCGGCTTTGAAATCGTCGGGCGGGTGCGCGCGCGTTCGACCCGGCTGTTCAACTCGGGCGTTCGCGATTTTCTGGGGGGCAATGCGACGGCGTCGGGCGATGTGCGCTATGGTACCGATGGCGTGGTCCGCTTTTCCAATCTGCGGCTGGCGGCGCCGCGGCTGCGCGTCACCGGCGGGCAGGGAAGCTATGCGCCGAACGGCCAGATTCGGATGACCGCACGCGCCAGTTCGACCGACTATGGCCCCGTCGGGGTCCAGCTGGCGGGGACGATCAGCGATCCGCGGGCCGTTGTCACGGCCGACCGCCCCGGGCTGGGCATCGGGCTTGCCAATCTGGTGGCGCGGATCAACGGCGCACCGAACGGCTATCGCCTCGCGGCGACGGGCGACACCGACTATGGGCCGTTGTCCGCCGATGTCGTGCTGCTGACTGCGACCGGTCCGCTGACCATCGATATAGAACGTGGCGATTTGTCGGGTATCGGGTTCGACGGGCGACTGGTGCGGAGCGACGCCGGACCTTTCGTCGGCCAGCTCAATGCTTCGGGGCAGGGGCTGGGCGGTCTCGTTCGGCTGAGCGCTGCGGGCCAGCATCAGGCGGCGGCGATCAACGTCCGCGCCAATGACGTTGTGCTGCCCGGACCCGCCAAGCTGGCGGTCGGATCGGCGATCGTCGATGCCGATGTCACCCTTTACGACACCCCGCATGTCGTCGCCGACATCCAGATCGCGCAGACGCGCATCCGCGACTATGACATCGCGGTCGGGCGGGTGAAGATCGATTATCGCGACGGACGCGGCAAGGCGCAGGCACTGGTCGAAGGCACCAGCGGCGTTCCTTTCCGCATCGCCGCCAACGCCGATCTGACGCCCGGGTTATGGCGCGCGTCGGTGCAGGGCCGCGCGACGGGGATCAACTTCCGCACCACCTCGCCCGCGCGGATCATCCCCGGTCCCGATGGCTATGAACTGCTGCCGACAACGGTCAATCTGGGCCGCGGCAGTAGCGCGCGGGTTGCCGGGCGGTTTGGCGACGGGATCATGATCCAGAGCCGGCTCGAGCGCGTCAACATGGCGATCCTCAACGCCGTCTATCCCGACATGGGGCTTGGCGGGCGTGCCACCGGCAGCCTCGATTTCGAGCAGGCAAGCTCCGAAAGCTTCCCGCGCGCCGATGCGCGCCTGTCGATCGCCGGATTTTCGCGCACCACTGCGGCGTCGGTCAGCCAGCCCGTCGATGTCAATTTCGCCGGCAAGCTGCTCAGCGACGGCGGTGAAGCGCGCGCGGTGATGCGCAAGCGCGGTAGCGTGATCGGGCGGATGCAGGCGTCGCTGCGTCCGCTTGGTCCGGGTGCTGGCGACTGGACGACGCGTTTGCGCGCTGCGCCATTGGGCGGCGGCATTCGCTACAATGGCCCGGCAGATACGCTCTATTCGTTCTTCGGCCCTGCCGACCAAGGCGTTTCGGGTCCAATCGCGGTTGCCGCCGATTTCAGCTGTAGCGTCGCCGATCCCTGCCTGTCGGGCGTCGTGCGCGGCAAGGACATGGTCTATGAAAACCAGACCTATGGCACGCGGCTCACCAACATGGTCGTCAATGGTCGCTTCACCGGCAACCGGCTGGAGATCGATCAGCTGACCGCGACCGCAGGCGAGGGAAAGGTCGAAGCCAAGGGCTATATCAGCCTCGCGCAGGCGGACGGTTATCCCATGAACATCGCGATGACGCTCGACAATGCGCGGCTCGCGCGCAGTGAGAATATTGCGGCGCGCGCGACGGGCAATCTGGTGCTCGAAAAGGTTGCGGGACAGGCGGCGCTGCTGTCGGGCAGCCTGCGCCTTCCCGAAACGCGCTACCGCATCGTGCGTGAAGGTGCAGCGCAGGTGCCGGTGCTGACCGGGATTCGGCGTAAGCCAGCCGCGGGGCGCCCGCGGATCAGCGGCGACGGACTGGCCGCGGTTGGCGGCAGCCTGTTCGACCTCATCCGTCTGGATATCGCGCTGAAAGCGTCGGATGAAATCTATGTCAGAGGCATGGGGCTCGAATCGGAATGGATGGCCGATATCGTCCTGCGCGGGACAACGCTGGCGCCGCGCGTGACGGGTGAAATCGAGCTGGTGCGCGGGACGCTGGGATTTGCGGGACGTTCGTTCGAATTGCAGGAAGGCCGCGTGACCTTCCCGACCGGTGACGCCTATGATCCGGCGATTCGCTTGCTGGCGAGCGATACGATCGAAACCGTGACGGTGAACGTCGCCGTCTCCGGCCGCGCGAGCAACCCGCAGATTGCCTTCTCCAGCGTCCCCGGCCTGCCGCAGGACGAGATCGTGTCGCGCATCCTGTTCGGCGATTCGATTACGACCCTGTCGCCATTGCAGGCGGTTCAGCTGGCCTCGTCGCTCAACACGCTCAGCAGCGGGGGCGGGGGATTGAGCCCGCTTGGCGCGCTCCAGTCGGCGACCGGCATCGACCGGCTGCGTGTGCTCGGTCCCGACGATACCGTTGGGCGCGGCACCGCGCTCGCTGCGGGGCAATATATCACCAAGGACATTTATCTGGAGGTCATCACCGACGCGCGTGGCTACACGGCAACGCAGCTCGAGATCAGCCTGACCAAGGCGCTGTCGCTGCTCAGTCAGGCCGGCGGCTCCGGCCAGTCAAACCTCAGCATCCGCTATCGCAAGGATTATTGATGCGCGGCGCAATGATCCTGCTGCCGGTAATACTGCTGGCCGGGTGCAAGGACGAACCTGATTTTGAGGCGCGCTACGACAAGGCGGCCGAAGAAATCGAGGCGCGCGCCAAGGCGATGGACGCCGATATCGCCGAATCAGAAACGGCGGCAAACGCTGCCGGCGATCCCGCCAAGACCCCGACGCAAGTGGTCGAGCCCGGTGGAAAAATTCCGCGCGTTCATCCCGAGCCCTTGCCAGAAACCGTCAACCCGACTAACCCGCCCGCGTCATCTGGGGAGTAGCCAGCCGTCCGAACGGACGGGCCACCGTGTCAACATACTCGGCCGAGAGGTCGTGGTGCGGTGGAAGCGGGAGACCGCTTGGGCGAGACCAATGGCATCGCATTCTTCGTCCGGGCCGGGCGGCGGGTGCCGATGTCCGTTGGAGTCGCAACGCCGCCCGGCCCCGGAGTTTTTTCATGGAAGCCATGCTGACCTCGACCGCCGTCGTCGCCCTCGCTGAAATCGGCGACAAGACGCAGCTGCTCGCGATTCTGCTCGCAACGCGGTTTAACCGGCCGTTGCCGATTATCCTCGGAATCTTGGTCGCGACGCTGGCCAATCATGCGCTCGCGGCGCTGCTGGGTGCGTCGGCGGCCAGTTTTCTCGATAGCGCGATCTTCCGCTATGCGATCGGTCTGTCGTTCATCGCGATGGCGGCGTGGACACTGATCCCCGACAAATTCGAGGACGAGGATGCGCCGAAGCCGCGGTTCGGCGCCTTCCTGACGACACTGGTCGCCTTCTTTCTCGTCGAAATGGGCGACAAGACGCAAATCGCGACGATCGCGCTCGGGGCGCAGTATCATGACGTCGTCGCGGTGACCGCCGGAACGACGCTGGGCATGATGATCGCCAACGTGCCCGCAATCTTCCTGGGACATGAATTGCTGAAGCGCGTCGATCTCGCAAAGGTGCGGATGATCGCTGCAGGGCTCTTCCTGTTGATCGGCCTGTGGGTACTTGCCCAGACGGCGGGCTGGTTCGGCTAGTCCGAATTGCGCATCGCCAGCGTGCGTTCGAAACTCCAGCTTGAAGCGCACATGGCTTCGAGATCGCGCTGCGCGGTCCAGCCAAGCTCGCGCGCGGCGCGTTCGGGGCTCGCGTAGCAGCTCGCCACATCGCCGTCGCGGCGTGGCGCAACGCGGTATGGGACGCGCACGCTGTTCACGCGTTCGAACGCTTCGACCATATCGAGCACCGAATATCCCTGTCCGGTGCCAAGGTTCCATGTCGAAAGCGCCGGTTCGATTTTGACGATCGTATCAAGCGCCGCGACATGGCCATCGGCCAGATCGACAATATGGATATAGTCGCGGACTCCGGTGCCGTCAGGGGTGTCATAGTCGTTGCCGAACACCGACAGCTCAGCGAGACGTCCCGCGGCGACGCGGCTGATGAAGGGCATCAGATTGTTGGGGATGCCGTTCGGATTCTCCCCGATCAGGCCGCTGTCGTGCGCGCCAACGGGGTTGAAATAGCGCAGGGTCGCAATCCGCCAGTCGGGATCGGCCGCGGCGATGTCGGTCAACATCTCTTCGATCATCAACTTGGTACGGCCATAGGGATTGGTCGCTGAGGTCGGATGGCTCTCGTCCAGCGGCAGGTAGCGCGGCTCGCCATAAACCGTCGCGCTCGACGAAAAGACCAGCGTCTTGACCCCGCAATCGGCCATCGCCTCGACTAGCGACAGGGTGCCGCGGACGTTGTTGTCATAGTATTTGATCGGCTGGGCGACTGATTCGCCAACGGCTTTCAGGCCCGCGAAATGGATGACGGCTTCGACGCCATGCTCGGTCAAGGCGTGGCGCAAAGCATCGCCGTCACGGATGTCGCCAACGACCAAGGGGATAGCGGTGCCGGTGATCGCTTCGAGCCGGTCGATCACGACCGCATCGCTGTTGGCGAGGTTATCGAAACAAACGACCTCATGGCCCGTGGAAATCAACGCCGCTGCAACATGGCTGCCGATATAGCCGGTGCCTCCGGTCAGTAGGATATTCATCGGATGTTTTGCCTCTAAGCGGATATTTTGCCGTGAATGGGGGCGCCCTATTCTATCCGGGGCTTCCAACCAAGCCAACGCGTATGTCCAGTTGCGGTTAAGTGCTGATTGCGGCGACGTTACTGGCGCTTTGACCAGTCCTTCCGATACCAATCGACGAATGCTGGAATGCCGACCGCCATCGGTGTGGTCGGCGCGAAGCCGAGGTCGCGGCTGATGTCATCGATGTCGGCAAAGGTTTGATAGACGTCGCCATCCTGCATCGGCAGCAGGTTGATCCGGGCTTTGCGGTCGCAGGCGACTTCGATCGCGTGGATCAGGTCGGTCAGCTGCTCGGGACGGTTGTTGCCGATGTTATACAGGCGATGCGGGGTGGTGAAGCCGCCCGGTTTCTCACGATTGTCGTCTTCAGGCGGGCGGTCGAGCGCCAAGGTGACGCCGTTGACGATATCGTCGATGAAAGTGAAATCGCGCAGCATGTCGCCATGATTGTAAACATCGATCGGACGGCCATTCAATACCGCTTCGGTGAACTTCCAGACCGCCATATCGGGCCGACCCCAGGGGCCATAGACAGTAAAGAAGCGCAGCCCGGTCTGCGGGATCCGGAAGAGATGCGCGTAGGTTTCGCTCATCAGCTCATCAGCGCGCTTCGTCGCCGCATAGAGCGAGATCGGGGTATCGGCGCGGTCCGCGACCCGGAAGGGCGTGTCAGTCCGCATGCCATAAACCGATGACGACGAAGCGTAGACGAGATGCGCTATCGCCCGATGGCGCGCCAGTTCGAGAATATTCACATGCCCCGAGATGTTCGAGTGGATGTAGGCCGCCGGGTTTTCGAGCGAGTAGCGGACCCCCGGCTGGGCACCGAGGTGAACGATCCGATCGATCGTTACATCGGATAGCGCCCGAGCGAGCGCGTTGGCATCGCCAAAATCGACATCCCTGAAAGCGAATAGGTCGCCATAAAGTGCCTCAAGACGCGCGACACGCGCGTGCTTGAGATCAAGCGAGTAATAGGGTGTGAAATTGTCGATGCCGACAACGCGCTCGCCGCGCCCGAGCAAGGCAGCCGCCACATGCATCCCAATGAAGCCAGCTGCGCCGGTAATGAGCGTCGTCAAATCTCGTCCCCATTTGCAATGCAAGCGCGCGCATGTGTTCTCACCGCGGCAAAGCTGTGAGCCGCCGCTGTGACCATTATCAGGGCAATCGGTAAATTCACAGGTAACGGCCGCAAGAATATTGCTGCATCCACCGTGGGATCCCGCGAATCACGCGCCGGGTATGCAGGGCGTACTGGCACGACGTGGTGCTCGATAAGCCATTGAAATATGGTGAGCCCTGCTGGGTTCGAACCAGCGACCTACTGATTAAAAGTTCGGGCGTCATAGCTACGGCGGGCTAACGCCATCTACGGCATGTCGCACATTATACGCGGAAATTCAGGATATAGAGAGACTGGTTCTACGGTAACCCACTCGGGTGTGACAGGCCGCGCAGTCTCTTTTGTGTTCATCGCGCTATATCGGTGATCGTAGAGGAGGCCGATATGCCCAAGTTGTCTCAGGTCCGATTATCGAAGCGAGTGGTAGAGGCTGCCTCACCGGGCCAATGCATCTCCGATAGTGAGGTGCGAGGTTTTCGATTGATGGTGTCACCAACTGGCGCGCGTCGCTTCGTTGCCGCCTCTCGCCTTGGGGCCAAAGGTCGGTCCAGCATGAAGGCTCTCGGTATCTATCCCACCCTAACGGTTGAACAGGCCCGAGACAAAGCTCGGGAGGTGCTGCGGCTCGCCCGCTCGCGTGTAGACCCCCACCAAGCCGATCATGCCGCCAGAGAGGCTCAGGAAGCTGCTAGGAGTGCGCCCACATTAGAGAGCCTGTCGAGGGTGTATCTAGATGACTATGCTCCCTCTCAGGCTCTCCGGCCCGCGACTATCAGGGATGCACGAGCACTGACCGGCAGGGCGCTGGTCAAAATTGGAAATATGAAAGTCGGGGACGTGAGCATCAAGGACATTCGCGGCTTGCACGGTGATTTGCGGGCAGCCGGAATAGCTCGCGGTAAGAAGGGTAACTATCAAGCCAACCGCCTCCTAGCCGTCCTCAGCAAGATGTTTTCGTTGGCAATTGAGAGGGGCTGGAGGACCGACAATCCCTGCAAAGGGGGTCGTAAGTTCCCGGAGGATCAACGCTGGAGAAACCTTAGTGAAGACGAGGTGGGGCGGCTGCTGCGAGCCTGTGATGACTATGAAGCAGGAATACGTCCGGCCCTTCCCGGTGATGATGCCGATACCATGACCCGCAAGGGTACGCCTCTCCCCGCCGTTGAACGGAGCACTACAGACCGGGAGGCAGCCGATGCCATAAGGTTGCTGCTCTTCACAGGTGCCCGCCTGCAGGAGGTGTTAAAGGCTGAGTGGGTGCAATTCGATCTAGAAGCGGGCCTGTGGGAAAAACCCTTGGCGCACACGAAAACAAAGCGCCAGCATCGGCTCGAATTGGACGGCCCCGCGTTGGACCTTCTCCGCGTGATGGCAGAACGAAAAAGCCACGCCGTCTATCTGTTTCCCGGCAGTACAGAGCGCCGCCGCCGCGACGCCGCGATAGATATTCGCACGGGGCAGCCCAAGGGGGTCGGTCCACGCGCGGATTTGAAGAAGCCGTGGCAGCACATCGGGGCGATTGCGAAGCTAGAGGGGGTAAGGCTCCACGACCTCAGGCGGACAACCGCCAGCTTCATGTTGTCGGGAGGGGCCTCCTTGGCGACCGTAGGAAAGGCGCTCGGACACACTCAGGCATCCACCACGGCTCGCTATGCGACGCTGTCATCGACCGTGCAACGGGAAGGGCTTAGGACGGCAGGTGAAAAGATGGCTGCGCTCAAATGATGTGAAATTATTTTCAACGCTTGCTGTGCAGACCGTGGACCTTGCGTTTTGGGTGCTGAAATGCGCGCCGCGCAGCATGAAGGGGGCAGCGCCTATGCGCGCTGTTCACCTCTTTGCCGCTGCTAACCGGGGAGATTTTGCTCACGTCGAATAGCATCGGAGCCGCGAGCGATGTTGAGCGCCTGTCCGATATTCTGCGGGGTATGGGCATTCATGCATCGCGAGTGCGTTCATATCCGAATCGGCGTGCTCTTGCGTCTATCCGCCGCACCGATTGCCGATCTGGCGCCGGGTGCGGCTAGCTTTCCGTCAACACTACTCTACCCGTTGAGCCGGACCACGATGAACCAGCCGGTTCGCGTGGTGTTTGTCGGTTAGATTGTCATTATTCTGCGGGAGGTAAATTCATGAGTGCCGCTTTCAACAATCGACCTTCTCGACGTGGGGTTATAGTCGGAGGATCGGCCCTGTTTGCTAGCGCAGCAGCTCAAGCAAATAGCGCGCGCGACGTTAACCCTTCTTCTGTACCAAGCGGTGCCGACATCATTGCCCGATCAGGCGCCGAGGTTTCGGCGGAGATGCAAGCCAAGATAGATCGCGTGCCACAGGGTTCCGCCATCTACCTTCCGAGCGGAACTTATGAAATCTCCGCTGGCCTGACCAGCGATGTGGTTATGACGCTCAGTGGCGACCCGGGCCGCGAAAATTTCGACAACAGTTGGGACTATGGCGGCGGCGGCACAGTCATTCACCATACCGCGACCACCGGCGACGGGTTTGTTATTTCTCCGCCGGATTTGGAAATACGGCGCATTTCGGCAGCGTTGAGCGGCTTCACCCTTCGCGGCGGATCGGTTTCCGACAAAGCGACGACTGGGAATGGCCTTGTCCTGAATGGGCGCAAGGGTCACGGTCAGACGTTCGTAAAGGCCGCAATCGACGGCGTGAATGTCTGTGAATTTCCTGAACGCGGCCTGTCGCTGGTCGGGAGCGTGTATGGCGGATCAATTCGCGACGTGTTCCTCTCTAACAACGGTCATAACGGGTTCGGCACGACGGATGGCGGAAACAACATAGGAGAGATTGTTTTCAGCCGCGTGAGATGTTTCCAGAACGGCGGCAAGGGCGGAACGGATCAGGAGAAGGCGGGCTTTCTTTGGATAGGGGGAGCATTTACTGCCGACATGATTTCGGCGTCCGAGAACTTCGGCGCGGGGATGATTCTCGGCGGCGGCCCGATTTTCATTGGGCATGCACAAACGGAAAGCAACGGTGGCGGTGAGCAGATCGTGCTCGGCCAGCCACGGGCGTCTGCGATGGCAACAATTATGTCGGGCCTTGTTGCGCCGGGCAAATCCTACACGGGAAAATGCATCCATATCACGGCCGACACGGCACGAACGGTACTGGGTAATATCTTTTTCGCAGACAGTCTATCAGGGGCGGGGACCCACATTACGCGCGATGCGAAAGCCGGTCAGCTCGTCATGCTCGCGGCGCCGAGGTCGGCAACGGCGCTAACGATCGACGACAAGGCCAATACTGACCTCGGCTACCTGACACACGCCTTCTGCCAGATATTCGCCCGACTTGGCGTCGGCAGCAACGACGTCACCGGGGACGGCACGGATGTGGATTGGAAGCCCGACGCCGAGATCCTGGATGCTGCCGGGAATTACAATTTTTCAACCGGTATATTTACGGCGATGTTCTCGGGCGTTTACGATTTTGAGTGGGTGATTCCTCTTGAGCGGCTTGGCCCGGCTCACGACAGCGCGACGGTGTTTGTCGTAGCCACTTCCTACAGTCGTCAATATTTCGTCGGCAACGTCGGCGCGATGCGCGACGCGAACAACCGTTACACGATCCAAGGGCGCGCTCGCGTCCCGATGGTCGGCGGCGATACGTGCAAGATCGTGTTTAATGTCGGCGGCGGAACAAAGTCCGTTGACACGATCGGCGGCAGTTTGTTTGGATTCCTTTCCATCACGACTACTCACTAGGGAGTACCGCGACCTGAGCCGATTAGTGATTTCCACTATATTTCTATATTTCAATATTGTAGCTTTTTTTTGAATATTTTCGCATTGGAGAAATAGATGACTCGCCGGCTTCTATCTGCTTCACTTTTGCCACTTGCCCTTGGCCTCGCAGGATGTGGAGGAGGGGGCGGATCGTCGCCTCCCGTCACCGTCACCCCGACGCCAACACCAACGCCTACGCCTACGCCGCCCCCTCCGCCCTGTCCGGCAGGAACCATGCGCGGGACCGCGCTGCAATCGGGTGCGGGCGCAACGATCGCGGTGTGCACTCTGTCGGGACGAATCAATGCGGACCTGAGCCTTCCGAAGCTTGCTGGCACCGTTTATGCCATTTCGGGCCGGGTCGATGTCGGCACCGACGTGGGTGCTGATGGCGCTGCCTCGGACGGCCGTTCCGCAACACTTACGATCGCGCCCGGGGTTATCTTCTATGGCGCGAGCACGGCAGACTGGCTTGTCGTCAATCGCGGCTCACGCGTCGAAGCAGTCGGAAGCGCCAGCGAGCCGATCATCTTCACAGCGGTCGGCAATGTCCGGGGCGAACGGACGGCCGAGATAGACAGCCATTGGCGCGGAATAACGATTCTCGGCCGAGCTCCGATCAACAATTGCATCGCCAGCACCGCAATCGGAGGGACTGCTGGCTGTGAGGCAAGCGTTAGGGACGCCGATGTGCGTTTTGGCGGTGCGATCGAAGGCGACAATAGCGGCACGATCCGCTTCGTGCAGATCCGTTATACAAACCCCTACTACCCACCGGTAGGGCCACGTGTGGGAGCCGGATTGCGGCTCGCCGGCGTCGGCTATGCGACGACCGTGGACCATGTCCAGATACATGATGGCGCAAACGACGGCCTGTTGTTGTACGGCGGTCGCGTATCGATCAAATATCTTGCAGTGACGGGCAATCGCGGCGGAGGAATTGCCGCCTTTGACGGTTACAGGGGCTCGATCCAATATCTTGTCCACCGTCAGGCCGATTTCAATTCATCTTTTGCGATCAATGTATTGAATAAAAGCGGCGGAACGGATTTCGACGCTCTCCCACGAACATATCTGCGCATCTCGAACGCAACGATGGTGCACGCTTCAAACTCGGTCAACAACGCCATTCTGGTATCCGACGGCGTTGATTTCGCGTTGCTCAACTCGGTCCTGGATACGAACGAAAATATTCTGGGGATTTGGGGTCTGCCGACAGTCAGAGCGCCCGATGATGCACTGGAAGATCTGGGGCCACCCGTCTTTCGCTCGGCTTTACTGGATTCGAACGGTATCACCTTCGACCGACAGTCCGACGTCGGATTTGCCCAGCAGGCCGCGATTTTTGGCAGTGGCACCAACAACAACAATGCCACTTTCACGACCACTTTGCTGGCTTCGCTTGCCAACGGTCCGAACGAGACCGCGGTTCCGTCTTTCGATCCAACGCCTTTCAACGCCGATCCCTATGCATCGACGCCCGCATCGACGCCGAACCGGATGACGGCCGTCGCCTATGTCGGCGCAATCCGAGACGCCTCGGACACCGCATTTATCGGCTGGACCTGCCGCACAAGCTATGCCGACTTCGGTAGCAACAGCCGCGAATGTGGAGTCGCGCCTCTGCTTTGATCCTTGGACCTTACGGAGCGCCTTGGAAGCTCGCGACGCTCGCGTGTATGTAGAAGCGGCAGGCTGCCGCGCCCCACCTATGATGGCGAGGATCAGAGCGTCGTAATCCTTCACGCGGTGACGGGCTGCGCGCCGACGACCTGGAATGTAAGCTAGTCACCTTTTCGCAACGCTTCGCCAATTAGGTGAGCGGGACGTCTCAGGAAGCGCGGTAGGGGACGACCTTGCCGCCCTTTTCTGTGGACCGCCAGAGTCACGGATGGGAAGATTCCAGATTGGTTGAAGTCCGTTTTCGCATTTTGCCCCGTCAGCACGACCGAATCATTGCGAACAAGATGAGAACATCGCTAGCGTCGGGCGATGGAACTCGATCGCGTTTGTGGCTGGCTGCGAAATGTCGTCACCGCCAAGCTGACTTGCCGCGGATGCGAGCGCGTGACGACGATCGGTCTCGACAAGCTGCTCGAAATGAGCGCGACCAACGATAGCTTTACGTGGTGGCGCGAGCGGTTCAAATGTCGGACGTGCGGCGCGAAAGGCCCATATCTCGCGATCGTGCCGTCGCATTTGACGCCGGTTCGATATGGTGCGAGCGTTAAGACGGCAGATTAAGCGCGCGAACAAACGGTATCATCGATACCCCCCAAAGTAGGATCACTGTCGCCACGTCATAGGTCCAAAACCACCACCTATCGGCACGATAGATCCCGTCGTGAAACTGCTTCAAAGTGGAAACCTTGTGCTCCAAGGCCGAAACCTCGTTGGAGACAAGTTGTTCGTATGATTCGCCGCTCTTGCTGAACTCTGAAAAAATGAAGCTGCCGAGGTTTTTCAGCCTTTCGACCGCCTCATACCTAGCGCCAGCTGAATTATTGACCGCTGTCTTAATCGAAGGTTTTATCTCGTCAGCCCATTTTTGCAGGGCAGCGTATTGCGCACGGATTGCCTGTAATTCATCCAATTCTGGCAGATTGCCACCGCGTCGGTGAGGTGGCCGCGGCGGAGCAAACTCGTTTGGATTTTCCAACTGTTGCGCCAGCCGCGCTATTTCATCTGTCTCGTTTTTGATCCGGCCTGCGCTACTCGCAAACGTTTGTTTTGCGTCCTTTATGCGGTAAATCGCTTCCCTCGCATCCTTGCTGAGCTTGGCAAAAACAGCTTCAACATCGGTGTCGCCGTAAAAAAGATTGCTGGCGTGGAGCCGCATTCGTTGCAGGGCTTGCACGAAGCCGATGATCATGAATATTGCAATCACGCCCGAAACGACAACCAAAACACCCTGTTCGTACCCGAGGTTGACCCCGATCGACCCGACGGTAGCTAAACCTTCTTCGATTTGGGGAGTGCCGAGGGCGACGGCCAGTGTGATTCCGGACCAAATCAGGCTGTTGCGCTTCGCTCGTCGGAAATCATCCGTGTAAGGAAACGGTTCCCGCTTGGTGTCGACCATCACGCCCCCCCCGTATGTTACCTTGTGCGTTACCTAGCCCGCCGACCGCTTCACCATGCTCTCGCTAAGTGCTTGATTTATGGTGAGCCCTGCTGGGTTCGAACCAGCGACCTACTGATTAAAAGTTGCGCATCGACCGGTAATCTGAGGCTAATCATGGTCATCAGGCGGCTCGCAAGCACGTAAAACCGCGACATTCAGTCATTCTGCGTCAGCCAACGGCAACCAAGGAGGGTGGCCGTTCGGTGTCTGACGCGGTGTTTATGGAGAATGTCATATGGCCGTACTCAACCTCACCGAAGCCCGCATACGGGATTTGCCCTTAGGCTCGGGCATCCACCGTGATAGCCAAGTCAAAGGCTTGATGGTGATCTGCCACAAAACGACAAAATCATACGCTTGTCAGGGCGACGTCCGTCGGAACGGCCGCCACGTTCGTACTGTGCGGGTGAAAATTGACCGCGTGGACCGGATCGGACTGCGAGATGCCCGCAATCGCGCGAAGGCGCTGATGTCGCAGATACAGTCGGGGATTGACCCGACGGATGGGCCCGACGAGACGGGCATTACCTTGGAGCACGCGCTGGAGGCCCACTTGTCTGAAAAGCCCCACCGGCCACGGACAGAAGAGGGCTATCGCTACCACCTCGACCACTATCTGAAAGCTTGGCGAAAGAAGGCCGTGGCCGACATCTCGCGGCAGATGGTGCGAGATCTGTTCGGCGATCTCAAGCGGAAGCACGGCGAGACAACGGGTGCGTCGGTGATGCGGACGCTGCGGGCAGTCGTAAACACGGCCATGCGGATCGATGAGACCCTAGTCGGCAATCCGGTGGCCGCGCTTCACGTCCCTTCGACGAAGCGGCGCAAGGTCGCGCCGCTTGACTTGTCTGTCTGGTGGTCCGACGTGCTTCGGCTCAGTCCGGCGAGGCGCGATCTTCACATCTCCATGCTGCTGACAGGCGCCCGGCGCTCTTCCATATTGCAGGTGCGTCGTGAGGACGTGAATGCCGAGAAGGCTGTGCTGACCCTGACGCATATGAAGACGAGCGACGAACCGCTCCAACTTCCGATGGGTTCGCGGCTTGCGGCCATCCTTACGCGTCGGATGCAGAGCGATGAGCCGTTGGCGAGCGATTGGCTTTGGCCGTCGGTGACCAGTCGCAGCGGCCACATCGAGGAACCGAAGGAGAAGGGGCTTCCGAGCCCGCATGAATATCGCCACCATGCACGCACGCTCTACATCGCCGCTGGGGTGCCCTACGCCGAAAGCGCCCTGCTGCTCGGCCAGAAGCTGCCCGGCGCAAGTGGCGGATACGTCCATGCCCAGCACTTGGTCGAGCAATTGCGCACGCACGCGCAGGCGCTGGAGGATTTGGTTTTTGCGGAAGGGTTGAAGTTGCCAGTCGCCCATATCCAAGACGGTGGAACGATCTATCCGTTGGGCCGCAAACTTATTTCTGTCCGTTAAGGCCGTTTTCAGCTGACCCGAGTTAAGCAGGGTCGAACGCGAAGATTGGGACGCCCTCGGTGTCGCGTTGCGGTCGCCGGACTGTGCCCAAGTGAGCAAGCGAGAGAGTTTCCGGCAATCCCCTCCATATGAAGGAGATTGCAGATGCAATCGGACTCGATCTTTGAGATCGAGGGCGCGCTGCGGCGAGTCCTCGAAACCCATAATCAGACGCCTTGGCTCGATAGTGAGGGCGCTGCCGCGTACCTCGGGTGCTCAGCCGGTACTCTGAAAACTTGGCGTTCGCGCGGCGAAGGCCCTCGCTACCATGTGATCCAGAACAAGCTCGTCCGTTACCACGTTGACGATCTTGACGCGTTCGTGCGTGGGGAGGTGGCGCGATGACATACTCGGGAAAGAGTGGGCGCGCCGATGTGAACGGCGCGCCCAGCGGCGAAGAGGCAAGAATGGGCAGCTTCGACGGTCACGAGGATGTCCCCCCATCAATCTCTGGGGCACCCTCATTCGGTTTTCTCCCCGACGACTTGTTACCGTTTGAAGGCACTGGATACGAACTCATCAAGCTGCACGGCCCCGATGATCTCGATCAGCATGGGAAGAAGATCGGAAAGGTGCCTTTGAAGGGCTGGCGCACCGCCGCGCCTATGTCTGTACACGAAGCGCGGCAGCGCATGGCCGACGGCGGCTGCAACGTCGGTGTGAGACTCCGGTCCTGTGACCTCGTCGTTGATGTCGATCCGAGGAACTTTAAGGATGGTGACGATCCGGTTGACCGGTTGCAGAAGGACTTGAAATTCAGACTGGACGACTATCCGCAGGTCGTCACCGGCGGCGGTTTTCATTTCTACATGCGCAGGCCTGAGGGCAATGATCTCAGCGAGAGCGTGAAGGAATATCCGGGTATCGAGTTCAAGTCATACGGTCGCCAGGTCGTTGCGCCTGGGTCGATCCACCCTGATACTGGTCGGCCCTATCGGTGGGATAGCCTCTCCGAGCCTCTTGCCACTGTCGGCGATGCTCCAGAAACGCTGCTCGGTTGCCTCCGCAAGCCTGAACGCGGAGCTAGCGCAGACGGCGGAGAATTGGAACCGGAACAGCTCGCCGCGATGCTGGATGGCCTCGATCCGACTTGCTTTCGTGACCAGGGTGCTTGGCTCGACCTGATGATGGCGTGTCACCATGCCACGGCAGGCGCGGGACGCGAAGAGTTCGTGCTGTGGAGCGCGGGTGATCCCCAATACTCCGATCATTCGCAATTGGTAGAGAAGCGATGGAACAGCCTCAACGCTGACCGCGGCGGCCGCAGCGTCACCATCCGGACTCTCTATAAAGTGCTCCACATCGCAGGCCGGGAGGACCTGATACCCCGCACCAGTGCGCAGGAAGACTTTCCCGACGACTTGCCTCCCGATCAGACGGAGCCGGTCTCGTCACGCACGGGCATTGCAGACGAGTGGGTCTTTGTGATCGATGCGGAGGCATTCGTACGCCGCTCCGACGGAAAGAAATGGTCGCGAGAACAGTGGAAAGCCGCGTTCGCTCACCGCTTCGATGGCCCAATTGTCGAAGCCGTGTTCAAGGGAAAGCTGCGCGTTAGGAAGTTCGAATCGCTCGTCTACCTTCCCGGCAAGAGCGAGTTTCCCGACGGCGAGGACGGTGGGCGCTACAATATCTGGCGGGACTCAGGCGTTGAAGCGAAGCCCGGCAATGTCGCTGTGTTTCTCGATCATATGGCCAATGTGGTGCCCGACGAGACCGAGCGCGGATACGTGCTCGATTATCTCGCAATGCTTGTGCAGTCACTTGGGCAGAAGGTGCATTATGCGCTTCTGATCCGCGGTGGCCAAGGCACCGGCAAGAGCTGGATCGGACGCATGATGACCGCCATCATCGGTGCGCCGAATGTGGTATTTCCTTCCAACGACGAAGTGCTGTCCCAGTGGACGGTGTGGACGGAAGGCAGCTGCCTCGCTGTCATCGAGGAACTGATGGCCAGGGGCAGACTCGATATGGCGAACCGGCTTAAGCCGATCATCACCGAGCCGACGCTGCGCATCGAGGAAAAGAAGCGCAGCATCTACACCATCCCCAACCACCTCAACCTCATAGCCTTCACGAACCACGAAGACGCCCTCCCACTCGAAAACGGTGACAGGCGCTGGCTTGTGATCTCATCGGAGATGCGTCCGCTTGACGAAGGATACTACGAGCGTTTGTTCGCCTTCCTTGACGGCGATGGACCCGCTGCGGTGAAACACTATCTGATGCAGCGCAAGGTGGTGCTCAATCCGAAGGGCATGGCACCGACGACCAGCGGCAAGCAGGAAATGCGCCGACGATCCCTTTCGGAAGCCGAGCAGTATCTTGCCGAGCTACTGGAAGGCCATGAGGGGCCGTTTGCCTTCGATCTGGTGCGGCTGGAGGAACTCGTTGCCTGTGTGCCGACGGATCTCAAGCGGCACACGCGCAACGTTCGCACGAAGGTCGCTGGATGGCTGAAAGACGAGGTCGGCGCAGTCAAACACACCCGTTATACGAAGGGCGACGACGATGCTCGCCCGTCGTGTCAGCTATGGTCCATCCGCAACCACGATGAATGGGCAGGAGCAGGTGCCGCAGCACGTGCGGAGTCGTATCAGCGCCGCCATGGCGACGATGTAGACAGCTAAGGCGCGTATGGACCGGCGGTGGACGGCGCATGTCGTCCACCGCCAAATCCTTTATTTTCATATGTTTTCGACGCTGTAGACAGGTAGACAAGCACTATTCTGATAAATGAATTTATTACGACTATCGTGTCGCCACTGGACGAGTGAGAGCAATCCGGGTGAGCCGAAGCGTGCTTGTCTACCTGTCCCCGGATACTCACTTGCCTTGCCGTCCATTGGCAAAACGCGCGCGCGCGTGCGTAGAGGGATTCACGCTTGAAACCGTCGCTCACAAATTGATACTGCTTCAAGCACTGGTGCACATGGCCCGCGTTCTAGAAATCTGCCTTGCAGCCTTTGGTCTTATCCCCCAGTCTTCATAAATGCCGCTACCGCAGAAAATCGTCGAAGGCCTGACAACGAAGGCGGATAAAATTAGGGCATTAGATCTTGCCGGTTTCTCTCGCACCGAGATTGCTCATTTCTTGGATATTCGGCCTCAGCATGTCCGCAATACGCTCATTAGGGGAATGCCTCGTGAAGCGCGGACGCCTTCGGACCGTACAGCGAAAAGGGCTTCCATTCCGATTGAGCCTTGGCCAATCGAGAAACTTATTGAAGCCCAGTTCGTCCTGCTCTGCGACTGCTCGCTTACCGACGACGACAGCTTCGGCTACAGCGCGGCGACGCCTTCCGAAGCAGGGGTATATGCGTTCGCGGTCGATGGCTGGATCAAATACGTCGGATTGACCCGTAATGCTCTTCGGACGCGGCTTGGCCATTACATCCGCGGCCACAAAGGCCAAAAAACCTCCGCGCACATCAAAGGTCGCATCTTGGAGACGCTTCGGGCAGGAGCACGCGTCCAAGTTCTCGTAGCGACCCCGCCTAGCTTCGAATGGAACGGTTTGCCGGTGGATGGCGCACCAGGACTGGAGACGGGACTTATCCGTCTCATCAAGCCTGAGTGGAATAGGCAGGGCAACAAGTAGGCGATGAGACATCCTTCGATCCGGCTCGACTGGTAAAGGTGAGCATCTAAGTAGAAATTAGGGGGCGACTGCCCGCAAGGCATTGATCTACAATACTTAGGCTATCGTGGTCCGGCCGAAGCACCGCGCTCGACACCGATCGCGGCTCTCGGTATCAAGATTGGAACACGGGGGATGCATGCTCGAACTGATCTCAGCGCTCGCGCTTTTTACCTCATCGGCCGCCGCACAGGATGGGCCATTTCCACAAAGCTGCACCTATCAGAACGTTACCGAATCCGACGAGGACGGGGCCACCGAGGTATATTGCACCTTGCGGTATGTCTCGACGCCGACCGGGTTGCGCCATACGTTTCGATTTGGCGGTAGGACTGTCGTTATCGATCAGGGCTCGGATCGTCGCAACGGCCTCTGGCGATCAGGCAAGATCGACGGGAGGCCCGCCGTAATTCTAGAGCTATGGCGGGGAAGCTACGTAGCCACGACAACCGACCTGCAGGTTAGTATGGAGTGGCGTGATCAGGGTTCGCCGAAGTACCCAGCCAACTGAACAAATAGCATTGGTCCCTGCGCGCCCACACCCGCGGCACTGTCGCCGGCATGGCAGGATCACCTCGAAAGCGCGCCCGCCGTCTCGGCATCGACCCGCTCGACGAACCCGCGCCCGGCTCGTCGGTAGCGCCCCCGCGGGCGAAGCTCGAAGGCTTTGAGCCACACAACAAGGTCCGGTTGTCCGCCAACAACCGCGAGCGTGTCATGGCGGCGCTCTTCGATGGCTATCCTAAGAACGCAATCGCCAGGGCTCTGTCTATCGCTGTGAAGACCTTCGACCGACTGATGCAGGATGACCCAGACCTTCTGGCCCAAGTTGAGGCGCAGCGTGCGTTTGAGGAAACCGAACTACGCGACATCCTGATGGAACTTGCCCGCAAGGGTGACACCGTGGCGGCAATTTTTCTCGCCAAAGCCCGCCACGGCTGGCGCGATCGCGATGATGGAAAGCTCAGCGTAGACACGGGCGGCGGCGGCGTACTCGTCGTTCCTGGCACACTGCCCATTGAGCAGTGGAGCGCCGCCGCGGCGCTCCAGCAGGCGAGATATCGAGAGCGCCTACCGGACACAGCTTCGAATGAGTTGTCAGGGAGCTAGAGTGATCGATAATATCACGGACAGGACACCCAACCCCACGGAGATTAGGCCAAGTCACGCCGAAAGCCGAAATCCTGGATCAACGTGCTTGAATGGGATCGTAAGCAATTCCCGAAAGCTAGCGTTGTCGATCTCTAGCTGGAGTATTTCCGACTCGTCATCTGTGCGGCCTTGAAGATCGATCCAACCCGCCCAATCGATAACAATTTGATCGGCTGGAAGCTTGGCCGAGTATCGAAGAATTCGATAGATTTTCTCATTTCCGCACTTGATAGATACCCATCTGCCGTGCGTTTTCCTGCGAGCTAGTTTCGTGGCGACATGGCTATGTCGAATGACAACCCATCCGACAGGAATTCCTATCTTTTCGGCAAAGTTTGCCGGCGGCACTCGTTTGAAAATTGTATCGGCTATCTTCACCATTCTCCCCCTCCTGGCGATATAGAGGAATTGTGGTCGCAATCTTGTTTGCGGGTCAACAGCTCTGATCGTCGATCAGTGAGACAACGCGGTAAGAGCTTTGGAATTGTTGGGTTTTTAGCCTGACTGTCGAAGAAATACCGTGCAGAATACCGAGCTGCGCCTACGAATGCGATCTTGGTCGGCCAAAACTTGAAACTCTCGCGATTTGCCAGCGCAAGTTATGAATCCGATTTTAACCCAAACGTTGATAGCAGCGGCGGTTTGAATCCCTGATTGGATCTCCCGCACGAAACCTCGTGCGCAACAATTGGAGGTTTATATGGGAAAGATAGTCACCATCGATAAGCGCGTCATCGAAGTGTTGAGCAGCGACTTTGCCATGATGCGTTCCCGTAATCCGGAAGCGTCGGCAGAGGTGGTCGAATACGGTGCCGTGGCGCACGCTGCCGCGCGTGAAGTGCATAAGCGTTGCGGACCAGGACTCATCGCTATGAGAGTGCTCCTCGCTGGGGTCGATCCGAAGATGCAGCGCAAGTGGGCGCAGAAAGTCATGAAGGCGGCTTAACATTCGGCTGCGCTAATTCGTCCATTCGGCCGCCGCCGTGTTCTCAGAACGCGGCGGCGGCCATCCGATTTGGCCATTCGCGATCAGTAATGGTCCAGATCGCGTCTTTGCAAGCGCATCCAATAATCGTGTGTCGTTCGAGGCAATTGCGTCTCGGCCATGCCCGCGATGGCGGGCATCACCTGGGCTGAGCCCGGGCATGGTCGGATCATGAAGCCCCTAGCGAGACGCGAGGACCTTCAAGGAGAAGAACATGCCCGCACCCAAAGCCACGCTCGGAGCGCAATGGCTGAGCCCGACCGACATACGATCCATGATCACCCGCATTCATGCCGGCCGCACCGCCCACACCAACCTATTGTGCAACTTGTCCGGTCGCGTCGAGCGCCACGGCGAGCAGGTCGCAAGCTCTCTTCGTACCCTCGATGCGAAGGATCGCCCCTCGGTTGTCGCGAAGTCGATCAGCGGATTTCGCGGTGAGCTCGTCCGCGATAGCGCTGACCAGCGACGTGCCCACACTCGCGAGTTGGGCGGCCTCGCTGGAAAGCTGAGTGCTGCTGCCGTGCACTACCGCAGCCCAATCCAGATGCTCATGCGCGAGACCCTCGGATCAGAACGGCGCAGCAGGATCATGCAGCAGATCGCGGGGTCTGGCCCGGTGGAGATCGCCAGCTTGGCGGAGTTCGCGGCGGCCACCAAGGACAAGGAGCTCGCGGCGGCACTGTGCAGTCGGATCTCCGACCTGCCACGCACTGACCGTCCGTTCTCAGCCTCCGAACTGGCCGACGTGCTTATCGGTGACCTGCACCGGGAGATGAGCCAGGCGCTCGTCGAGGCCGAGCGGCGCGTACTCGAAGCGCTCAATGAGGACGCCGAGTTCGAGACAGGCAAGCCCAACCCCCAGCGCGCACTCCAGATCGCAATGCTCCGCAAGCGCGAGCAGGAAATCGGGGCCTATACCGACGATGAGGAAGACGCCGAGCAGCCCGCCGAAGCGGCCTGATCCGTCCGCCACAAAGCCGCAGCACCAACCAAAAAGGAATTTCACATGGCCGTATTTGCCTTCTTTTCCGCCGCCGAAAACCTCCGCCGTCCTGACGGTATCGGCTTCATCATAGCTGAGGGCGCAGACGTCGCGGCCGCCCGCACCGTTGCTCAAACGTTGGCCGGTGGTCCGTCGATCGAAAAATTCACCGCCGTTGTCGTCGGCGCGGGCATTGATGCCGTCGCCGTGCAGGGACTTCCCGTCGGTGCACCGAACCGCTCCACCTGGCCGAAGCTGACGCGCGGCGGCAACTTCCTCAATCCGGCGGCGTGACGTGGCGCGCAATCCAGTATTGTCCTCGATCCGCAAGCTCGCCGGTTATCAGGCGATCAGCCTGAACGAAGCGTTCCGGCTGCTGATCGCAGGCAGGGGAGACCCCGACCTCATGCCTATGCGAGCGAGGAAGGGGCTGTGTAGCATCTTGCGCGGCTTCGGCTACCGGGAGACGTTTATGATTAAGTCGGGATCGGACGAAGGGCAACTCATGTGGGTCAGGGACCCATGGCCGGTCGACGTGGACGTGATCCGCTGCGGCAAGACCGAAACCTACGAGCGATTCTGACGCAGAAGGCTCCGAGATTTCAGTCTCGGGGCCTTCTGATATTCAATTCGAGTGTCGCCGCACAGAACGCGTTAGCTATTCGCGCTTTCCGCGGTCGCTCGCCATGGAAGCACCGAAGTGGGCACCGTTAAACGCCGATATGAGCGATTGCGTCGATTTCTGACTGGATGCGATCTAGCGACACCGCCAGATCTTGCGGGCGTGGCAGGCGGACCTCGTTGAGTAGCCGGAACGCCACGCGCTCGTCGATTACGTCGATGAGATCGGTCGTGGCGCGCCGGTCGCCGCTCCAAAGAACCCGCACCACGGACACGGTGCCGGTGAACCGCTCGCCGGACGACGTGGGGCCGTCGAGCGCATAGCCGAGGGCCCTGAGCCGAGCGCGATCGAGAGCTTGGAATTCCTCTACGACCGGCGACCGTTGAACCCCGCGCGCGACCGGTTCCCGTTGCCGATGTACCTCATATCTCGCGACCGGTCCCTTGTCGCTTCGGGTCATTGTCGATTTGCTTGCGGATGCTGCCACGCTGCTTTCCCTTCGATAGTGTCCGGGAACAAAGCGCCACGGGAGCGGGTAAGCGAACCTGCACTATGACGGCGGGCCGGCGTCCGAGAACATGGCCATGGCCAGATCACCGATAGTCTCAAACCGTACGAACTCGCCACGTGGCAGCCGCCGCAGCCCGCTTCGGACTTTCTTCACGCCATCGGCATCGCCGCGGGTATGGCGCACGGCCCGATCGCCGAGCGGTGGTAGCGGCTGCCCAACTGCACCGCCGAACCAGAGAAATGGGCCGAGGGCGAGGGTGGTTGGATCGACGAACATCCACACGACGCATCCGCCCGGCTTCTGCGCCAAGGCGAGCTGGACATCGACGTGCGCACGGGCGCCGCTCGCCGTTGTGGCTTTGAGTTGGATGTGCCGCATCGCGGCGCCGACCTGGACCACGACGTCGTAACCGAATGCGTCGTACTCAGGCCGCAGTACTTCGAACGGCTGACCCAGATCGAGCAGGAGGTGCCGGGACAGCTCGGCGAGGAATATGTGTTCGATTACCTTCTCGCGCAGCACCGAGTGCTCAGGGGCCCACAGATCGAACATGGCGCGACTCTGCCGCGCTAATCGGCGCTGTCAATCAAATAGGGACTATAGTCCCTAGTGAATGTTGCGCGGCGCGGCATCAGTCTGGCCGATGGACTGGAACAAGATCGTCGGCGCAAATGTGAGGCGGCTGCGGGTTGAGCGGAAGCTGACGCAGGAGCAGCTTGCCCATGATGCCGAAATCGATCTGACCTATATGGGCGGCATTGAACGCGGTCGTCGCAATCCCTCTGTCAGCGTGCTGGGGCGGTTGGCACGCGCATTGGAAGTTCTGCCGGGAGACCTGCTTGCTCCCGTCCCGCAAACCTATAGCTCGGCCGATAAAAGCGCCGGGTAGAAGCGGTAGAAATCCTTGTAGTTTGTAAGGAAAACTTCGCAGTC
This sequence comes from Sphingopyxis sp., assembly GCA_016463225.1. GTDB lineage: Bacteria > Pseudomonadota > Alphaproteobacteria > Sphingomonadales > Sphingomonadaceae > Sphingopyxis. The sequence continues at coordinate 57,378 of JAEMRT010000002.1, read as the reverse complement.
GGTGTCGTCCGAGAAGACAAAGCCTACTTCTCTCGCAACCTGGTCATATCCCGCGGTTGCAGGGGCTCGCTCTGGAAATAGGCGCTCACGTAGCGTTAGGGCAGGAACCTCGCCCAATGTGGGGAGGGGCGCGTTTACCCGTCACGCGCACGAGGTCTCCATCGCTTAGCTTGTCTAGCAGCGCCTCAAATCCCGAACCTGCTCGCCCAACCGTGGCAACTGCCACAGTGCCGACATCCTATGATCGCGCGGCGGCACCTCAGGCGCCGCACTTGCAAACTTCCGGAGTCTGCAAGCGCTCAAAATCGCGCCGTGCAGCATCAAAAACGTGTCGTATATTTCATCAAATATGCCTGCATCTTGACACGCAGAATAATCTCTACGATATATCACGCACAGTTTTAAAAATATGCGGGAGAAATTCAGTGGCAAAAATTCAGGAAGAACTGTCGAAGCGGGGCAAGTTTCGTGAGCTAGCGGAGGCCCGAACGAATCGGGCAATCGAGGCTATCGCCCGCTTAGGAAACCTCTCCAACAAGCAGCTCTATGAGTGGGAGGATACCGAGGTTAAGAAGATCGTGAAGGCACTCCGGGACAGCGTCACGGATGTTGAGCAGCGCTTTGCTTCGCCCAAGACGAAGCGGAGCGGTGGGTTCACCCTTTAAGGAGACAGACTCATGTTGGTGCGCGACCTGTTCAATACCCTGCTCAAAGCCGAGAAAGTGGAAGATGTGCGAGCCGCGCACGCAAAGTTTCTCGAAGTGGCCGGGGCTAATGAAGTCCCGTTTGGCGGGCGGGCAAACAACCGTGGCGCCATCGAGGTTGCTGCCGATCCAGCCCGCTCGCTCATTGAGCGTGTAACAAACGGACATGACGCGCTGCTGGAACTCGAGCACGGCCACCACAAGGGCGTACCGGAATGCCGCACTCCGCGGGAGGCTGCTGAGGCTTGGCTGGGCGTCCCCGCGAAGACCGGCCTCGCCGGCTTGACGCCGAAGGAGCGTCAAGGGCTTGCAGAGAGGACGGTTGTCCGGTTGGAACCTGGCGAGGGCTGGCAGTCGCGGATTTTGACGGTTGTTGATCGCGGCACCGGAATTGAGCCGATGCGCATGAAGGACACTATCCTCAGCCTCAACGAGAGCAACAAGATCCAGAAGCATTACCTGGCAGGGACCTACGGCCAAGGAGGCTCAAGCACCCTAGCGTTCTCGAAATATGTTTTCATCGCGTCTAGGATGGAGGGTACGGATGTCATTGCGTTTACGGTTGTCCGCTATCAGGACCTCCCCGCAGAGGACTACAAAACTGGGCGCTATGTGTACTTGGTTCAAGAAGGTGACGTACTCACAACCCAGGCTCAGGACGGGGATTTCGAGAACGGCACGGTGATCCGGCACTTCGGCTATGATCTGACAAGTTACACGTCATCTCTCGGCACTCGCAGCCTTTATGGCGCCTTGCAGCGGATTATGTTCGATCCCGTTGCCCCGCTGCGCTTCGAGAACATCGTGGCCGGTTGGAATCGCACAATCAAAGGAGCCCGTAACGCGTTGAACGGCGCCTTGGACGCGGGAGATGAGGGTGGAAAAGGGCCCGATCTCGATTACCATCTGCCCATGTTTAACGTGTCACTTGGCGACCATGGCGACATCGGGATCGAGTACTGGGTGCTTAAGAGGCCTGAAGTCGCCAAGGGAAAAAAGCCGAGCAAACCGTCACGCAACTTCGTCGATGATGCGAAGCCAATCGTGCTTTCTCATAACGGCCAGAACCAAGGAGAATTTTCCGGCCGTCTCATCAGCAAAGAGGCTGACCTTCCGTTCCTTCAAACGCAGGGTCGGCTGATCGTCCACGTCAGTTGCGACCGGCTGTCACCTACCGCCAAACGACAGCTTTTTTCCTCGACCCGCGAGCAGGCCCGGGAAGGCTACGTCCAAACCACCATTCAGCAGGAAGTGATCAGCCTCCTCAAGTCGGATGACGAACTCAAGCGACTGAACGAAGAGGCCCGCGAAAAGAGCCTCAAGGAGAAAGACGACGACGCGCAGAAGCAGATGCAGCGGCAGGTTGCCAAGCTGCTTCGCCTCGTCGGTCCGGCTTTGGTCGAAGTTAAGGGCGACAAGAAAAGCGAAGACGGCGTAGACAAACCGACGCCCAAACCCCGCCAGAAGCCTGAGCCGATTGACACCGTCGATCCCCCGACCTTCATCCGGATCGTGGCGGACCAGGACGAGGCAATCACCTTCTTCGCCGGACAGCGCCGATATATCCGCATCGAGACAGATGCCAACTCGTCCTACCACGACCCGGACGACGCCGCGAAGTCCCGGATTAACATCGCCGTTGCGGACGACCTCGAGGTCTTCGGTACCAGCCCTCTCCAGGGCGGGCGAATGCGGATTGGAGTTTTGGCCAAGGCCGACATCGCACTCGGTAGCAAAGGAAGCGTGCGCATCGAGCTCTACCGGCCAGGTCACTCTGCCCTGAGCGATGAGCGCGACACGTTGATTGTCGATCCGCCGACTCCAAAGGAAGGAGATTCACAGTCTGGTTTCCCGCAGTTCGAGGTGATTCCCGTTGACGTGACAGAGGACGAGAACTGGGAACTTGTCACTGCGGGCGACGAGGATGGCACGGTGAAGCGGCACGCAAGCGCTGCTCAGATGAATGAGGGGACTCTCTACATCTATTATTCGACCAAGTTCTCACGCTTTGCGGGCGAGTGCCAGAGGATCGCGAGCCAGAACCCCGCGCTTCTGGCGTCCTTCATCCGCCGTTACGAGCTATGGCTAGCAGTGCACGCGCTGCTGGCGCACGAAGGCGAGCAGGATGTGGTCGACATGGACGAGGAGGCAGTCGCGGAGTTCTCACGCCAGGAGAGGTGCCGTCTTGCTTCAATCGCCGCCATGGTTGCCTCGCAAGAAGTGAGGTCGGGATCGACGCTAGAAGAGGCCGACGAGGCAGCCTAGGTGGCTTCTTGCGCCAACCTCTCCGCACCATCCGTGTCTCCCGTCGCGGCTGGCAGATCGACGTTGCCGACAATCCGCAGATCCTCGCTGTCGAAGCGACCGATTGAAGAGGTAACGTAGGGCAGGTTCGCCTCGCAGCTCACCCAGGCGCGATTGAATTCCTCACTGACTGCGCCTGTCGTGTTGCTGCCGCCGAAGGGGTCGAACACAAGGTCGCCCTCATCGGTCAGGAATTTGACGAAGAACTCGACCAACTCTTTCGGCATCCGCGCGGGGTGCAAGGGTATGTCCCGCTCGCGACAGAACGTCTGATACTTCTCATGTGAACGGGTATTCGTTCCCTTGAGAAGAGTTCCTAGGCTGGGCGCATCGTCACCGTCGAGAACGTTTGGCGGGATGGCCCCTGCGTTGTTGGTCTTGAAGCTCTCTTTGCCGATGTTGTGCTCGGAGGGACGTTTCCCACTGTTGTATTTCCCCGTCTCGATCAGCCGCTTCATGCTGGCGCTGTATTCTTTTAGGATGCGGCGGTTGTCGGCCTTCGGTCTATCGACCGGCGACATCCACCAAATCTTGCTGAATGCGTCCTTGACGCGGATACGCTCGACGTTGACCCACTGGACGGGGGAGGGCAGTCGGGCGGGGTTATACCAGACAAACTCTTGGCACAGGTGCAGGTTGCCCGCCTCAAGGAAGCGAAGCAATGCTTTGAGAACGACCGTGGACATCACAGGACGCCCTGGTTCCCAAGCATTTCCAATCTCAATCACGATAGAACCGTCAGGGGTGAGCAAATCTTTGAGCTTAGGAGCGAACCCTGCAAACCATTCGATATATTCCTCGCCTTGGAGGTTCCCGTATTTTTTCTTCATATTCAGGGGGAACGGTGGGGACGTGAATACAAGCTGGGCTTTGCCGCCAAGCGCCTGTCCTTCGGGGCCGGCCAAGAGCTTGAGCGTGTCGCCGCAATACATCTTGCCGAGGTTAGTTTCGTAGATGAGATCGGGTGCGCTGCCGCCCACGTCCGGCTCATTGGTCAGCTTTTTCTTTGATCGTCCAGCCACTAGATTACCCGTCCCGTCTATTCAGTATCGGCGCGGGTAACGCGTTCGTCGGATCGAAACAGCCCCTTCGCTTGCTCTTCACTGTAACAATGCCCGATGGATTTGCGAACAGCCGCATTCTCCCGTTCACAGCCTTTCGCGACGAACCGAGCTGCTGTTCGGTGCTTGTTCGGTACTCATTTCCATAATCAGCTAGACTCTCGATGTTTTGATGAACCTAACTAATTGAATTGTAACATAAAATATGGTGAGCCCTGCTGGGTTCGAACCAGCGACCTACTGATTAAAAGTCAGTTGCTCTACCGACTGAGCTAAGGGCCCATCGCGGCGCTGCAAAGGCGGCGTGCGAAGTGAGCCGTCGCCCTAGTGCGCCGCTGCGCCCCGGTCAACCGGCTTTGGACGTGCAAGGCGCGCGGCGAGTTGGCGGACGCTGCGGCCGTGGAGCGGGTGCTGCCATTCGGGAACGATGGCGCGCAGCGGGCCGAGGACGAAGGCGCGTTGTTCGATAGACGGGTGGGGAATGGTCAGCGCGCTGTCGGACCAGATGCCGCCCGACCAGAGGAGAATGTCGAGGTCGAGCGTTCGCGCACTCCACCGCTGCCCGGTGCGGCGGCCGAAGGTGGTTTCGATCGCGTGCAGTCTTTCGAGCATTTCGGGCGGGCTCAGCGCCGACGCGACCAGTGCGACCGCATTGGCATAACGGCGGCGCGAGGGGCCGAGCGGGTCGCTGGCGATGATCGGGCTGGCATCGACGGCCTCAATGTCGTCGCTTTCGAGCGCGGCGAGCGCGGCGAGCAGCACCGCGCGCGGATCGCCGAAGCGCACATGGCGTCGGTTCGACCCCAGGCCGATGGCATAAAGAGGAAGCGGCATTGCGTTGCTCATGAACCCGCGCCTATCGCAGATGCGTGGAAATTGACAGCCCATTGCCCGGAACCGAGCCGCCGCGCGACTGCCGGCGATGCCCGCGGCTCGTCGCCTTTCGGCAGGAATGTAAGGCCGGGCATCCCGATTGGTGGAACGCGCCGGTACATGCGTTCGGCGATCCCGACGCCTGGCTGGCCTTTGCGGGACTGGCGCCGGGCAAGCATGGCGCGAACCGGACGGGGCGGCCGTTCACCGGCGACTATGCGGGCGACCTGCTGTTCGCGACGCTTGCCGAGTTCGGGCTGAGTAACGGCCGATACGACGCGCGGATCAACGATGGGCTGACGCTGGACGGCGCAATCATCGTCAACAGCGTCAAATGCCTGCCGCCGCAGAACAAGCCGACGCCGGCGGAGATTGCGAGCTGCCGACCGTTTTTTGAGCAACAACTGGCCGCCTTGCCGCGGGTCCGCGTCATCATCGCCCTCGGACGGATCGCGCATGATGCCGTGCTAAGGGCAGCAGGCGCGCGCCTAGCGGCGCATCCTTTTGGTCATGGGGCCATTCATCTGCTCGCGGATGGGAGGCGCTTGGTCGATAGCTATCATTGCTCGCGCTACAACACGAACACCGGGCGCCTGACACCACAGATGTTCGGCGATGTATTCCGGATAGCGCTGGCGCTGCGGGATCAGACGAGTGGGCCGAACTCCTCGACCAGTCCGCGGTAAAGTACCCGCTTGAAGGGCACGATGAGCTTTTCGATCTCGTTCAGCTCCGCCCATTTCCAGGCGCGAAATTCCTGATGCTTGGTGGCGATGTTGACGTCGCCATCCTCGCCCATGAAGCGCATCAGAAACCAGTGCTGGCGCTGACCGCGATATTTTCCGCCCCACATCTTGCCGATCAATTCGTCGGGCAGGTCATAGAAATATTCCTCGCGGCTGCGCGCGATGATCTCAACCAGTCCGCCATGGACGCCGGTTTCCTCGCCCAGCTCGCGGATCGCGGCCATTTCGGCATCTTCGCCGGGGTCGATCCCGCCTTGCGGCATCTGCCACGCCTCGCTGGAAGTATCGAGCCGCTGGCCGACGAAGACACGGCCGTCGCGGTTGGCGAGCATGACGCCGGCGCAGGGGCGGTAGGGAAGCGTGCTGGGATCGATCATGACGTCCCGCTAGCTTCAGCGACGATCGCTTTCAAGACCGTCAACGCGCCGCTGATGTCGCCCTTGGCGCTCGGGATGCCTTGCGCCAGATTGATGTAGCCGTGAATGCTGCCCGTCGCTTCGCGATAGGTTGTTGGTACACCGGCCTCGATCAGCTTGGCGGCGTAAGCGCGGCCCTGATCGCGTAGCGGATCGAGACCTGCGGTGGTGAGCAGCGTCGGCGGCAGACCCGCGGCGGGGAAATCGAGCGGCGATGCACGATAGTCGGCGGGGTCCGCGGCATAATGATTGCCGAAATACGTCATGCTGCCGGTCGTCAGCAAATGGCCTTCGCCGAAATCACGATAGCTTTGCCAGTCGTCGTGCGTCGTGACCGCTGGGTAAATGGGGTGGATGGCGATCACTGGCTTGGCGGCGGGCTTGTCGCGCAACGTGAGTGCCGTCGCTATCGTCAGATTGCCGCCAGCGCTTTCGCCCGACAGGACCAGTCCGGTGCAAGGGAAATGATCCGCGACCCAGCGCGTCGCCGCTTCGCAATCGTTGGGCGCGGCAGGGAAGGGGTGTTCGGGCGCGAGGCGATAATCGACCGCGATCACCGGCATGTCGAGCAGGCGCGCGGCTTCGGCACAATAGGCGTCGTGGGTGTCGAGGTCGCCGATCACCCAGCCGCCGCCGTGATAAAAGACCATCACGGGGCCGGGTTCGCGATCGGGACGATTGTCATAGATGCGGATCGGAATCTCGCCCGCGGGGCCGGGAATTGCCCGATCCTCGACCTTCGCAATCTCGCCGCGCGGCCCGTCGGCCATCTGGGCCATCATGCGGAACATCTCGCGCGCCTCGGCAGGCGGCAACTCTTCCATCTTGGGGCCTTCCTGCGCATTGAGGAAAGCGAGGAACATCGCCACGTCGGGGCGCGTATAATGGGTGGTGCCGTCGGTCATCCTGATGATCCCCTCGTTCCGCTTGTGCGGCCTGTCGTTCGCGCAGCTATTCGGCATCGCGGCGGATAATTCAATGGCAATTGGCAACCCATTCGGACGTTTGAAGTTTGCGGCGGACAATTTTTTCTGAATTGCGGCATCGCGCCCACAGGCCTAGGCCAGCGTCACAGGTTCGCAAGATTCAAGGCAGAAGATAAAATGGCGACAGCGGTAGTGGACGAAGCCGACAAGCGGCAGTCCCCCCTTTCGGATGCAGTGGTAGTAAGATTTGCAGGTGATAGCGGCGACGGGATGCAGCTGACCGGCGGTCAGTTCACGCTGTCGTCGGCGCTCGCGGGCAACGACTTTGCGACCTTCCCCGATTTTCCCGCCGAGATTCGCGCGCCGCAGGGCACATTGTTCGGGGTGTCTGCCTTCCAGATCAATTTCGGATCGTCGGCGATCGACACCGCGGGCGACGCGCCCGACGTCCTCGTCGCGATGAACCCGGCTGCGCTCAAGACCAATGTGCCCTCGCTCAAACAGGGCGGGCTGATCATCGCTGACGAGGGCGAGTTCAACGATCGCAACCTCGCCAAGGCGAAATATGACGCCAACCCGCTCGACGATGGCAGTCTGGCGAAATGGCAGCTTCTCAAGCTCAACATCAGCCAGCTGACGATGGATGCGGTGAAGCCCTTTGGCCTTGGCAACAAGGAAGCCTTGCGCTGCAAAAATATGTGGACGCTGGGGCTGGCGCTGTGGATGTTCGACCGCGATCGCGCGCCGCTCATTGACTGGCTCAACGCGAAATTCGCCAAGGCGCCCGATCTTGCCGCCGCCAATATCGCGGCGCTGAATGCGGGTCATGCATATGGCGAGACCGCCGAGTTGGCTGGGCCGCTCAAGCAACACCATGTCGATCCCGCGCCGGTCGCGCCGGGGTTGTATCGCACGCTGACCGGCGCTGAGGGCATCGCCCTGGGCCTTGTCGCGGGCGCGCAACTGGCGAAGCTGCCGATGTTCTTTGGCGGCTATCCGATCACGCCCGCGTCGGCGATTCTCCATCACCTGTCGCGGCTCAAGGAATATGACGTCACGACTTTTCAGGCCGAGGACGAGATCGCTGCGATCTGCTCGGCCATTGGCGCCAGCTATGCCGGTTCGCTCGGCGTCACCAGCTCGTCGGGGCCGGGGATCGCGCTGAAAGGCGAGGCAATGGGCCTCGCGATCATGACCGAGCTGCCACTCGTCATCGTCAATTCACAGCGCGGCGGCCCGTCGACCGGCCTGCCGACCAAGACCGAACAGTCGGATCTGTATCAGGCGGTTTATGGCCGCAATGGCGATGCGCCGATGCCCGTGATTTCGGCGCGCTCGCCCGGCGATGCGTTCGAATGTGCGATCGAGGCGGTGCGCATCGCGGTGCAATATATGACCCCGGTGATCCTGCTCACCGACGGCTATATCGCCAACGCCGCCGAGCCATGGGCGGTGCCTGATCTCACAACCTACGAAGCCTTCCCGGTCGAATTCCTGACCGAAGTGCCCGAAGGCGGGTTCAAGCCTTACGGCCGCGACGAAAATCTCAAACGTCCGTGGGTCAAGCCGGGCACGCCCGGGCTGCTCCACCGTATCGGCGGGATCGAGAAGGAACTCGATACCGGCCACATCAATTATGAGGCGTCGAACCATCAGGCGATGACCGACATTCGCAAGGCCAAGATCGACGGCATCAAAGTGCCCGACCAGATTGTCGAACTCGGCGCGGAGAGTGGTAAGCTGGCGGTGGTCGGCTGGGGCTCGACCTTTGGACCGATCCATCAGGCGGTGCGCCGCAAACGCGCCGAGGGTGCGGACGTCAGCCACGTCCATATCCGCCATATCTGGCCGCTGCCCACCAATCTGGGCGACCTGCTCAAAAGCTATGACAAGGTCATCGTGCCCGAAATGAACACCGGTCAGCTCAAGACGGTGCTGCGCGACCAATATCTGGTCGACGCCAAACCCGTAAACAAGGTATCGGGCCAGCCGTTTACGATCGCTGAGATCGAAGCCGCCATTGAGGAGGCACTAGCATGAACCAGATTACTCCCATCGCCCGCGCAACGACGCTGAAAGACTGGGAAACCGATCAGGAAGTGCGCTGGTGCCCGGGCTGCGGCGACTATGCGATCCTGAAGGCGGTGCAGCGCACCATGCCAGAAATCGGCACGGCGCCCGAAAATACCGTGTTCATCAGCGGTATCGGCTGCTCGTCGCGCTTCCCCTATTATATGGAAACCTATGGCTTCCATACGATTCACGGCCGCGCACCCGCGTTCGCGACGGGGCTGAAGCTCGCCAACCCGAATCTCGACGTGTGGATCGTCACCGGCGACGGCGACGGACTGTCGATCGGCGGCAACCACACGATGCACCTGATCCGCCGCAATCTCGATTGTCAGATCATGCTGTTCAACAACGAAATCTACGGGCTTACCAAGGGGCAATATTCGCCGACGAGCCGCGTTGGCACGACCAGCCCGTCGACGCCCTATGGATCAGTCGATCGCCCGGCGCAGCCCGCCGCGTTTGCGCTGGGCGCCGGATCGCGCTTCGTGGCGCGCGGATTTGACGTGTCGAAAAAGCTGCCCGAGGTTTTGAAAGCGGCACACGCCCACAAGGGCGCGGCCTTTATCGAGATTTTCCAGAACTGTATCGTCTATAACAAAGACGTGTTCGAGGATTTCGCGGCGCCGAAGGGCGCCGAGGATCGCCAGCTCTGGCTCGAGAATGGCGAACCGATGCTCTATGCCAAAGGGACCAAGGGCATCGCGCTCGACGCCGAAGCGCTGCACCTGAAGGTGGTCGATGTCGTCGATGGCGACTGGCAGGCCGCGGGGGTGATCGTCCACGACGTCACCAACCGCAGCGTCGCGCATATGCTGGTCGAAATGCGCTTCGGCGAATTCCCGATGGCGCTCGGCGTGCTTTACGACGATCCGCGCCCGACCTTCGAGGCCGATGTCTGGCGCCAGAATGCGGCGGCGGCGGAAGGCAAGACGGCCGATCTGCAAAGCCTACTAAAAAAGGGCCAGACGTGGACGGTGACTGAAGGCGGACCCGAACTCTAATCGTCGCGCCCTTGGTGTTCGCCGGATGATCGTGACCCGGTCCGCATAGCGCATTGCAAAGCGGCTTGATCCACGCCACCAAGCGGCGATGGACAATCTAACGCATAGCCTCGTCGGCGCGGTTCTCGGCCAGATGGGGCTCAAGAAAAAGACCGGTCTGGCGATCCCGACACTGATTCTGGCGGCGAACCTGCCCGACATCGATGTGGCGTGTCTGGCGTGGCTCGACGGGATTCAGCATCTGGGCTTCCGCCGCGGGATTACGCATGGTCCGATCGCACTCGCCATCCTGCCGATCCTGCTGTGGGCGGCGATGCTGGCGTGCGATCGCTGGCAGGCGAGGCGCGGCAAGCGCCCGGCGGGACGGCCTCCGATCCACAAAGGCTGGTTGCTTGCACTCGCCTATATCGGCTGCCTCAGCCACCCTGCGCTCGACTGGCTCAACAATTACGGCATCCGCCTGCTCGAGCCCTTTTCGTCGCAATGGTTTTATGGCGACACGATCTTCATCATCGACCTGTGGATATGGATCGCGCTGGGTCTGTCGGTGTGGCTATCGCTGCGCCGCGAGCGGGGCGGGGCGCCGCATTGGCAGCGGCCAGCGTGGGCCGGCTTCACCGCGGTTTGCGCCTATATTTTCGTCAATGGGCTGATTACGGGCGCCGCCGAACGGACGACCGCGAGCGCACTGGCAGCGAGCGGGCATCGCGACGCGCTGGTTGTCGCCAGCCCGCCGCCGCTGGCCTTCTGGCAACGCGACATCTTCTGGCGCACCGCAGAGCGTTACGGGAGCGGTGATTTCACGCCCGGCGTGGGCGGTAATCTCGACATCAGCGGGCAGCCGACCGGGATGGACGACGCGCGCCTGAAAACATGGCTGATGGGCGACCCCGATGCGCGCGCGTTCCTGTTCTGGGCGCGGATGCCGGTGGCGCAGAAGGACGGCGACGCGATCCTGCTGCGCGACCAGCGTTTCATGCATCCGCTGTCGCAGGACCGGTTCCAGGTCCGGCTGACCGCACCCGACACCGCCACGCACGACGAATGACCGCGCCGAGCATTTTGTGGTTCCGCCGCGATCTGCGGTTGTCGGATCAGGCGGCGCTCGTCGCGGCGGCGGCGAGCGGGCCGGTGATCCCCGTCTTCATCCTCGACGATGAAACGCCGAAGCATCGCCGCATGGGCGCGGCGTTGCGTTGGTGGCTGCACCATAGCCTCGCGAGCCTCGACGCGAACCTGCGCGAAAAGGGGTCGCGACTGATTCTGCGGCGCGGGAAGAGCGAAGAGCAACTTGCTCTGATTGCAGAAGAAACTGGCGCGGCGTCGGTTCATTGTCTGCGCCATTATGAGCCGTGGTGGCGCAACGCTGAAAAGGCGGTGGCGAAGCGGCTCGACCTGATTTGCCATGACGGCAATTACCTGCTCCCGCCGGGGTCGCTGACGACGGGCGGCGGAACACCCTATAAGATTTACACCCCCTTTTGGCGCGCGCTGAAAGAGCGGATGCCACCCCCAAGTCCGTCGGAATGCCCGCGAAATCTTGCGGTGCCCGACCGATTGCCGGTGTCGGATACGCTGGCCGACTGGAATTTGTTGCCGACCAAGCCCGATTGGGCCGACGGCTTTGCCGCCGAATGGGCGCCGGGCGAAGCGGGCGCGCGCGAACGGATCGCTGATTTCGTCGACGCTGCATCGGAATATGGCCGCTGCCGCAACCTGCCGTCACAAGAGGGCAGTTCGCGCCTGTCGCCGCATCTGCATTTCGGTGAGGTGTCACCCGCCACGATTTGGCACCAGATCGCCAACGCCGGAGGCTCGGTCGACGTGTTTCTGGGCGAGATCGGCTGGCGCGACTATGCCCAGAATATTATCCTGCAATTTCCTGACTATGGCAGCCGCAGTGTGCGCGCGGCGTTTGACAACTTGCCTTGGCGCGGCGGCAGCGAGGCCGATGCTGATCTCGTGGCCTGGCAACGTGGACGGACCGGCTATCCGATCGTCGATGCCGGGATGCGGCAGCTGTGGACGACGGGGTGGATGCACAACCGGGTGCGGATGATTGCCGCGAGTTTTCTGATCAAGCATCTGCTGATCGACTGGCGCCGCGGCGAGCAATGGTTCTGGGACACGCTGGTCGATGCGGACTATGCTTCGAACGCGGTAAACTGGCAGTGGGTGGCGGGCAGCGGGGTCGATAGCAACATGTTCCCGCGCATCATGGCGCCGCTGACACAATCTGAGAAGTTCGATGCCGCTGCCTATATCCGCCAATGGGTACCCGAACTTGCCGCCGTGACCGAACCGGCGATTCACGACCCGGACGCCTTCGGGCAGCGGCCGCAGAGCTATCCGGCAAAGATCATCGGTCATCGCGAGGCCCGCGAACGCGCGCTGGCCGCCTATGACGTCATGAAGGCGCACGGCAACTGATTGTCAGGCGCCGGACTTTGGGGCAGGAAGGCGCGATGAACACGCATGTCAGCCCGCGCCGTGGCAAGCAATTGCTCCGCGCCGATCGCGCCTATCGCAGCGGCGGGGCGTTTGCGCGGCTGCTGGCGTTGGCGCCTGCGGGGCTGTTTCACCGCCTGCTCGACCGCATCGACGCCGGGCTCGCGCTGGGCACGATTGAGGCGCATGCGCCCGATGGCAGCGTCCGCCTGTTGGGCGGGCGCGGCAACGGCCCGTCGGCGGTCGTTCACCTGCATAGCTGGGCCGCGCTGGCGCGGCTGGCGATGTCGGGGTCGGTGGGCTGGTATCGCGCTTGGGACGCGGGCGAGTGGACATCGCCTGATCCGGTGCCGCTGTTCGACCTGTTCATGCGCAATGGCGAATCGCTCGGTGATGTGGCGCGCGCGCGTGGCCCGTTGCGTTGGCTGAACAAGCTCGCCCACCTGCTAAACCGTAACAACCGCAGTGGAGCGAAGCGTAACGTCCATGCCCATTATGATTTGGGCAATGATTTCTATCGCTTGTGGCTCGACCATGCGATGAATTATTCGAGCGCATTGTTCGCCGATCCGGGTCAATCCTTGGAGGAGGCGCAGACGGGTAAGGTCGATGCCATCCTCGACCGGCTCGACTTGCGATCGGGAAGCCGCTTGCTGGAAATCGGCTGTGGCTGGGGCGCGCTGGCCGAGCGCGCCGTCGAGCGGCACGATGTCATCTACACCGGCATCACGCTGTCGCCATCACAGGCCGAGATCGCCGACGCGCGGCTCGCGGCGGTCGACCTGTCGGGACGCTCGCGCATCGAGCTTTGCGACTATCGCGACGCGCAGGGGCCATATGACGCGATCGCCAGCGTCGAAATGGTCGAAGCGGTCGGGGAGGCCTATTGGCCCGCTTATCTCGATACCATTGTGCGCTTGCTGCGCCCCGGCGGCAAGGCGGCGATTCAATATATCCTGATCAACGACGCACTGTTCGAACGCTATGCGGCGAGCAGCGACTTTATCCAGGCCTATATCTTTCCAGGCGGCTGCCTGATCTCTGAAAGCCGGTTTCGGGCGCTGGCCGAGGCGCGCGGGCTGGCATGGCGCGATGTACACCGGTTCGGCGAAGATTATGCCGAAACGCTGCGCCAGTGGCACGAGCGTTTTGATGCGGCGGTTGCTGCCGATCAGCTGCCGTCGGGCTTCGACGATCGTTTCGTGCGGCTCTGGCGCTATTATCTGCAATATTGCGAAGGCGGGTTTCGCGGCGGCGGCATCGACGTCGCGCAAGTCACGCTTGAAAAGACAGCCTGAAAACAGGGGAGAGGAAGCCTATGCGACGATATCTGGCAGCGGCGCTTTTGTGCGCCGCGGCGACGGGGTGCAGTGCGCCCACGTCCGCTCCTCCCATCGACACGCTGCCAAAGGATATGAATGTGCTGTTCTGGACCCAAGATCAACGCGACGCTGCTTTCCGGACGATGGAGACCGTTCCCAAGGTGGTTGTCAACACGGTTGAGGCGGGCGACGTCGTCTATCCGCTGCCGCAGGGGCAGCCGCTCGACCTTGGCGCCGATGTTGACGCCTATATGGCAAAACAGCGCAACGCCGGGTTGATCATCGTTCAGGACGGCAAGATCCGGCTGGAGAAATATGCGCTCGGCTATGCCGCCGCGGGACGCTGGACCAGTTTTTCGGTCGCCAAGAGCTTCACGTCGACCCTCGTCGGCGCAGCGGTGAAGGACGGCTACATCAAGAGTCTAGACGACAAGGTCACCGTCTATATCCCGGGGCTCAAGGGCTCTGCGTATGACGATGTGTCGGTGCGCCAGTTGTTGACGATGACCTCCGGGGTCAAATGGAACGAGGATTATACCGATCCCAAATCCGACGTCGCGCAGTTCAATATGCAAAAACCCGTCGCGGGCGAAGACATAACGGTCAGCTATATGAAGACCTTGCCGCGCGAAGCGCCTGCTGGATCGAAGTGGGTGTACAAGACCGGCGAAACCAATTTGATCGGCGTGCTGGTGTCGAGCGCGACGGGCAAGACGCTGTCGCAATATCTGTCCGAAAAGGTGTGGAAGCCGTTCGGGATGGAGCAGGACGCGGTGTGGATGCTGGGCGCGACCGGGCACGAGATCAGTGGCTGCTGCATGTCGGCGAGCCTCAAGGATTATGCACGGTTCGGCCAGTTCATGTTGAACGGCGGCGTCGCGGGCGGCCAGAAAGTCGTCCCCGATGACTGGATGACTGCGGCGACGACAAAACAGGCGGGGATCGACATCCCGGGCCGCGGCTATGGCTATCAATGGTGGACCAACGACGATGGCAGCTTTGCCGCGCAGGGCATTTTTGGCCAGGGCATCTTCATCGATCCCAAGCGCAAGCTGGTGATCGCGTCAAACGGCAACTGGCCGACCGCGACCGATCCCGAGGGCGTCGGCGCGGCGCGTGAGGCGTTTTACAAGAGCGTGCAGGCGGCGGTGGATCGGGAGGCGAACTAGGCGTCGCCCAGCGAAGACGGGGGTTACGCTAGCGAGGATACGCTAGATTGCCATCGGCCCCCGCCTTCGCGGGGGCGACGGTCTTTTAGTCGGCGATGATAGCTGTCGCGCGCTGGGCTAGCCACGCCGCGGCGAGCGGCACGACGACGCCGAGCGCCATGATCCACCAAGTGTCGGCAAGCGTGACGGCGCGATAGAGCGCGGCACCGATCACCGATCCGGCAACGATCCAGCCTGCACCGGTACCTGCCGAGATCCGCATGGCGAGCCAGCTCCCGGCGAAGGTACCGACGAACCAGCCGACAATCAGCGCGATCGTCGACCCAATCGGGATCAGGATCTCGCCGGTGTCGAGATCATATTCGGCGGGAGAGATTTCGCTACCGGCATATTGCGCCAGCCAGATCAGCCCGAATGCCACGACGATGCCGATTACGGCCGCTATCGCCGATCGCAAAATATCCTTGGTCATTCCAGCGCCCTTGCAAACCCGTCTTGTCCGGCTGCCTTAGTGCAGGAAAACAAAGATGGCGTTAAGCCTTTTCCATGAGCTTGGGCAGCGCGTGGAATGCCGTGCTATCGAAGCCGTCGACCATCAGCCCGGCGACAAATTCGCCGACCGCTGCGGGTTCCTTGATGCTCTTTGCGTCTTCGCCGGGATAGGCGCGCGCGCGCATCTGGGTGCGAGTGCCGCCGGGATCGAGGATCGCGGTGCGGACGGTCGAAATATTGCGCATCTCGGCGCCGTAGCTGGTCACCAGCGTTTCGAACGCCGCTTTCGATGCGGCATAGGCGCCCCAATAAGCACGTGGTTCACGGGCGACGCCGCTCGACAGCGCCAGAAGGCGGCCGTTCGCCGAACGGCGCAACAGCGGATCGAAATTGGCGATCAGCGCCTGCTGTGCGATCAGGTTCAGCGTCAGCAGCTTGTTGAATTCCTTGCCGTCGATCGCCGCAACCGGGGTCAGCGTGCCGAGCATCGCAGCGTTGAGGACCAGCATGTCGAGTTGCTGCCAGCGTTCGGCCATCGCGCTGGCCAGCCGCGCGATGCTGTCGCCGTCGGCCAGGTCGAGCGGTGCGATCGTCGCGGCGCCGCCGGCTTCGTGGATGCGGTCCTCGAGCGCTTCGAGCCCGCCGGCAGTGCGTGCGGTGATCACAACATGCGCGCCGCGTGCCGCCAAGGCTTCGGCAATCGCTTCGCCGATGCCACGGCTCGCCCCGGTGACGAGCGCAACCTGGCCCGCCAATTCTTCAGTCTTGATAGTCATGGTGTCAGACAACCCGTTCGGCAAGCAGCGAAAATTGATCTTCCAGCCCATGCTCGTCGAAATCGGTCAGCGTGGTCGGATAGTCGCCGGTAAAGCAGGCATCGCAATATTGCGGCGCGTCGTCGGTACGCTTCGCTTCGCCCAGCGCGCGGTAAAGACCGTCAATGGTGACAAATGACAGGCTGTCGGCATTGATGAAGTTCGCCATCTGGCCGACCGTCATCTGCGCTGCGAGCAGCTTGGCGCGTTCGGGGGTATCGACGCCGTAGAAGCAGCTGTGCTGGGTCGGCGGGCTGGCGATCCGCATATGAACCTCGGCGGCGCCGGCATCGCGCATCATCTGGACGATTTTCAGGCTGGTCGTGCCGCGCACGATCGAATCGTCGATCAACACAATGCGCTTGCCCGCGATCAGCGCCCGGTTGGCGTTGTGCTTGAGCTTGACGCCCAAGTGGCGAACCTTGTCGCCCGGCTGGATGAAGGTGCGGCCGACATAGTGCGAGCGGATGATCCCGAGTTCGAACGGGATGCCCGATTCCTGCGCATAACCGATTGCCGCTGGCGTCCCCGAATCAGGGACCGGGATGATCAAGTCGGCATCGACCGGATTTTCGCGCGCCAGTTCGGCGCCGATCGCCTTGCGCACAGAATAGACGCTGGTGCCGTCGACAATCGAGTCGGGGCGTGAGAAATAGACATATTCGAAGATGCACGGGCGCGCCGACTGCGAGGCAAAAGGCCGATGCGAGGTCAACTGACCATCGCGGATGATGACGAGTTCGCCGGGTTCGACCGAGCGGACGAACTCGGCGCCGACGACGTCGAGTGCCACGGTTTCCGACGCCAGAATATGCGCGTCGCCCAGCTTGCCGATCACGAGCGGGCGGATGCCCAGCGGATCGCGGCAGCCGATCATGCCTTCGGCGGTGAGGCAGATCAGCGAATAGGCGCCCTCCACCTGTTTCAGCGCATCGATGAAGCGGTCGATCAGCGAGCGATAGCTCGATGTCGCGACCAGATGGATGATTACCTCGGTGTCGCTGGTCGACTGAAAGATCGAGCCGCGGCGGACGAGTACCTTCTTGAGCGCCGTCGCGTTGGAAATATTGCCGTTATGGGCGACCGCAAAGCCGCCCGTCGACAGATCGGCGAACAGCGGCTGGACGTTGCGCAGCGCGGTCTCGCCGGTCGTCGAATAGCGGACATGGCCGACCGACGACCCGCCCTGCAACTGGCGCATGATCTCGTCGCGGTCAAAATTGCCCGCGACATGGCCCATCGCGCGGTGGGTGTGGAATTCCTTGCCGTCAAAGGCGGTAATGCCTGCGGCTTCCTGTCCGCGGTGCTGCAGGGCGTGCAGCCCCAGTGCGACGACCGCGGCGGCGCTGTCCGCGCCATGAATACCAAAGACGCCGCACTCCTCGCGGAGTTTGTCGTCGTCGAAAGGGTTTGTGGTGAGCATGATGGTCCAGCAGCGAGGGCAGTGACTGGCGCGCATATAGGGAGGGTAATCGCAAATGTCGCCCCCCATATTCACGATATTGTCATCGCGCGCGCGAACGACGGGATGACAGGGGTCTGGCTTCTGCTCTAAAGCGCAGGTCATGGACGATCAGCGCGACACGACCGACCGATTTCTCCCGCGTTTTGACGCCGCCGGGCTGGTGACCGCGATTGTCACCGATGCCGACACCGGCGTGCTGCTGATGGTGGCGCATATGAATGCCGAGGCGATTGAGCAGACACGGGTGACGGGGCAGGCGCATTTCTGGTCGCGCTCGCGGTCGGCGCTGTGGCGCAAGGGCGAGACGTCGGGCAACGCGCTGACGCTGGTCGAGATGCGGGTCGATTGCGATCAGGACGCGCTGCTGCTGCGTGTAACGCCCGCCGGTCCGGCGTGCCACACGGGGCGCCGGTCGTGCTTCTATCGCCGGGTCGAGGCGGACGGAGCTCTGACATTTCTGGACGATGATGCGTAGTGCTACGCTTGCCCTGGCGCTGGGCGTGGTGCTCGTCGGCGGGTGCGAGCGGCACGCGCCGGATCGGAGCGGACAGGGGATCGACGCCGACAATCCGCTGGAAATCGCCGCGCGCGAACGCGGCGTCGTGAGCCCGGACGCCGCAACGCCGGTCGGGGTGTTCGAACGCTCGCACGATCTGGGCCGTGACGCGATGTGTGTCGTTCCCGACGGCGCGGGGCAGTGGCAGTTTGCTGTGACCGCCGCTTTCGGGGCGACGCTATCCTGTTCGGCAAGCGGGACGATGGTGCGCGAAGGCGATGGCTGGCGCATGCGCTTTGCCGGGGCGGAGGGCTGCGACGCGCTGGTGCGGGAAGATGAGGACGAGCTGCGCCTCCCCGGAAGCCTGCCGCCGCAATGCGACAAGCTGTGCCCAGCTCGCGCTTCGCTGTCGGGTCTGCGGTTGCCGCGCGCCAGCTGGTCGGCCGATGATGCGCGGGACTTGCCGATCCGCGATCAACAGGGCAATATGCAGCAACCTTGCAGGGTCTGGGCTAGCTCAAAGCGCCCCGATTTGCCGGTCTTGACGTTCACGTCAACGGAAACTAGTTTCATCCGTATGACCGAACCATATGGCCACGCCCATATCGATACGCCCGATCATCTGGGGCGCGAACAATTCAGCATCACCGACTTGTCGACCGAGTTCGGCGTCACCGCGCGTGCGCTGCGTTTCTATGAGGATGAAGGGCTTATCAGCCCGTCGCGCAAGGGATTGTCGCGCATCTATTCGAAACGCGACCGGGCGCGGCTGGCGTGGATCCTGCGCGCCAAGCGCACAGGGTTCAGCCTGGCCGACATTCGCGAGATGATCGACCTCTATGACGTGGGCGACGGCCGCAAGCTGCAACGTCAGGTCACGATCGAGAAATGCGAACAGCGTATCGGCTTGTTGCAACGGCAGCGCGACGATATCGACAGCGCTGTCGAAGAATTGTCGCGGTTCATCGATATGGTGAAGAAAGTCGACGCTGGCCAAAAGGTCGGTTGAGCCTCTCTCCAGGCAAGTGACATTGCGAAGCTGATTTTCAGAAGGATTTCCCATGCCCGTCTATCGCGCGCCTGTGCAAGACAGCCTTTTCCTGCTCAACGATGTGCTCGGGGTCGAGCGCTATGCCAATCTGCCCGGTTTCGCCAACGCGACCCCCGACATGATTGAGGCGGTGCTGACTGAGGCCGGCAAATTCTGTGAGGAAGTGCTGTTCCCGATCAACCAGTCGGGCGATCTGGAGGGGTGCACGCGCCACGACGACGGGTCGGTGACCACGCCCAAGGGGTTCCCGGAAGCCTATAAGGCTTATTGCGATGCTGGCTGGACGCTGCTGACCCAGCCCGAAGAGTTCGGCGGGCAGGGGCTGCCGCATGTCGTCGGTTTCCCGGTCGAGGAATATCGCATGGCGGCAAACCAGGCCTTTGCGATGTATCCGGGGCTGACCCAGGCCGCAGTGGCGGCAATTCTGGTCAAGGGATCGGACGAACAGAAGGCGCTGTACGCGCCCAAAATGATCTCGGGCGAATGGGGCGGGACGATGAACCTGACCGAGCCGCATTGCGGCACCGACCTCGGTCTGATCCGCACCCGCGCGGCCCCGAACGGCGATGGCAGCTATGACGTCACCGGCACCAAGATTTTCATTTCGTCGGGCGAACATGACCTGACCGAGAACATCATTCATCTGGTGCTCGCCAAAACCCCCGACGCACCCGACAGCGTCAAAGGCATCTCGCTGTTCATCGTGCCAAAGTTCCTCGTCAATGACGATGGCTCGCTGGGTGAGCACAACACGCTGCAATGCGGGTCGATCGAGCACAAGATGGGCATCCACGCCAATTCGACCTGCGTCATGAACTACGACGGCGCCAAGGGTTGGATGGTCGGCGAGGAAAACAAAGGCCTTGCCGCGATGTTCGTAATGATGAACGCCGCGCGGCTTGGCGTCGGTATCCAGGGGTTGGGGCAGGCCGATATCGCGTTCCAGAACGCCGTCGCCTATGCGCAGGACCGCCGTCAGGGCCGCGCGCTCACCGGACCTGCCGATCCGCAGGAAAAGGCCGACCCGCTGTTCGTCCATCCCGACGTGCGCCGCATGCTGATGGATGCCAAGGCCACTGTCGAAGGGCTTCGCGCTTTGTGCCTGTGGGGCGCGTTGCAGGTCGATCTGGCGCATGTCGCCGAAACGGAGGAAGCACGCCAGCAGGCCGACGACCTCGTCAGCCTGCTCACCCCGGTGATCAAGGGCTATGGCACCGACAAGGGCTATGACGTCGCGACCAACGCGCAGCAGGTGTTTGGCGGCCACGGCTACATCGAGGAACATGGCATGAGCCAATATGTCCGCGATGCCCGCATCACGATGATCTACGAAGGTGCGAACGGCGTTCAGGCGATGGATCTGGTCGGTCGCAAGCTGGCGCAGAATGGCGGCCGCGCGATTCAGGCCTTCTTTGCGATCATCGACGAAGAATGCGGCCGCGCCAAAGACAATGAAGCGCTGGCTGACTTTGCCGGGCGGCTCGAAAAAGCCAATGGCGAGCTCAAGGCCGCGACGATGTGGTTCATGCAGAACGGCATGACGAACCCGAACAACATCGGCGCCGGCGCGCATCACTATATGCACATCATGGGGATCGTCGCGCTGGGATCGATGTGGCTGATGATGGCCGAAGCGGCGCAGAAAGCGCTGGCCGAAGGGCGCGGCAACAAGGCGTTCCTCGAAGCCAAGCTGGTCACCATGCGCCATTTCGGCGAGCGGTTCCTGCCCGACGCCGGATCGCTGCGCCGCAAGATCGAGGCGGGCAGCGAAGCTATGATGGCGCTGACACCCGATCAATTTTACACCGCCTGATGTGGCCTGCCGGAACCATCGCCCGCGCCGTGCGTGGCGTGGGCGATGAGCACGCCGGCAAGCCAGGGGACATTGGTCCCGATCGTCGTTGAAGGCCGCAATTGCTGGCGCATCGAACGTGCCGACAAGGCGCGGATGATCGTCGATGCCGCCGACTATTTCAAACTGCTCAAGCAGCTGATGGCAGGCGCCAGGCAGCGCATCCTGCTGATCGGATGGGATTTCGATCCGCGCATTTCGCTGACCCCTGACAAGGACGGCAAGGGCGAACCGCTCGGCGATTATCTGCTGCGGCTGGCGAAGGAAAAGCCCGAACGCGACATCGACATCTTGCGCTGGAATTTCGGCGGGCTGAAACAATTCGCAATGCCGCGCATCCTGGCGATGGTCGCGCGCTGGAAACTGACCCGCGCTATCAGTTTTCGTCTCGACAGCGCGCATCCGCTGGGGTGCAGCCATCATCAAAAAGTCGCTGTGTTTGACGATCATCTCGCGGTGTGCGGCGGCATCGATGTCGGCGCGCGGCGCTGGGACACGCGCGATCATCAGGACGACGACCCGCATCGCACCGCTCCTGACGGCAAAGCCTATATGCCGTGGCACGATTCGACGATGATCCTTGCCGGGCCGGTGGGCAATGCGCTCGCCGACCTCGGCAACGAGCGCTGGCAACGCGCGACCCAAAAGCCGCTGCGCGAGATCGACGGCGATGGCGAGAACTGGCCTGACGACCTCGATCCCGATTTCGAGAATGTCGACGTCGCAATTTCGCGAACGCGCGCCGAATATGACGATGTCGAAGAAATCCGCGAGATCGAACAGCTCTATCTCGACATGATCGCAGCGGCGAAGCGCTTCATCTATTTCGAGAATCAATATTTCACGAGTGGCAAGATCGCCGCCGCCATCGCCGAACGTTTGAATGAAGATGATCCGCCCGAATTCGTGATGGTGATGCCTAGGACCGCCGACGGCTGGCTCGAACAGATGGCGATGGATGCCGCGCGGGTGCAATTGGTTCGGGCGATCGCCAAGGCGCGGCACGGTGACCGGCTGCGCGTCTATTATCCGCGAACCAGGCGCGGCGACCCGATCTATGTCCATGCCAAGACCGCGATCGTCGACGACCGGTTGCTGCGCGTCGGTTCGGCGAACATGAACAACCGCTCGATGGGGCTCGACAGCGAATGCGACGTGACAATCGACGCGGCGTTACCTGCCAATCATGGCGTCGAGCCCGTGATCGCGCGCCTGCGCGTATCGCTGATCGCCGAGCACCTCGACGTCGCGGAGGCCGGTGTCGCCGCCGCCTTCGAACGCACCGGTTCGTTGATCGAAACGATTGAAGGACTGCGCGGTGAGGGGCGCTCTCTCGAACTGCTCGACCTCGTGCCCCCGGGGCCGTTCGATGAATTCATCGCCAACAACGAAGTGCTCGACCCGACCAGCCCCGACGCGATGTTCGAAAGCCTGACCGAGCGCGGCCTGAAAAAGAGCTGGCACCGCGGGCGAAGCTGGATGAAGCTGCACCGGCCGTTTGGGCGCAAGGCCCGTTAGCGTCAGGCCGTCAGTCCGCCAATGACAAAATATGCTTCGCCTGCTTGAGGTGCGGGGCATCGACCATCTTGCCATCGACTTGCAGCACCCCGACCCCAGGGTTGGCGGCGAAGGCATCGACGATCGCCTGTGCGCGCGATACCTCGTCGGCGCTGGGCGTGAAAGCGGCGTTGATCGGTTCAACCTGCGACGGATGGATCGCCATCATGCCGGTAAAGCCGTCGCGGCGGGCGCGAGCGGCGTAAGCGGCGAGTCCCGCTTCGTCCTTGATCGCCGGAAATACCGTGTCGATCGCGGCGACGCCTGCGGCATGGGCCGCAAACAGCGTCAGCGCGCGCGCGACATCATAGGGCGCGGTGTAGCTGCCGTCCGCTTCGCGGCTCGTCGTCGCACCGATCGCGGCGGGCAGGTCTTCGGCGCCCCAGGTCAGCCCAAGCAGGCGGTCCTTCACCTCGCGATAGCTGCCGAGGGTGAAGATCGCTGCGGCGGTTTCGGTTGCGATCGGCAGGATCGGGGGCAGCGATGCGTCGGCCGCGCCTTCGCTGCGCAAAATGAGGTCGAGCTGCGCGATACTTGGCGCGCCCTCGGCCTTGGGCAGCATGATCGCGTCGGGCCGCGCGGCGATGATTGCGGCGACATCGGCGGCGGTCAGATGCCCGTCGAGCGGGTTGACGCGCACCAGCGTCACGACCTCGCGCGCACCCGCCAGATAATCGGCGATCGCGTGGCGCGCGGCATCCTTGTTCGCGAGCGATACCGAATCCTCAAGGTCGAGGATGATCGCATCGGCACCGGATGCCGCGGCCTTGGCAAAGCGTTCGGGCCGGTCGCCGGGGACGAAGAGAAGGGAACGAAGTCGCATCAACTGACCTTTCGCTGGACCAGCGTAGAACGCTCGCACTGGCACACAAGTTCATCGCGCTGGTTGATGCAGCGGTGGAGGAAGGTGACGATCCCGGCGTTCGGGCGCGATTTCGATTCTTTCAGCCCGATCACTTCGCTCTCCGCGCGGAGGGTGTCGCCGATGAACACCGGCTTGGGCATCACCAGCTTGTCATAGCCAAGGTTGGCGACGAGGGTACCCAGCGTCGTGTCGCCGACCGACAGCCCGACCATCAGGCTGAAGGTGAAGGTGCCGTTGACGAGGATCTGGCCGAACTCGGACGCCTTCGCCGCCTCGACGTCGAGATGCAGCGGCTGCGGATTGTGCGTCATCACCGTGAACAGCAGATTGTCGGTCTCGGTCACCGTGCGGCGAATGTCGTGGGTCAGCGTGTCGCCGATCGCCCATTCGTCGAAATATTTGCCAGCCATAATATTTCCTCGTTGCTCAATCGGTCAGATATAGCTTCATCTGGACATGCTGGTCGTCAAAGCCCAGCCGTTGATAAAATCGATGTGCCGCAGCGCGACTGACGTGGGAACTCAGTTGCACCAGCATGCAGCCGCGCTGACGCGCCTGCTCGATGGCCCATATCATCATCTTCTCGCCGAGCCCTTGTCCGCGCAGTTCGGATGCGATGCGCACGGCCTCGACTTGCTGCCGCCAGCCGCCGCGAAACTGGATGCCGGGCAGATAGCTGAGTTGCATCGTTCCGACGACCTTTCCGTTCAGTTCCGCCACGACCAGCTGCTGGTTGGGATCGGCATCGATCGCATTAAACGCTGCAATATAGGCTGGGTCCAGCTTCTCGCCGACTGTCTCCCGCTCGCGACCAAGGTGATCGTCGAACAGCATGGCTACGACGGCAGGGACATCCGACATCGTGGCCTTGCGCATCGCGAGCATCGTCATTCCGGCTTTTCGATTTTCACCAACAGCGCTTCGACCTGCACCTGTGCACCCGCGACAGCATTGAGTTCAGCCACCATACCGTCGAACGGCGCGGTCAGGCTATGCTCCATCTTCATTGCTTCGAGAGTCAGAAGCTTCTGGCCCTTCGTCACCGTATCGCCCTCAGCAACCTCGACCGCGATGACCTTACCCGGCATGGGGGAGAGGATTGCGCCGTCGCCTGCTGCTCCGCCCGCGCCGCCCGCGGCGCGCCAAGGGGTGAGTTGCCACACGGAGCCGCCCTCGGCGACGAGCATCGCAGGTGCTGGCTCGTCGGTGCCGGGGCCGTGTAGGTCGACCTCGACACGCTTTCCATCGAGCAGAAAGGCCGCAGAGCGCACGTCGGGCGCGTTAAGACGGAAACCCGCGTGCAGCGAGTGCGGGACTATCGCCATCGCGGCGTTGGTGAGGGCTTCGATCGTGGGAGCGGGCTCTTCGGTCATCGCATCGCCATCGCGGGCGATGAGTCCGGTATCGACGGTGCCTGCTACGAAATCACGATGAGCGAGTGCATTGATCAGGAAGGCCGAATTGGTCTTGACCGGCCAGATCGCGCTGTCCTCCAGCATCTCCGACAGCAGCTCGCGCGCTTCCTCGCGATCGTCGCCATAAGCAATGACCTTGGCAATCATCGGGTCATAGAAGGGTGAGACTTCGGCGCCTTCATAGACGCCGGTATCGACGCGGCCGAGGTGCTCGGGAAGCTGGAACAGCTCGAGCGTGCCGATCGAGGGCAGAAAGCCCTTCGCTGGGTCTTCTGCATAAAGCCGCGCTTCCATGGCCCAGCCGTTGATCGACAGCTGTTCCTGTCGCAGCGGCAATACCTCGCCCGACGCCACGCGCAGCTGCCACTCAACCAGATCGACCCCGGTGATTTCCTCGGTCACCGGATGCTCGACCTGCAACCGCGTGTTCATTTCCATAAACCAGATGCGGTCGGCGCGCAGGCCTTCGCTGGCGTCGGCGATGAATTCGATCGTCCCGGCACCGACATAGTCGACCGCCTGCGCCGCGCGCACCGCAGCGGCGCACAGGGCTTCGCGGGTGACCTCGTCCATGCCAGGGGCGGGGGCTTCCTCGATCACCTTCTGGTGGCGGCGTTGCAGCGAGCAGTCGCGTTCGAACAGGTGGACGACATTGCCGTGGGTATCGCCGAACACCTGCACCTCGATATGGCGCGGGGTCAGGATATATTTCTCGATCAGCACATGGTCGTTGCCGAACGAAGACGCGGCCTCGCGCTGGCACGAGGCGAGCGCGTCGATGAAGTCGGGCGCGGCATCGACCTTGCGCATCCCCTTGCCGCCGCCACCCGCGACCGCCTTGATGAGGACGGGATAGCCGATTTCGGCGGCGCGCTCGGCGAGGAAGGCAGGGTCCTGATTTTCGCCCATGTAGCCGGGGGTCACAGGCACACCCGCCTCGGCCATCAGCTTCTTGGCGGCATCCTTCAGCCCCATCGCGGTGATCGAGGAGGGGTTGGGTCCGACCCAGACAATTCCGGCGTCGATCACCGATTGAGCGAATGCGGCATTTTCGGACAGGAAGCCGTAGCCCGGATGGATGGCCTCGGCGCCGGTGGCCTTCGCGGCGGCGATGATCTTTTCGCCGACCAGATAGGATTCGCGCGCTGGCGACGGCCCGATATGCACTGCCTCGTCGGCCTGCCGCACATGCAGCGCCTTGGCATCGGCGTCCGAATAGACGGCGATGGTGCGAATGCCCATATCGCGCGCGGTGCGGATGATGCGGCAGGCGATCTCGCCGCGATTGGCGATGAGGAGGGACTGGATCATGGGGTTCCGCTCACTTCGAAATGCAGGACATGCAGTTCCTTTTCGATGAGGAACGTGTCGTCGAAATCATAATATCGGGCTGCGTCGACCGCCGTCCCCGCAAAACCCTCGATCGCCTCGAGATTGTCCCAAAAGGTGAGCATCTCGAAATGGACGACGTCGTTCTCGCCACGCTGAAAGCACCAGGCGCCGCGATTGCCCGTAACCGATCGATAGTCGGGAATGGCGACGTCGAGCATCAGCTTGAAATAGGCTTCCGCCTTCGCTTTGGGGACGATGCCGTGCCAGCGCCGCGCGATCATGGATGCGCCTCCGGAAAGCCGTGACGAACGTGCAGCGCGTCGAGCAGCGGCTTGATGTCGTTGACGAACCCACCGTCGGCAAAAACGAGGGCGGGGAGGTTCTGATCCGCTTCGCCGATGGCCTCGACGACCAGCGGGCGCGGGCGCGGCCAGGGCACGCGGATCACCTCGAGGTTGGTGGTGCGATCGGGGAACATGGCAAGCAAGCCTTCGATCAGGATGCAATCACGGCAATAGAAGGTCGAACCCGGAAAAGCCGGATCATCGAACGCGTGCTCGAGAATGAACAGACGATCGGGTTTGCCGCTCATCGCCATCACATCCTGAACACGCCGAAGCCACGGTCCTCGACCGGGGCGTTCAGCGTTGCTGCGAAGGCCAGCCCCAGCACGTCGCGCGTCTGCGCGGGGTCGATGATGCCGTCGTCCCACAGGCGCGCGGTGGCGTGATAGGGATTGCCCTCATCCTCATATTTCTGCCGGATCGGTGCCTTGAAGGCTTCGGCTTCCTCGGGGGTCCATTTGTCGGCGTCGCGGTGGACGGTCGCCAGCACCGACGCTGCCTGCTCGCCGCCCATCACGCTGATCCGCGCATTGGGCCAGGTGAACAGGAAACGTGGGCTATAGGCGCGACCGCACATGCCGTAGTTGCCCGCCCCGAAGCTGCCACCGATCAACACGGTGATCTTCGGCACCGTCGCGGTCGCGACCGCGGTCACCAGCTTCGCGCCATGCTTGGCGATTCCCTCGGCCTCATATTTGCCGCCGACCATGAAGCCGCTGATGTTCTGGAGGAAGAGCAGGGGGATGCGGCGTTGCTGCGCGAGTTCGATGAAATGCGCGCCCTTGACCGCGCTCTCGCTGAACAGCACGCCATTGTTGGCGAGGATCGCGACGGGGATGCCCCAGATATGCGCGAAGCCGCACACCAAGGTGCTGCCGTAATTGGCCTTGAATTCATGAAACTCGCTGGCATCGACGATGCGCGCGATCGCTTCGTGGACATCGTAGGGCGCGCGGACGTCGTCGGGGACCACGCCATAAAGTTCCTCGGGATCATATTTGGGCGGGCGCGGGTCTTTCAGCGCGACGTCGAACCCGGTGTCGGCGCCCAGATGGCTGATGATGTCGCGGACGATGGTCAGCGCATGCTCGTCATTCTCCGCCAGATGATCGACGACGCCGGATTTTCTGGCGTGCAGGTCGCCGCCGCCCAGATCCTCGGCACTGATTTCCTCGCCTGTCGCGGCCTTCACCAGCGGCGGGCCAGCGAGGAAGATCGTGCCCTGATTGCGGACGATGATGGTTTCATCGCTCATTGCGGGGACATAGGCGCCGCCCGCCGTGCAGCTGCCCATCACGCAGGCGATCTGCGGGATACGGCGGGCTGACATATTGGCCTGATTGAAAAAGATGCGCCCGAAATGGTCGCGGTCGGGGAACACCTGGTCCTGATGCGGCAGGTTGGCGCCGCCGCTGTCGACGAGGTAGATACACGGCAGGCGGTTTTCGAACGCAATCTCTTGCGCGCGCAGGTGCTTTTTCACGGTCAGCGGGTAGTAAGTCCCACCCTTTACCGTCGCGTCGTTGCACACAATCATGCACTGGCGCCCCGACACGCGGCCGATGCCGCAGATCAGCCCGGCGCCGGGGACTTCGCCATCGTAAAGGTCGTTCGCTGCCAGCTGGCCGATTTCGAGGAAGGGCGAGCCCGGATCGAGCAGGCGTTCAACGCGCTCGCGGGGTAGCAATTTACCGCGGCTGGTGTGCCGCTCGCGTGATTTCTCGTTACCGCCGAGCGCTGCTTCGGCGACGCGTGCCCACAGTTCGTCCTTCAGCGCGCGGTTGTGCGCGGCGCGAGTGCGAAACTCGTCGCTGTCGGGATCGACATTGGTGCCAAGAACCGGTGCGCTCACTGTTCAGTCTCTCCCTGCGTTTTGTCCGGATCGCCCGGGTTATCTTTCAGGATCAGGTAACGATAGACGCCGATCGCGTTGATGATCAGCAGCGCGATATTCTGCCAACCGATGCCCTCGCTGTCGGGTTGCAGAAAGCCCCATGCGATGAGTGCGATGCTGCTGGTGACAAAGATGACAAAGGCCCAGCCGGTGCGGCGACGGCCGAGGTTCAGCGACACGATCAACGCCGCAAGCGTCGAGGCGCCCGCGCCATAATATTGCAGGGCGGTGAGCAGCGTGTCGTTCACGCCGCCGCGCCCAAGATCGCGAAGACGCCCGACGCGGTGAGGATCGGCCAGCCGATGTGACGTCCGCGTGTGTAAAAGCCATCGACCAGACCCACGGTCGTCCAGGCCGCACCGATCAGCAGGATCAGGTTGCGCGGTGTTCCCGGCCAGATGACCGTGGCCGCCGAAACCAACATCAACACCGACATCGCGTGCCAGGCAAAGCGAAACACCTTGCGCGCCAGATCGACCGCCATGATCCCCTGATCGAGCGCGAGCAGCGGCTGGATCAATCGTTTCTCGCCGAGCGCGCCATGCACCAGGGCCGTCGTCGCCATAAAGGCCGCCGACAGCCAGAGCCAGATCACGCGCCGGCGCCGATCAGTTCGCGGCCGATCAGCATGCGGCGGATCTCGTTGGTCCCCGCGCCGATGTCGAGCAGCTTGGCATCGCGCCAATAGCGTTCGACGGGCCAGTCTTTGGTATAGCCAGCGCCGCCGAGCGCCTGGATTGCTTCGCCCGCCACCTTCACCGCGCTTTCGCTCGCCAGCAAAATACAGCCCGCAGCATCGAAGCGCGTCGTCTGCCCGGCGTCGCACGCCTTGGCGACGTTATAGACATAGGAGCGCGCCGATTGGAGAGCGACATACATGTCCGCGACCTTTGCCTGCATCAGCTGGAACGACCCGATCGGCTTGCCAAACTGCTTGCGATCGCGGACATAGGGGATGACGGTATCGAGGCATGCCTGCATGATACCGAGCTGGAGCCCGGCGAGCACGACGCGTTCATAATCGAGCCCCGACATCAGCACGCCGACGCCGCCATTTTCCGGCCCCATGACCTGTTCTTCGGAGACTTCACAATCGTTGAAGACGAGTTCGGCGGTCGGCGAGCCGCGCATCCCGACCTTGTCGATCTTTTGCCCGATGCTGAACCCCGGCATGTCCTTTTCGATCAGGAAAGCGGTGATACCGCGCGATCCGGCCTCGGGGCTGGTTTTGGCATAGACGACCAGCGTGTCGGCGTGCGTCGCGTTGGTGATCCAGAATTTGGTGCCGTTGAGGACGTAGCCGCTGCCCTTGCGCTCGGCCTTCAGCTTCATCGACACAACGTCGCTGCCCGCGCCCGCTTCGGACATGGCGAGGCTGCCGACATGGTCGCCGCTGATCAGCTTGGGCAGATATTTTGCTTTCTGGTCGGCATTGCCCCAGCGGCGGATCTGGTTGACGCACAGGTTCGAATGCGCGCCGTAGGACAGGCCGATAGCGCCGCTCGCGCGGCTCACTTCTTCGACCGCGATGACATGCTCGAGATAGCCGAGGCCGAGGCCGCCAAACTCTTCCTCAACAGTAATGCCGTGGAGGCCCAGATCGCCCATCTGCGTCCATAGCTCGTCGCGCGGGAACCAGTCGTCGGCGTCGGCTTTTGCAGCGAGCGGCGCGATCTGTTCGTCGGCGAAGCGGGCGGTGGTGTCGCGGATCATGTCGGCGGTTTCGCCGAGCGCGAAATCGAAGTCGGGGGTTGCGCGCATGGATGGGCCTATCGATCGAGGGCTGGACTAGGCGCGATACTGCCCCAAAAATTGATCATATGGAAATTGAAACGATAGGGGATTTGGCATAAGAAAAATCTATGATTAAGCGCGCCCATGTCCGCCAGTTTCTCGCCGTCGTCGATGCGGGCAGTTTTACCCAAGCGGCGGCGCGGATCCGGGTGACGCAGCCGGCGCTGTCGAGCGGGATCGCCGAGCTGGAAAAGCTGGTCGGCACACCGCTGTTCATCCGCAACCGCCGCCAGATCCGCCTTACTGAAGCGGGCGGGCGTTTCCTGCCAATCGCGCGCGATCTGGAGCGCGGATTTCGCGTCGCCGACGATTTCGGGCGCGACGGCGACCGGCAACAGGCCGAACTCAAGCTGGGGGTGATCCGGTCGGCGCCAGGGGAGTTTTTGCAGGCAATCGTCGCAGCGCTGCGGCCCAGCTTCGCTATCGAGCTTGTCGAAAACAGTGATTCTGAACTGCGCGCCGCGCTCGGCAGCGGACGCATCAACATGGCATTGGCGCCGCTCCGTCCGGGCGAGCGCGGCGACCATATCTTGCCGCTTTATGAAGAGCCGCTCGCGATGTTCATCGCTTCCGACCATCCACTCGCCGGGCGCATTGAGGTCGACACTCAGGATCTCGCCGCCGAAACGATGATCGCGCGCCGCTCATGCGAGTTCCTCGATGCGACGAGCCGCTTCTTCACGCGCCACGGCGTTCGCCCGCGCTTTGCCTTGCGCAGCGAGAGCGACGAGCGCTGTCTTCGCATGGTCGCCGCCGGGATTGGCATCACGACCGCGCCCGTGTCGCTGGCTATCGACGGCATCGTTCCGCTGAAGGTCGCGGGCTATGATTTCCGACGCGAACTGGGGTTGATCGTCGATCCGGCGTGGCGTGCGCTGGCAGAGGTCGAGCCGCGCCTGACGCACGCCATCGAAACGATCGGCGCAGCGGCCAGCGAATGGCGACGGGTAAAGGTCGACGCCGCTGCATGACCGTGCTCCCCAAGTCTGGCTTGCAGCGTCGAAAGCCCATAACGTTTGCCTGCTCACGCCGCGCGGCGTTACGGCGGCGCCCATTAGCTCGTCCATTTGGACGTATAGGTGGATTGGTAATACCCTATTCCGTTGCATCTCGGCGGAAGTGTGAGGAGGCGTATTTTGTTGTCGTCTGATCTACAGACAAGGTCGTTGGAATTGACGCATCTCGACCGGCTCGAGGCCGAGAGCATCCATATCATGCGCGAAGTGATGGCCGACGCGGTCAATCCGGTGATGCTATATAGCGTCGGCAAGGACAGCGCGGTGATGCTGCACCTCGCGCGCAAGGCCTTCTATCCGTCGTCGCCGCCGTTCCCGCTGCTGCATGTCGATACGACATGGAAGTTCCGGGCGATGTACGAGCTGCGCGACCGCATGGCCGCTGAAAGCGGGATGGAGCTCATCGTCTATCAAAACCCCGAAGCCAAGGAGCGCGGGATCAACCCGTTCGACCATGGCCCGCTGCATACTGACATGTGGAAGACCGAGGGACTGAAGCAGGCGCTTGATCTCCACGGCTTCGACGTCGCCTTTGGCGGCGCCCGCCGCGACGAGGAAAAGAGCCGCGCCAAGGAGCGCATCTTTTCGTTCCGCACCGCGACCCACGGCTGGGATCCGAAGAAGCAGCGGCCCGAGCTGTGGAACCTCTACAATGCC
Organism: Sphingopyxis sp.; assembly: GCA_016463225.1. Taxonomy (GTDB): domain Bacteria; phylum Pseudomonadota; class Alphaproteobacteria; order Sphingomonadales; family Sphingomonadaceae; genus Sphingopyxis. The sequence continues at coordinate 25,290 of JAEMRT010000002.1, read as the reverse complement.
AGGAAGGCGAAGGGCGAGAGCATCCGCGTGTTCCCGATCTCGAACTGGACCGAGCTCGATATCTGGCAATATATTGCGCGCGAAAATATCCCGATCGTCCCGCTCTATTTCGCCGCGCCGCGTCCGACGGTCGAGCGTGACGGCTTGCTGCTGATGGTTGACGACGACCGCTTCCCATTGCTGCCCGGCGAGACACCGGTTGAGCGCTCGGTGCGTTTCCGTACCCTCGGTTGTTACCCGCTCACAGGCGCGGTCGAGAGCGAGGCGAAGACGCTGTCCGAGGTCATTCAGGAAATGCTGCTGACGACCACCAGCGAACGGCAGGGGCGGATCATCGACAAGGATGGCGGCGACGCCAGCATGGAGAAGAAGAAGCAGGAGGGGTATTTCTGATGACCGACCCTGTTTACATCACCGACGCGCTCATCGCCGAGGATATCGACGCTTATCTGGCACAGCATCAGCAGAAATCGCTGCTGCGTTTCATCACCTGCGGGTCGGTCGACGACGGCAAATCGACGCTGATCGGGCGCCTGCTCTACGACAGCAAGATGATCTTTGAGGATCAGCTTGCCGCGCTCGAAGCCGACAGCAAGCGCGTCGGCACGCAGGGGCAGGAGATCGACTTCGCCTTGCTCGTCGACGGCCTTGCCGCCGAGCGCGAGCAGGGGATTACGATCGACGTCGCCTATCGCTTTTTCACCACCGAGAAGCGCAAGTTCATCGTCGCCGACACGCCGGGGCACGAGCAATATACGCGCAACATGGTTACCGGCGCCTCGACCGCCGACCTTGCGGTTATCCTGATCGACGCGCGCAAGGGGGTGCTCACCCAGACCCGCCGCCACAGCTTCCTCGCGCACCTGATCGGCATCAAGCATATCGTGCTGGCGGTGAACAAGATGGACCTTGTCGGTTATGACAAGACCGTGTTCGAGCGCATTCTGCTGAGCTATCGTGCCTTTGCCAGCGAGATCGGCATCACCCATTTCACCGCGATCCCGATTTCGGGGTTCAAGGGCGACAATATCACCGCGCTGTCGGACAATATGCCGTGGTTCAAGGGACCGGCGCTGATCGAGCATCTGGAAGGTGTCGAAGTTGCCGCGCAGCGTGACATAAATTCCGATTTTCGCCTTCCTGTTCAATGGGTTAATCGCCCGAACCTTGATTTCAGGGGCTTTTCGGGGCAAATTGCGGGCGGGTCGGTCAGGCCGGGTGACGCGGTGCGCATCCTGCCGAGCGGCAAAACGACGACGGTTGACCGCATTGTTACGCTGGATGGCGACCTTGACGAAGCCGTCGCCGGCCAGTCGGTGACGCTGACACTTTCCGACGAGGTCGACTGCTCGCGCGGTGATGTGATCGCGGCTGCCGACGCGCCGCCCGAGGCGGCCGACCAGTTCGAGGCGACGCTGGTGTGGATGGCCGATGAGGCGATGATTGCGGGTCGCGCCTATTGGCTGAAGCTCGCGACGCAGACGGTGTCGGCGACGATTCAGCAACCGAAATATGAGATCAACGTCAATACGCTCGACCATCTGGCGGCCAAGACGCTCGAACTCAACGGCATCGGGGTGGTCGAGCTGTCGACCGACAAGCCGATCGTGTTCGAGGCCTATGCCGACAATCGCACGCTGGGCGGCTTCATCCTGATCGACAAGCTGACCAACGCGACCGTCGCGGCGGGGATGCTGCATTTCAGCCTGCGCCGCGCGCAGAATGTCCATTGGCAAGCGAGCGATGTCGATCGCGACATGCGCGCCAACCTGAAGAACCAGCGCCCCGCGCTGCTGTGGTTCACCGGTCTGTCGGGATCGGGCAAATCGACGATCGCCAATCTGGTCGAAAAGAAGCTGCACCGGATGAACCGGCACAGCTTCCTGCTCGACGGCGACAACGTCCGCCACGGGCTGAACCGCGACCTCGGCTTTACCGAGGCCGACCGGATCGAAAATATTCGCCGCGTTGGCGAGGTGGCGAAGCTGATGACCGACGCCGGGTTGATCGTCATCACGGCGTTCATCTCGCCGTTCCGCGTCGAACGTGACATGGTGCGGTCGATGTTGCCCGAGGGCGAGTTTATCGAGGTATTTATCGATACGCCGCTGGCCGAAGCCGAGCGCCGCGATGTGAAAGGCCTGTATAAAAAGGCCCGCGCCGGGCAGCTCAAGAATTTCACCGGCATCGACAGCCCGTATGAGGCGCCCGAGGCTCCCGAGATTCGCATCGACACCACCGCGATGTCGCCCGAGGAAGCGGCTGACCTGATCATCGACCGGCTGCTTGGCTGACATGGTGGAAACCGACGAGCAACTGGCCGAACGGCTCGCCACGGCGGCGGGCGTGATCCTGCTGGCGCTGCGGGCCGAGGGGCTCGAGGGCAAGGCGCTGGGGCAGGCGGGCGACGAAGCCGCCAACACGATGCTGTGCCGCGAATTGCGCGCAGCGCGCCCCGATGATGCGATCCTGTCCGAAGAGGAAAAGGACAGCGCCGCGCGGCTGGCGTACAACCGGGTGTGGATCATCGATCCGCTCGACGGCACGCGCGAATATGGCGAGGGGCGCGACGATTGGGCGGTGCATGTCGCGCTTGCGGTCGATGGCGTTGCGACCGTTGGCGCGGTCGCGCTGCCGGGGCTGGGGATCACGCTGACATCGGGTGCGCCGATGCCGCTGCAGCCCGCGAACAAGCCCCTGAAAATGCTGGTCAGCCGCACACGCCCCGCGGCCGAGGCCGTTTTTGTGGCCGAACGGATCGGCGCCGAGCTGCTCGCGATGGGATCGGCGGGGGCCAAGGCGATGGCGGTGGTGCGCGGCGAGGCCGACATCTATCTGCACACCGGCGGTCAGTATGAATGGGACAATTGCGCGCCCGTCGCGGTGGCGCAGGCGGCGGGGCTGCATGTCAGCCGCGTCGATGGATCGGCGATCCGGTATAATGCGGCGGATACTTATTTGCCCGATTTGCTGATTTGCCGACGGGAGTTAGCGGCGGACGCGTTGCGGTTGGCTGCGGAATATTCACCGGATTGAATACCTCCCCCTTGATGGGGGAGGCAGCGAGACTTGCCAGCTTGCTGGCCGCAGCGGTGGGGGTGCGCTCTCGGCCTGAGGTGACGGTGCCATGACGCACCGTCACCCCCATCCAACTTCGCCTAATCGCTTCGCGATAAGGCTGCGTATCCTTCCCCCATCTAGGGGGAAGGTTCGTAGTTGCCAGCCGCTTCGTCACCCCCTAATCCGTTGCATCGAGAAACCGAAAAGCGACGGGAGACGCGCAATGACCGACCTGCCTGACACCAACCTGACCATGCTGACCCTCGTGAAACCCGAGGGCGAGCTCGAAGTTTCGCTCGAACGGCGTCCGATGCCGACGCCCAAGTCGCACGAGGTGCTGGTCAAGATCCTCGCCACGCCGATCAATCCGTCGGATCTGGGCTTGTTGTTCGGCGGTGCCGACATGTCGACCGCGCGCGCGTCGACCCGCGACGGACTGCCGGTGATCACTGCCGATATTCCCCCCGCCGGCATGCGCGCGATGGGCGGCCGTATCGGTGAAGCTTTGGCAATCGGCAACGAAGGCTGTGGTACCGTCGTCGCGGCGGGCGATTCGCCCGAGGCGCAGGCGCTGCTCGGCAAGACCGTCGCGCTGATCGGGGGCGAAATCTATGCCGAATATCGCTGCCTGCCCGCGCAGATGTGCATGGTCTTGCCCGACGGTACCGATCCGAAAGACGGCGCGTCGTGCTTCGTCAATCCGCTGACCAGCCTTGCCTTCACCGAAACGATGAAGGCCGAGGGGCATAGCGCGATCGTCCACACCGCTGCGGCGTCGAACCTGGGCCAGATGCTCGTCAAGATTTGCGCCAAGGATGGCATTCCGCTCGTCAACATCGTGCGCAGCGATGCGCAGGTCGAAATCCTGAAAGGCATTGGTGCGACGCACATCGTCAACAGCAGCGCCGACGATTTCATCGACCAGCTGGTCGCTGCAATCGTCGCAACGGGCGCGACGATCGGCTTCGACGCGATCGGCGGCGGCAAGCTGTCGGGCCAGATCCTGTCGGCGATGGAAGTCGCCGCGGTGAAGCGGATGACGACGTACAGCCGTTATGGTTCGGACACGTTCAAGCAGGTCTATATTTATGGCGCGCTCGACCTGGGGCCGACGGTGCTCAACCGTGCGTTCGGGCTGACTTGGTCCTTGTCGGGCTTCCTGCTGACGCCCTTCCTGCAGAAGGCGGGAATGGAAACCAATCTGCGGCTGCGGAAGCGCGTCGTCGACGAGCTGACGACGACGTTCAAGAGCCACTACAGCCATGAAATCTCGCTCACCGAAGCGCTATCGCTCGACGTCGCCAATGCCTACAACGCCAAGCGGACCGGAGAGAAATATCTGATCCGACCCTGACGAGCTTTCGGCGAGGCGCATATGGTACGACTGACGGCCGCGGTGGGCGACGCCCGCGGCATGGCGAATTTTGCGGTCCGGCAAGGCGTCGATCGCGAACTTTTGCTGGCGGCTGCGGGCATTACCGAGGGCATGCTGGGCAATTTCGACGCGCGCCTGTCGTTGCCGGCGTATCGGCGCCTGATCGAGACGGGCGCGAGGCTCACGAACGATCCGGCGTTTGCGCTGCATTATGCCGAAGCGATCGACGTGTCGGAAATTTCGGTGCTGGGGCTGATCACCCACGCATCGGAAACGATGATCGACGCCTTTGGCCAGATCAATCGCTACACGCGCCTGATCACCGACGTTGCATCGAACGGTCCGAACCGGTTCACGCTGGAGCGCGACGGGGAAGGGCTTTGGCTGACCGACCATCGCGCCGACCCGAATGACTTTATCGAACTGACCGAAATGTCCTTCGCGCGCATGGTGTGCGGGACGCGCGTGTTCGGCGATACGCCTTTCGTGCTTGAGGTTCATGTCAGCCATTCGGCGCCGCGCTATGCCCGTGAGTATGAAGCGGTCTTTCAGGCGCCGGTGAAGTTTGCGGCGGGTCGCAACGCGATGCGGCTCGACGAACGGTGGCTGACCTATCGGGTCGCGAAACAGCCGCGCTTCACCTTCGGCATCCTGAGCGCGCATGCCGACCGGTTGCTGAAGGATTTGCAGGGCAGCGACGACTTCGCGCACCGGATCGAGGCGGTGATCATGCCGCGCCTCCACACTGGCGCGATTGATCTGGCGACGGTCGCGAATGAGCTGGGCTTCAGCCGTCAGACGATTTTCCGGCGGTTGAAGGCCGAAAATACCAGCTATGAAAAGCTGCTCGACAATTTGCGGCACCGACTGGCGCTGAGCTATTTTCAGGAGCGGAAGGTGTCGGTCAACGAAGTCGCCTATCTGCTCGGCTATTCGGCGCCGAGCGCGTTCACGCGCGCGTTCAAGCGGTGGACGGGCACGTCGCCGCGCGCGACATTGAAGGGCGTGACGACGCGCGACGGCGGCGCCGACGGCTGAAGCCGTCGTCTCATGCAACCTGAGGTCAATATTTTGGGATGCGCGGTCATGGTGCGCCGTGTGTTACTCACCTAGCACAGCTGCCTGCGGGGCGGCCGATAATTCTCTTGCTGGCGGCCCCGCCTGGAAAAACAGCGGGACAGCACGCCATCATGTTTCAGACCATTCGACAGCGACCACTTTCGGCGGCGGCAATTTACTGGTTCGTCCTGACCTTTATCGGGCAAAGCCTGTTCACCCTCTATATTTTGATCTTCTATGGCCGCGCCAGCGTGACCGGCGATTGGCGCGCCGCCAATGACGTCCTGCCCGATGGCATGATTCCGGGCGACGGACCGGGCAATGCCGTGTTGTTTTTCCATCTACTGTTCGGGGCGCTGATCACCTTTGGCGGCCTGCTCCAGCTCATCCCGAGGGTGCGCATGAAATACCCGCGATTCCACCGCTGGAACGGGCGGCTGTACATGCTCTCCGCCGTGGTGATGAGCGTCGGCGGCCTTTATGTTGCATGGGGTCGGGGTGAGATCGGGTCGGGCTATGCGACGTCGATCAATGGCGTCGTCATTCTGGTCTGCGCCTGGTTTGCTACCCGTTTTGCCATGGCGCGCGATTTTGCGCGGCACCAGCCGTGGGCGATCCGGCTGTTCCTGGCGGTGAGCGGGGTCTGGTTCCTGCGCGTGTTCATCATGCTGTGGGTGCTGTTGTTCGGCCCCGACGGGCTGGGCGAGGATCTGGGCGGGCCAGCCGGGGTCGGGCTCAACTATGCCCAGTTCATCGTCCCGATCATGCTGTTCGAATTGTACCGCTGGGCGCAGCGCAGCAAGACCCCGGCGGTCCGTTGGTCGGTCGCCGCAACGCTGTTCATCTGCTCGACGCTGATGGGTGCGGGGATCGGGATGGCGTGGCTGTTCCTGTGGCTACCCAATTTGTAGGCGGGTCAGCCTAGCGCTTCATACACTGCCGCACATCGTCGCGCTTGTACTCGCTGCAATTCCACAGCGCCTTTTCGAACCCGGCCTTGTCATCGCGCAGATAGGAAAAGGTCATCGCGGCGCGCTGGGTGTCGCTCATCGCGTCGCTGTCGGGTTTCAGCATCGGGTTGGTCCAGCCCATGAACTTGCAATAGGGTTTGTCGCCGCACAGCCGCAGCGCGGTGGTGACGAAACTCTCGGGCGCGGCGCGGCGGTCGAGCTGGGTGTAGATGGTGTCGCGGCCTGTCGCTTCACCCGCGCCGACGACGACGCGCGCTTCGCCGACCGCGGCATTGGCATCGACGCCGGTCGCCAGCTCGGTCGGCAGGCCCAGCGCCATGGCGTGCAGCGGCGAGATGGCGGCGAGTTTTGCGATCGGCCCGTCACCCCCGGATACGGCACCGCGGAACGCGCCCGGTGATCCCCAATAGCCGGGCCAGCGGAAGAACAGATGAGTATCGACGATCGCGATCTTTTCGAGGCTGTCGCTCCAATAGGGGCGGACCCAGTCGGTGTGGTAATGGGTCGCGAGCCCGACGGGCGGATAGGTACCGCCGGACAGCATCATGTCCGCGATGTCCCGCGCTCGGGTCCACGCCGCGTCCGAATAGCGGCGATTGAGCGCGCCATCGCAAGTGAAGGTGAACTGGCAGCCGGTGGTGCGCTCGGATCCCTGAAAGACCACGCCGCAGATCGATTTGGGGAAGGCCGGATGGCGGGCGCGGTTGATGATGACCTGGCCGACCGCCTGCTGGCCCTTGGCGTCGTCGCCCGCTTCGTAGATCATCGCGGCGGCGAGGCAGTCGCGGGCGCGCAGCTTTGCATCGCCATTTCCGGCATAGATGAAGGGGCGTGCGGCGACGAAGCCCTTGGTGATCAGTGCGATCCCCGCATTGGCGGCGCGGGCGTCATCTTCGGCAACCGGTGCGAACTCCATCGGCAGCACTTCGGGTACGACGTCTGCAGGCGGCGCGACCGGGTGTGGGCGTGCGGCCAGAGCGCGATCGGCGCCGCTATCACTGGCATGGAGCACGAGCCCAATGGCGACCGCGGCCAAAAGCGCAAACAGCCAGCCGGTCCAATCGCGCCCGTCAGGCAACGCCAATTGATCGCCGTCGGGGCGCATGGTCCGGCCTCAGATCTCCGGCAGGAAATCGGGGACCGACAGGTAACGCTCGCCCGTGTCATAGTTGAAACCGAGCACCCGGCTGCCCGGGGGTAGCTCGGCCAGTTTCTGCGCGATGGCGGCAAGCGTCGCGCCCGACGAGATGCCGACCAGCATGCCTTCCTCGGTCGCGGCGCGGCGCGCGTAATTCTTGGCATCGGCGGCATCGACCTTGATCACCCCGTCGAGCAGGTCGGTGTGCAGGTTGCGTGGGATGAAGCCGGCCCCGATGCCCTGAATAGGGTGCGGCGCGGGCTGGCCGCCCGAGATCACCGGCGAGGCTTCGGGCTCGACCGCGAACACCTTGAGGTTCGGCCAATGCTGTTTCAGGAACTGCGCGGTGCCAGTGATGTGACCGCCGGTGCCAACCCCGGTGATCAGCGCGTCGATCGGGGTATCCTTGAAATCGGCGAGGATTTCGGGGCCGGTGGTGCGGACATGGACGTCGATATTGGCTTCATTTTCGAACTGCTGCGGCATCCACGCGCCGGGGGTGGTTTCGACCAGCTCGATCGCGCGCTCGATCGCGCCCTTCATGCCCTTTTCGCGCGGCGTCAGGTCAAAGGTCGCGCCGTAAGCGAGCATCAGGCGGCGTCGCTCGATCGACATGCTTTCGGGCATGACGAGGACGAGTTTGTACCCCTTGACCGCGGCGGCCATCGCCAGGCCGATGCCGGTATTCCCCGACGTCGGCTCGACGATGGTGCCGCCTGGCTGGAGGCTGCCGTCCTTTTCTGCGGCTTCGATCATGGCGAGGCCAATACGATCCTTGATCGACCCGCCGGGGTTGCTGCGTTCCGACTTTACCCAGACTTCGGCGTCGGGAAACAGCTTGCCCATGCGGATGTGCGGCGTGTTGCCGATGGTATCGAGGATCGAATTGGCTTTCATGATCGGTGCGCTCTTTCGTTGAATTCGAACCGCGGGTCGCGGCGGACGCGATTTGGCCAGTCGCCGGCGCGGAGCCAGCGTGCCTCGTCCGCCAGCGCCGGCGTGGTCACGGGTTGTAACGAGGCGAGCAGATACTGTCCATAAGGCCAGTCCCCGATCCGCGAGTCGGCGTTGATATGGCCAAAGGGCCCGGCGTTGACGAAACGCGCGTCCCAGTGCCGCGACAGGCGCCAGACATGCGCGGTCTTGGCATAGGGATCGTCATCGCTGGCGACGACGATCATCGGCGTCTGCGACGAAAAGGCGGGCGAATCGGTAAAGCCGGCGATGCGATGCTTGCCGCGCAGCTGGGTCAGATCGGGCGGTGCGACGAGCAGGGCACCGGCGATCCGGTCGCAGGCGACGCTGCTGGCGCTGGCGAACCAGTGCGCAAAAGCGTGGCAGCCGAGGCTGTGCGCGACGACCAGTACGGGGTCGTGCTCGGCGTCGATCGCCGCGGCGATCCGGTCGACCCACGCGTCTTTGTCGGGATCGTCCCATTGGCCAAGATCGACGCGCTCGCAATGGGCGAAGCGGCGTTCCCACAGGCTTTGCCAATGGGTCGGCCCGCTGTTGTTGAGGCCCGGGATGGTCAGGATTTTATGATGGATAGTCAGGTCATGCATAGCGGTCACTCCGGCGAAAGGAGAGAAGGGAACCGCGGTGACGGGTGAGAAACAGATAACTCAATCAATTAAATTGACAATAGGCAATAGACGGATTGAAGGGCAAATGCGGTGAATGGTTTGGGCTAGTCTGGCTGCTGTTTGAATTGCGGCTCGAACGTCCTGGCCCGCCGCAATTCGGGAAACAGCCACGCCCAGAGTGCGGTGACGCCAATCGCCGCAACCCCGCCGAAGACGACGGCGGGAATCGGCCCGAAAACCGCCGCCATCGAACCGGCGCGCATTTCGCCGAGCTCGTTCGAGGCCGAAATCGCGAGCCCCGACACCGCGCTGACGCGGCCGCGCATATGGTCGGGGGTGTTGAGCTGAATCAGCGTACCGCGCACAAAGACCGAGAACATATCCGCCGCGCCCATGATGACGAGCAAGCCGAGCGAAAGGAGGAAATTGGTCGACAGGCCAAAGGCCACCGTGCCCGCGGCGAACACTGCGACCGCCCACAGCATCTTGACCCCGACGTTGCGTTCGATCGGGCGGAAGGCAAGCCCGAGCGCGACGACCGCCGCGCCGACCGCCGGGGCGGCACGCAGAAAGCCGAGGCCTTCCGAACCCGTCTGCAAGATGTCGCGCGCGTAAACAGGCAGCAGCGCGGTTGCGCCCGACAGGATTACCGCAAACAGGTCGAGCGTGATCGTCCCGAGCAGGAAGCGTTCGCGCCAGGTGAATTGCAGCCCGTCGGCCATTTCGCGCAGGGGGTGACGGCGCACCTCGGTCGGCGGCGGCAGCACCGGGCGGACGCGGCTGATCGTGAACGCCGAGACCGCGAGCAGGATCGCCGCGAAGACATAGACCGACGCGGGGTGCGCTGCATAGATCAGCCCGCCGGCGGCAGGACCAACGACCGACGCCGACTGCCAGGCGATGCTGCTCATCGCGATCGCGCGGGGCAGAACGGCGGGCGGGACGATATTCGGTGCTATCGCGCTCATCGCCGGGCCGACAAACACCCGGGCAACGCCGTGCATGGCGGCAAGGCCGAACAGCAATGGCAGCGTCAGCGCGTCGGTCCAGGTGAACCAGCCGAGCAGGACCGCGATGGCCAGGTCGATCATATTGGCAAAGATCGCGACCCGGCGCCGTTCGAAGCGATCGGCAACCCACCCAGCCACCGGGGTCAGGATCGCCAGCGGGACAAACTGGACAAGGCCGAGCAGGCCGAGCTGGAACGACGCCTCGCGGATCGACATGCCATAGTCGGTGCGCGCGGTGTCATAGAGCTGATACCCGATGACCACGACCATCGCCATCGTCGCCATCACCGCGGTGAAGCGCGCCAGCCAGTAATAGCGGTAATCGGGAAAACTGAGCGGCGAGGGAGCGGGGGCGGCCTGAACCGGCATCACCGGTTCGTCGCCGTCTGCGGGAGGGATTGTCGCCATCGTCCCTTGCCCTAAACGGCTTTTTGCCGCTGTCCAGTGGCGTTGCTGGCGCCGTTCGTCGATTAACGGATGTCATCGGTCAGGACGGGTGGCAGAAGCCGGGTCATGGAAATCCAGGGAGATAGCCGAATGACACGCAAATTTGCCCGCTTTGGCGGCGCCGCCATGGCCGCGACGCTGCTGGTGCTGACCGCCTGCAACGCATCGGATAACAAGTCCACGGCCACCGCCGCGAGCGCGGCAAGCTGGACCGAGTTTCGCGACCAGTTTCTCGCCGGCTATTTCCCGCTCAACCCGACTTTTGCGGTCTATCAGGGCAAACATGAATTTGACGGGCAATTGCCCGACTGGTCGCCCGCAGGGATCGAGAAACAGGCGGCTTACCTCGAAAAGGCGATTGCCGATGCGAAAGCCTTTGATGGCGAGATGACCGCGGCCGAAAAGTTCGAGCGCGATTATCTGGTGCATGTCGCGCAGGGGCAGCTGTTCTTCCTGCGCGATACCGACTTTGCGCAGAAAAACCCGTCCTATTACACCGGGGCGCTTGATCCCAATGTCTATATCGCGCGGCCCTACGCCGACGCGACGACGCGGATGAAGGCGTTTATCGCCTATGCCGAAAAAGTCCCCGCCGCCGCCGCGCAGATCAAGGCCAATCTGAAACTTCCGCTGCCGGCGACCTTCGTCAAATATGGCACCGCCGGGTTCGGCGGCTTTGCCGATTATTACACCGGCGATGCCAAGGCGGCGTTCGCCGAGGTCAAGGACGAGGCACTGCAGAAGCAGTTCGACGAAGCGGCGGTGAAAGCAGGAGCGGCGATGACCGATCTGGCAAAATATGTTGGGTCGCAGCCGGGAACCGCCGATGGCTATGCGCTGGGCGCGAACAAATTTGCCAAGATGATCCTGACCAACGAGGGGGTCGACACCACGCTCGACGAGCTGGAGCGCATCGGCCAGGCCGACCTCAAGCGCAATCAGGACGCGCTGAAAGCCGCGTGCGCGACCTATGCCGCGGGGATGACGATCGGCGATTGCATGAAAAAGATGAACGCCGACAAGCCCGCCGACGGCCCGGTCGCCGAGGCGAGGCGCCAGTTGCCGACGCTGCGCGCCTTCCTGATCGAAAAGGATCTGGTCACGATCCCCGGTACCGAACAGGCACAGGTCGAGGAATCGCCGCCGTACAACCGGCAGAACAGCGCCTATATCGACATCCCCGGCCCGTATGAAAAAGGCCTGCCGTCAGTCTATTATATCTCGCCGCCCGACCCGACGTGGGACAAGCAGACGCAGGCCGATTTTGTACCGGGGCGCAAGGATCTGATGTTCACCTCGGTCCACGAGGTGTGGCCGGGGCATTTCCTCAATTTCCTTCATTCGAACCGGGCGGAGAGCATCTTTGGCAAGCTGTTCGTCGGCTATGCCTTTGCCGAGGGCTGGGCGCATTACACCGAAGAGATGATGTGGGACGCTGGACTGGGCGAGGGCGATCCCGAAACCCACATCGGCCAGCTGTCGAACGCGCTGCTGCGCAACTGCCGCTATCTGTCGGCGATCGGGCTGCACACCAAGGGGATGACCGTCGCCGACTCCGAGAAACTGTTCAAGGAACAATGCTATCAGGACGAGGGCAATGCGCGGCAACAGGCGGCGCGCGGCACCTATGATCCGCTCTACCTGAATTATACCATGGGCAAGCTGATGATCCGCAAGCTGCGCGAGGACTGGACGAAGGGCGATCGGACGAAGTGGAAAGCCTTCCACGACGAGTTCCTGTCCTACGGCGGGCCGCCGATCCCGATGGTGCGCGCGGCGATGATGAAGGAAGACGCGCCGAAGGCGGTGTTCTGACGGTGGCGGGCGCTGGCGGGGCTTTAGCCCGCTGGCGCCCGCAGCCGCGCGACGAAGAAGCCGTCGAGGCCGCCAGCGTCGCTCAGGACGCCGGGCAGGGTGCGGACAAAACCGTTCGCATCGGGCGCAATGGCGTCGGGCAGTTCGTCCGCGCGCACCGGATCGACGCGCCATGAGGCATGATTCTCGAGGAGGGTCGCGACCTGATCTTCACCCTCGGCACGCTCGAGCGAACAGGTGGCATAGATCAGGGTGCCGCCGGGTTTGACCCAGCGCGCGGCGCGGGCGAGCAATTCGGTTTGCAGCACCGCCATCTCGTCGATCTGGCGCGGCTCGATCCGGTGCAGCACGTCGGGGTGACGGCGGAAGATGCCGGTGGCCGAACAGGGCGCGTCGAGCAGCACCGCATCGACAGGCGCGGCGGGTGCCCATGACCGGATGTCGGCCTGCACGATGTCGGCGGCCAGCCCGGTGCGCGCCATATTGGCGCTGAGCCGTTCGAGGCGTTTGGCGCTGGAGTCGACCGCGACGACCTTCCAGTCCGCGGCCGCGAGCTGCATCGTCTTGCCGCCTGGCGCGGCGCACAGATCGAGCACGCTGCGCCCTTCACCCGGCCCGAGCAGCCGTGCCGGCAGGCTCGCCGCCAGATCCTGAATCCACCAGCCGCCTTCGCTGTAACCCGGCATCGCCTCGACCGCTTGCCTGCGCGGCAGGCGGCGATGGCGCGGCGCGAGCGATATCGCATCGGGCCATTCCTCTGCGCCGGGTTCGGCGGCGAAGCTGAGGTCGATCGGCGGCGGCACACTCCAGCCCGCTTCGGCGGCTTCGACTGTCGCCAAGCTCCATTGTTCGGCCCATCGTTCGGCGGTGGGCAGGGGCAGGGTGGCGCGGTCGGGCAGCCGCCATTCGTCTTGCTGTGCGCGCGACAGGATCGCGTGAACCAGCCGCCGCGGTCCGCCCGCAACGAGCGGCAGCGCGGTCGCCACCACCGCGTGGGCAGGGCTTTTGAGGACGAGCAGCTGAGCGAGCGCGATCCGTAGCACGGTGCGCGATTTGACATCGTCGGGCAGGATCTGCGCCGTCGCGCTGTCGATCAGGGCGTCGATGTCGACCATCCAGCGCAAGGTTTCGGACGCGATCGCCACCGCAAAGGCGCGGTCGGCGCCGGTCAGCCCCTGCGCCGCAGCGTGCATCGCGATGTCGAGCGGATCGCCGCGGCGCAGGACGGCATCAACCAGGCGCAGCGCAGCGCGGCGCGGCGCGGTCCCCGCCGGATCGGGTTCGTTCTGCCCGCGTTGCTTGGGGCGCCGCGGGCGATCAACCATGACGATGTTCGGCGAGGCTGGCGTGGGGCATGGAAAATCCTATATAGTCGGCGTTATGACCGAACGCAGCGAAATGGAAACCATCGGCGGAACACCGCGCGCGGCGAAGCGTCCGGCGCATGTGAAGGCACCTGCCGACTGGACCACCAGCCCGGTACCACCCCCGGCGCCGATCCGCGAGGAAAAGGCCACAGACCAGCCGGGCGGGCGGAATCCGGTGCGCTATGGCGACTGGGAGCTCAAGGGCATTGCCGTCGATTTTTGACGCGGCCAGCGCCCGCGTCAAAAGGGGTTCATCCGTCCGATCAGCCCCGTTCGATCGACAAACTGATGCTTCAGCGCCGCGAGGATATGGATCGCCGCCAGCGCCAACATGGCAAGGCCGAGCATTTCGTGCCGGTCGTGCATCACGTCAGCCAGCCCCTCGTTCGGCGCAACCATCATCGGGATCGTCGCCAGCCCGAAAAAGTTGATGGGCCGATCGGCGGCCGACATCCACACCCAGCCCGACAGCGGCAGCAGGATCAGCAGCGCATAGAAGAGAAAATGCACAAGCTTGCTGAGCGGCCGCTGCCAAACTGGTGTTGTCGCGGGCAGCGGTGGCGGCCTGTGACCAAAGCGCCATAGGATCCGAACGACCGTCAATGCCAGGACCGCGATGCCCAAGGCCTTGTGAACCTCCATCGCGGCGCGATGCGTTTCGCGCGGCATGTCCTCGGTCAGCATGGCGAGGCCGATATTGGCGATAACCGCCAAGCCGATCAGCCAGTGGAGCCAGATGGCCACCTTGGTATAACGCGGACCGGCGGTGCCGGTGGTTTCTGCCAGGGTGGCCATCGGTTTTATGCTCCTCAGATCGCCGGGACTTCCTGCATTTCCGGCACCTTGCCAGCTTTGACCTGTTCGGCGAACACTTCGCGCATCAGCTGCAGCGAGAACAGGTGCGCAAAGATGAGGCCAAGAATGCCGTTCTGCATCAGCTTGCGCAGCACGTCGCCGCGCAGTTCGCGCAGCTTGTTCTCGTCGACCATCTGGAAGCCGCGATAGATATAGGGTTTGTCGATGCCGTCCTGCTGGATGCTGACTTCGCCTTCCATCAGCAAGTCGGCCTTTTTCAGTTCTTCCATGAACAGACCGGTGCGCTGACCCGCTTCTTCGAAATTCTTGCAGAATTCGAGGATCGCCTCGACAGGCTGGGTGGGCTGGCCATTTTCGAACAGCGCATCGCCTTCATCAAACTTGCCGATCGCGCCCGACGTCGGGTCAAAGCACAACGACAATTCTTCCGATCCCTGTTGCAGCCGTGCCAGCAAAAACGGGTAGCGGCGCACATAGGCGGGAACATAGACCGGATTGATCAGCTTGCCCTCGTCGTCGACAAAGGTGTTCACGCCTTCGTTGAGGCCCATCAGCGCCAGCGGCACGGGGTTGTCGCCGGCCGAAAAAACGATCGGGAAAAAGCGGCATGCCGACACGAACTCATCCGACGTCAGCGGAATGGCGTGCTGGTTGATCAGGAAATCGGCCTTGTCCAGCGGACGCGCATGGAAATCGGCATGATCGACACTCGAAAGCGGCGCCAGATCTTTGTAGAATAGCGGCAGGTTGGCAGGGGCGGGCGCAGTGGCCATGATAAAACTCCGGTAGGGTGTCCCGACCAGCCGGGACGCAAAAGATAACAGCGCGCCTTATTGACCTGTGCCGCGTGGCGCAAGGGGGCGATACGACGCGGCGGGAGCGGATCAGCCGATCAGCTTGCCGGGATTGAAGATCCCTGCCGGATCGAGACCGGTCTTGATCCCGCGCAGCGCCGCCAGTCGCGCCGGGCTATCGAGCTCCGCGAGGACATCGCGCTTCATCTGCCCGATGCCATGTTCGGCCGAGATCGACCCGCCGAGTTCGATGACGTGCAAATACACGAGGCGACTGACAGCGGCGCCATGCTCTGCGAGCCACGCCGCACCGTCGACGCCAACAGGGGGCTGCACATGATGATGGACATTGCCATCGCCCAGATGGCCGAACGACAGCGCGCGGGTTCCGGGGAAAGCCTCGGCCAGCCGCATCGGATTGTCTGTGATGAAAGTCGGCATCAAGTCGACAGGGACGCTGACGTCGTGCTGCAACGCGGGTCCTTCCGCGCGCTCGGCCTCTGAAATCGAATCGCGCAGGCGCCAGAAATCGTCGCTCTCGCGATCGTTCTTCGCGATCACGACGTCGCGGATCAGTCCGGCATCGAGGGCAGCGCCGAGTTCGCGTTCCAGCGCGTCGCCGAGCGCCTGATCGCTTTCACCCGCCAGTTCGGCCAGCACATACCAGGGATGCGGCGCGGCGATCGGGGCCCGGGTCTGCGGGATATGCCGCAACACCGCATCGAGGCAGGCGTGCGGGATGATCTCGAACCCTTCGAGTTCGCGGCCGATGCTGGCGTCAAGCTGGCGGAGCAGCAGCAGCGCGCGGTCGGGCGAATCAATCGCGATCCATGCGGTGCGCCGCGCCGCCGTCGCGGGAACGAGATGCAGGGTGGCAGCGGTGATGATGCCCAGCGTCCCCTCGGCC
Organism: Sphingopyxis sp.; assembly: GCA_016463225.1. Classification (GTDB taxonomy): domain Bacteria; phylum Pseudomonadota; class Alphaproteobacteria; order Sphingomonadales; family Sphingomonadaceae; genus Sphingopyxis. The sequence goes on along the minus strand of JAEMRT010000002.1, from coordinate 8,948 downwards.
CCGCACAAAAGATGCCGCAGGTCATAGCCGCGGTTGTCCTTTTTGAGCGGCGCAAGCCCGTCAAAAATGCTGCCGTCGGACAGCACCGCCTCGATCCCGGCGACCAGCGCGCGCATCGTGCCATGACGCAGCACCTGCGTGCCGCCGGCATTGGTCGACACAAGTCCGCCGATCGTCGCCGAACCTTTGCCGCCAAGCGTCAGCGGGAAACGCAGGCCTTGTTCCAGCGCGGCATGGTGAAAGGTTTCAAGGATTACTCCTGCCTCGGCCACTGCGATCCGCGCCGCAGTGTCAATGCTGCGCACCCGGTTCATGCGGCGCAGGCTGAGCAACAGCTGATCGCCGCCTGCGTCGGGGGTTGCGCCGCCAACCATGCCGCTGTTGCCGCCCTGGGGCACCAGCGCCACCTGCTCCTCGATGCATAGGCGGACGATCGCGGCGACTTCTTCGGTCGATCCCGGCGACAGCATCGCCGCGGTGCGCCCGGTGTATTTGCCGCGCCAGTCGGTCAGCCACGGCGCCATTGTATCGGCGTCGGTCGTATAGCCCTTTGGCCCCAGCGCCGCGGCCAGACGATCGAGGAAAGCCCGCGATGGCGCCCGGGTCATACGTTGCCTTCCGATCTTGCGGCGGTGAGCGAGCGAATATAGTTCATTTGATGTTCAATCATGGCTGTTAAAGCGAGCGTTGGATGAATATCAGATTTTCGTCCAGTGGGTTTGGGCGCGGGAGCGACGAGTGAGCAGCAATTACTGTCAGGATGCCGAAGGAGCGGCAGCGCGCTTGTGCTGACGGCAGCGGCCCTGTGGATTGCGGCGGCTGCGCCAGCTGGCGACGCGCCGCCGCCGGTTGCGGCGCCCGAAACGCTGGTCGCGCTCACCGCGCCGACGCCCGAACAGATCACGTCCTTCTGGCAGGTCGTGATCGAGCAGCAGCTGATCATCCGGGTTCCGGCCCAGCGTTCGCAGCTCAACAATTTTGCCGCCGGGCCAATGCAGTCGCGGCGCGCCACCGAAATTCCGATCGTCTGGAAAGAGAAAAAGGCGCCCAAATGCGTGGCGATGCGCAATATCATGGGGATGCAGGCGGTCCAGCGCGACAGCATCGACATCATCACGCGGCAGAAGCAGCGGCTGCGCGCGCAGCTCAATCGCGGCTGCCGGGCGCTCGATTTCTACGCCGGCTTCTACATGGAGGGCAGCAAGGACGGACGGCTCTGTGAGGATCGCGATCAGATCCACGCGCGCACCGGTGCCAAGTGCGAGATCGACAAGTTCCGGCTGATGGTCCCGGTGCGCGACGACGATTAGGCGATTAATCGCGCGTTTCGTCGCCATTTCTTGACTTTTCATCGCTATTTGCCCAAGGCCCGCGCAGCGCCGCCTGCGTGGAAGGCTGAGCGTCACCTCTTTTTCCGGACATGATAATCCTATGAAATTTGCCGAGATCGGCCTTTCCGACGAACTTTTACGCGCCATCGACGAGTCGGGCTATGACGAAGCGACGCCGATTCAGGCGGGTGTCATCCCCTCGGTCCTGATGATGCGCGACATCATCGGCATCGCCCAGACGGGGACCGGCAAGACCGCATCGTTCGTCCTGCCGATGATCGACATTCTCGCCCACGGCCGTGCCCGCGCGCGCATGCCGCGGTCGCTGATCCTCGCGCCGACGCGCGAGCTTGCGGCGCAGGTCGCCGAAAACTTCGAAAAATATGGCAAATATCACAAGCTGTCGATGGCGCTGCTGATCGGCGGGGTCCAGATGGGCGATCAGGTCAAGGCGCTCGAAAAGGGCGTCGACGTGCTGATCGCGACCCCGGGCCGCCTGATGGACCTGTTCGAGCGCGGCAAGATTTTGCTCACCGGGTGCAACCTGCTGGTGATCGACGAAGCCGACCGCATGCTCGACATGGGCTTCATCCCCGACATCGAGAATATCTGCACCAAACTGCCCGCGAACCGCCAGACGTTGCTGTTTTCGGCGACGATGCCGGCGCCGATCAAGCGGCTCGCTGATAAGTTCCTGTCGAACCCCAAGACAGTCGAAGTCGCGCGTCCGGCCAGTCGCAACGAAAATATCGAGCAGTTTCTGGTCAAGACATCGGAACGCGGCAAGCGCGACACGCTGCGCAGCCTGATCGAATCCGAGAAGGTCCATACCGCGATCATCTTTTGCAATCGCAAGACGACAGTGCGCGAACTCGCGAAGGTGCTCCAGCGGTCGGGTTACAGCGCTGGTGAGATCCAGGGCGACATGGACCAGTCGAGCCGCACCGCGGAACTCGATCGGTTCAAGAACGGCGCGATCAACATTTTGGTCGCATCGGACGTCGCGGCACGCGGACTCGACGTCAAGGGCGTCAGCCATGTGTTCAACTTCGACGCGCCCTGGCACCCCGACGATTATGTCCACCGTATCGGGCGTACCGGTCGTGCTGGCGCACAGGGACGCGCGTTCACGCTGGTGACGCCGTCGGATGACGAGGCGATCGACAGCATTCAGAAGCTGACGGGGTACAAGATTCCGGTCCATGGCGTTGAAGCGACGGCGGCCGAAACCGCCCCCGCAGCGCCCAGCGAAGCCGAAGAAAAGCCCCGTCGCGCGCGTTCGGAGCGGGGCGGACGTGGCCGCGGCGCAGCGAAGCCGGACCAGGTTGCTGCGCAACCGGTCGACGAGCCCAAAGTGGCCCCCGCAAGGGCATCCAAGCCGCGCGATGATCGCAAAGCAGCAGCCACCTCGAAACCAGCGCCCGCACCGCGCCGCGACGATCAGGATGGCCCCGATGACGGCTGGAATGGTCCGATGCCAGGCTTCCTGTCGGTCGGTTTTGGTAGCTGAGAATTTTGTGACTGTTTGAGGTGACGAACTTGGGAGCCGACGTCGGCGTTGGGCTGCGAACAGACGTTTAAACAGAGGCAGCTGTCAGGCTGAAAGCCGCTAACGGCGCTGGACACCCCTTAGCGAGGTAGCGTTCAGCAAAGGTTTCCCATTTGCACCATTCGGTATGACTTCACCGACGACAAACACCTTCCGTTGTATCGGACCCATCGATGGTTCGCTCGCCAAGCGCTGCGTAATTTTATCATAGGCTTGAAAGGCTTCCCGGGTTTCGGTCCGAAAACCGAGGCGACCTTTGCACCCCGTCTGAGTGAGATATGATCCGCACTCGATGCACCCCACTCCCGCATAAGAGTTCAATATAGCTGAGCCTTCGACCGTATCTCCGATTTTCGGCGATACGCATGAACCTTCAGTCAGCACGACATGACTTGGGCCGCACCCTCCGACAAGCAAGACGGCAACGAGGAGAAAGCGGGGGAACATCTACTTTTGGTATTGGCAAAACTGAATGTCTGCAACTGGTCATCGGCGGCGACAAGCCTACAGCCGAACCAGCATCTTCCCCATATTGGCGCCCGAAAATAGCCCCAGAAAGGCGTCGGGCGCCGACTCTATCCCGTCGTGCACGGTTTCGCGCATCGTCACCGCGCCGCTGGCGATCAGGCCGCCCATGTCGGCGTAAAATTCTTCCATGCAGTCGAAGAACTGGTCGGTGTAGATAAAGCCTTCCATGCGGATCCGCGCCGGGATCGTGCGGATGAGATATTTCATCTCCTGCGCCTTGCCGTCGTTATAGACGTCGATCATCCCGCAGATCGCAAAGCGGGCGAAGTCATTGGCGGTCGCAAAGGCGGCATCGAGATGTTCGCCGCCGACATTGTCGAAATAGACGTCGATCCCGGGTTTGCCGAGCTCGGCGAGCGCCTGCGTCAGTCCCGACAGCACCGGTGCCGCCTTGTAGTCGACGACCGCATCGGCGCCCAGATCCTTGACCCACGCACATTTTTCGGCGCCGCCAGCCGATCCGATGACGGTCATCTCGCGCGCTTTGGCGATCTGGACAACAGCAGAGCCAACAGCGCCCGCCGCTGCCGAGACAAAAATTGTGTCGCCGGGCTTGGCCGCGGCGACGCGGAGCAGACCGATCCACGCGGTGCCGCCGGTCAGACCCATATTGTGCAGGAATGTCTGCGGGGTCAGCCCCGCCGCCAGCGCATCGGCGGGCAGCTTGTTGGGCATCATGTCGAGGCCGACGACGCCGCCGTCGCGCCATCCGCCCATGTGCAGGATCAGGTCGCCGGGGGCAAAGCCCTCCATCCGGCTTTCCACCACTTCGCCGATCGCGCCGCCGGTCATCGGCTGGTCGATCTGGAAACTCGCGGCATAGCTTTTGGCGTCGTTCATCCGCCCGCGCATATAGGGATCGACCGACAGCCACAGGTTGCGGACGCGGAGCTGATCGGGTTCGAGCGGCACGTCAGGCAAATCGCGCAGCGCGAAATTGTCCATCGTCGGCAGCCCTTGCGGACGGCTGATCAAATGCCAGGCTTTGCTCATCGGAACCCCCATTCCCTGTTTTCGCGTGGCGGTGACGGCGGTGGTCAGAAAAGCCGTTGCCACTGCAATGCGGTGCGTTTATTACGCCGCGGTCGCGGGGCCGTAGCTCAGATGGGAGAGCGCTGCAATCGCACTGCAGAGGTCAGGGGTTCGATTCCCCTCGGCTCCACCAGCGACCCTCCTGTATCATCGCTCGACCAAATTGCCGTTCATTGCCCCGAATAGCTGTCGATTGCGGAAAAAATGCGGGTCAGCTGCTCGCGCTCGTCGGCATCGATGTCGGGCCGCCAGATTTCGAACAGCAGGATGGTGCGGTCGCTGGTGCCGCGGTTCCACGCTTCATGTTCGAAACTGTCGTCGAAGATCAGCAATTCGCCTTCGGTCCAGTTGCGCGTTTCCGGTCCAACGCGTAGCCCGCAATCGTCGGGCACGACCAGCGGCAGGTGACAGATTAGCCGTGTGTTGAGCAAGCCGTGATGCGGCTGGATGTGGGTGCCGGGAGTCAACCGCGAAAATAGGGCCAAGGGCGCGCGGCCCGGAATGACCGGCTGCGGGGCGCTTTCGAGCGCCGCCAGAGCGGCGGGGCACAGCGTGTCCATGCCATCGGCGATTGCGCCGTCTTTCCACAACCAGGCCGCACCCCAGTCGGGTTTGTCGAGCAGCGGATTATTGGGTGGCGGGCGATTGGGCGCGGCGGTCACGTAAGGACCGAAGCGATCCGATGCTGTGTCGGTCAATGCGAGCAATTCGGCGCGAATGGCATCGGTTGCTGCCTCGATTGCCGGTACCCAGTCGAATGTCGCGCGATCGAAAAACGGACGCTGCGCGAGACCGGGGAAATAGAACATGCTGGGCTGTTGCAGATAGACCTGTTGCTCACCGGCGAGCAGCCGCAGCGCTTCGGCCACGCGCGGCGTCGCGGTGCGCGCATCGATGCCAGCATCGTGGAGCTGACCGAGCAGATGATCGGCAAAGGAGCGCTCCGACTCCACCAGAAATTGTTCGGCGCGTTGCAGGCCGGGGTGGAGCGAGGCCGGGACGTTGCCCATTTGGGCCGCGGTCCCTAGTGCCAGACGATAGAAGGTCCCGGCGGCACGATCATCGCGCAGGCTGCGTTGCAGTTCGGCCATCGCGAGGATTGCGGCGATATTGCTGCGATCGGCCTGGATTGCGGCGGTCAGAACCGCGGTTTCGGCGGCCACGTCACCGCGGCGTTCGGCGTCGCGTGCCTGCTCCAGCCATGTCGGTTGCTGCGTCATGGTCCACGCCATAACGCAGCAACCGACCTTTGCAAACGGCGCCCTGGCTGACCTCAGCTGGTCGGCGGGATCACCGGATCATTCGCCTTTTGCGTGCTTCGCAATTGCTGGCGAACCGCACTCACGAAACGACTGCGCCAGAAGGCGACGATCAGCGCGAGCAGGATACCCCATGGCAGCAGCGCGGCGCCGAGCGTCAGGACAAAAGTCAGCGCGGTGCTGCCGCTGCGCATCAGCGTTTCGCCGGCGTTGGCGAAGGGGTTTTCGTGGCCGATGCCGGGGAGGCCGCCGTCGCTGACATAATTGAACGCGACGCTGGTCCACGCGATGCGCGCTTCGCCCGCGCGGCGGGTCTGGCGTTCGTCGCCGAGCTGTCCACGCAGCTGGGCAATCTGCGCGAGCAGTTCGGCGCGTTCGCGTTTGTCGAGTCCGCCCGCTTTGAGCCGGGCTTCGAGCCGCGCGATCTCGGCTTCGGACCCGGCGCTGCGTTGCTGCGATGCGAGGATTTCGGTGCCGACATCTTCGCCGGCCACGCTGGCGTCGGCAAGCACGCCTTCGGCTTTTTCGACGCTGGCGATCGCATTGGCGCCGAACCTGCGGGCGATGCCGGGGTCGAGCTTGAACTGGGTCTGCGCCTCGACGAGCTTTTCGTCGCTCAGCTGGTAGCGGACGTCCACGATGCGGCAACGCTGGATGCCCAGCGTTTCGCAAGCGGCCGCATGTTCCTCCTGCACCTTGGCGATATGTTTGTCGACGAGGCGGAAGGTATAGGCATAGTCGAAAGCAACGCCGGGGGCGGCTTCAATGCCGATGCGGGGGGCTGCGGCGGCATCGGCGCTTTCCTCCGCCGCCGCGGAAGATGCGGTATCGGGCGCGACGGATGCGCTTGTTTCTTCAGCTGATTGTTCCGAACAGCCGACCAGGGCGAGCGCCATCACGCCCGCTAAGAGCTTCATTTTCATTGAAGATTCTCCCAAAACGCGACTCGACGGTCGCATGGGATGGCATATCATAACTGTTCTAGTTGACAATAGGCTCAAGCGAACTTGACGAAGCTATCCAAAACCCGCTTGCTGCCGGCCTGTTCGAACGCGACCTCCAGCTTGTTGCCGTCGATGTCGGCGATTTCGCCATAGCCGAATTTTTCGTGGAACACGCGCATGCCGATCGCCAGATCGGCGCGCGGCTTGGCGCCGACCGACGCCGCCGGGCCTTTCTCGCTGGGGGCAGGGGCGCGGGTGATCGTTGAGGATTGCGCGGTCGCGCGCTCCCACGCCGGGCCGCGCGTCATCGTCCGCGACGGCTGGCGTTCGGCGACATGCGCGAACGGATCGCCCTGCGCCGACCAGTTGGCGCGCCACAGGCTTTGCCCGCCGCCAAAGCTGTTTTCGCTGTCGACATGCTCGGGCGGGATTTCGGCGATGAAGCGGCTGGGGATACTGCTCATCCACTGGCCATAGATGCGGCGGTTGGCGGCATGATAGATGCTGGCGCGCTGGCGGGCGCGGGTGATCGCGACATAGGCGAGGCGGCGTTCTTCCTCGAGGCTGGCGGTGCCGCCTTCGTCCATCGAACGCTGCGACGGGAACACGCCATCCTCCCACCCGGCGAGGAAGACATGGTCGAATTCCAGCCCCTTGGCGGCGTGGATCGTCATGATCGTCACCTGTTCCTGATTGCCCTCCTGATCAGCCGCGGTGACGAGGCTGATATGTTCGAGAAAGGCTTCAAGCGTCTCATATTCTTCCATCAGGCGAGGTATCTGTTGGAGGTCTTCCAACCGTCCAGCGGCCTCGATCGAACGATCGGCTTGCAGCATTGCAACGTAACCCGACTCGTCCATGACCAGTTCAACGAGTTCATTTGGACGAAGCTGATCGCGCTTTTCGCGCCAGCGCGCGAAGTCACCAGCAAGGCGTGTCAGCGTCGCGCGCGCGCGTTGCGGCAATTCGTCGGTATCAGCGACAAAGGTTGCCGCAGCGGACAGCGGAATGCGCTGGCTGCGGGCAACTTGCGACAGCGCCGCAATGCTCTTGTCGCCCAAACCGCGCTTAGGCGTGTTGACGATGCGTTCGAACGCAAGGTCGTCGGCAGGCTGGTCGATGACTCGCAGATAGGCAGTAATGTCGCGCGTATGAGCGCGATCCCAAAAACGCCGACCGCCGTGGATGCGATACGGCATACCGATACGAGTAAAGCGCTCTTCGAAATCGGCTGTCTGGAACTGAGCTCGAACCAGGATCGCGGCGCGATCGAGCGACACGTCACGGCGCTGCAAATCTTCCAGCTCCTCGCCGATCCGCCGCGCTTCCTCTGGCCCATCCCACACCCCGACGACGCGCAGCTTGTCACCGGGTTCGAGGTCGGTCCACAGCGTCTTGCCCAGCCGCCCGCTGTTCTGCGCGATCAGCGCCGACGCTGCGGCAAGGATCTGCGGGGTCGAGCGGTAATTTTGTTCGAGGCGAATGACCGTCGCGCCGGGAAAATCCTTTTCGAAGCGCAGGATGTTCGCAACCTCGGCACCGCGCCAGCTATAGATCGACTGATCGTCGTCGCCGACACAGCAGATATTCTTGCGCGTCTGCGCGAGCAGGCGCAGCCAGAGATACTGGCTGGCGTTGGTGTCCTGATATTCGTCGACGAGGATATATTTGAAGCGCTCCTGATACTGCGCCAGCACATCGCGGTGGTTCTTGAGGATCACCAGCATATGGAGCAGCAGGTCGCCGAAATCGCAGGCGTTGAGCGTCTTCAGCCGCGCCTGATAGAGTGCATAGAAATGCTGTCCCTTGCCATCGGCGTAGGCTTCCTTGTCGGCGGCATCGAGGTCGGCGGGGACGAGGCCGCGGTTTTTCCACTTGTCGATCAGCCCGGCGAGCTGGCGCGCGGGCCAGCGCTTTTCGTCGAGGCCGTCGGCCTGGATCAGCTGTTTGAGGACGCGCAGCTGGTCGTCGGTGTCGAGGATGGTGAAATTGCTTTGCAGGCCGACGAGCTCGGCATGGCGGCGGAGCATCTTGGCGGCGATGCTGTGAAAGGTGCCGAGCCAGGCCATGCCCTCGACCGCGTCGCCCATCATCCGGCCGATGCGTTCGCGCATCTCGCGCGCTGCCTTGTTGGTAAAGGTGACCGCGAGGATTTCGGACGGCCAGGCGCGCCGCGTCGCGATGATGTGGCCCAGTCGCGCGGTGAGCGCCGCGGTCTTGCCGGTCCCGGCGCCTGCGAGCATCAGCACCGGGCCTTCCGTGGTCAGCACGGCCTGCCGCTGCGGCCCGTTTAATCCTTGCAGAT
>JAEMRT010000015.1:41298-74134 GCA_016463225.1 Sphingopyxis sp. | reverse complement strand
AGCTGGCGGATGGCGCTGCGGCCGGCCAGATCGTCATATTCGAGATAGGCTTCGTCGACGACGACAAGCGTGCGCGCGGAGGCCTCGGTTAGAAAGCGGTCGAAGGCGGCCGCATCGTTGACCGTGCCCGACGGGTTGTGCGGATTGACGAGATTGACCGCAAGCGTGCGCCCGTCGATCGCCGCGAGCAGGGCAGGGATATCATTTTCGAGGCGCGCGTTGAGCGGCACGGGTTTGCCGACGGCGCCGAGCGGCGCCGCGGCATCGACGAGCGCGGTATAACCCGGCGCCGAATAGACGACATTCCCCCCGCCAGCGCGCTGGCGCGCGAGATAGAGGCCGAGCGGCTCAAGTACCTCGCCGATCACGACCTGCTCGGCCGCAACGCCTTCGTGATTGGCAATCTGTTGGGCCAGTCGGTCGACCTCCGCCTGATCGACATAGCGTGCGATATTGCCAAGTGCGGCCTCGATGGCCTTTGCGACCTTCGGGGAAGGGCCGAAGGCGTTTTCATTGAGGCTGAGGCGGACCGGCGCCGCGGCTGCAGCTTTGGCGCTGCAAGTCCCCGGCACAGCGACGGCGGCCGCGATCATACCGGTGGCCGCAAGCCAGTCGCGGCGCGTAAAGCCGCCCTGAAATTCCTCGATCATCGCGCCGACCATCAGAAATTGAACCCGAGGCGAGCATAATAGAAAGCGCCGCTGAATCCGAAGGGCGAGAATTCGCTGTAGGGAAAGACGCCGAAGGTGTCGGCACCGGTCAGCGCCGGGGTCGAGGCGATATTCTTCGTCGGATAGATGTTGAAGATATTGTTCGCTCCGAAGGTTGCGGTGACGTTCGGCGTCACCTGGCCGGTGAAGCTGAAATCGGTGATCCATTTGGGCTTGAGCCGCTGGATCACATCGACATTGCCCGCCGCGCCCGAAGCGGTGGGGATTGTACGATAAGGCGTCGACTGCGCCGCGATCAGCGCGAGGTTCGCCGGAGTCTGGTTCGTCAGCGCGACCTGCTCGACGCGGCCGTAGCGCGTGCCGCGGATGTCGAAGGTGATCGGCCCGATCTTCCAGTTCGCACCGATCGCCACCTTGTCGCGCGGCTGGCCATGTTCGAGCCGTGTCTGTTCGTTGATGTCGAAGATCGACGTCGTGATGCCGAGCGCGGTGATCTGGCCGGGCGTCGCCGAGAGGCGGCGGATCTTCACGTCGTTATAATTGTAGGCTGCGGTCAGCTTGAGTTCGCCCGCATTGCCAAGATCGACGGCATAGGCCGCGGTGAAATCGACCCCCTGCGTGCGCGTGTCGACGGCGTTGGTGAAATACCGCACCGAGGTGACGCCGGGAATGCCGAGCGCGGCGAGATAATCGCGCAGCGTGCGGCCGCCTGCCGCATCGACGAAGTTCGACGAGAGGACGATCTGGTCGTCGATGTCGATATGATAATAGTCGATCGATGCCGAGAGCTTGCCGCTCGCGAAGGTCAGGCCGCCGCCATAGGAGAAGGCCTTCTCGGGCTTTAGATCCTGCGCGCCGAGGGCCTGTGCGAGCGACGAACCGACGGGCGCGGTGCGGACAAGGACGAACTCGGGAAAGCCGGTGTTGTTGTTGACGATCGTGCGCGAGCTCGTCGAGCTGAAATATTGCTGGGCGAGCGACGGGGCATGAAAGCCGGTGCTCACCGACCCGCGCAGCGCAAATCCCGCGGGCAGCGCGATGCGGGTCGAGGCCTGGCCGTTCCAGGTGTCGCCGAAATCGCTGTAATCCTCATAACGGCCGGCGAGATTGAGGTTCCAGCCATCGACCGGTTCGGCGTCGAACTCCACGAAAGCGCCGATGGTATCGCGGCTGGTATCGATCGCATCGGCGGGCTGGATGCCCGCAAACCCCTGCGAACCGATGGTGGGCACGCCGCCCGCACTCGGGCCGTCGAGGATGCGCGCGGGACCGAAGGCATAGCTGTCGGGCTCGCCGGGGGTGATTTTGTAATAATCCTTGCGGTACTCGGTGCCGACGGCAAATCCGATCGGGTTCGCCAGACCGACCTCGAAATCGCGCGACAGGGTCAGATTGGTCGTCCATTGGGCGTTGCTATATTTGCCGGCGTAAAAGCTGGTCGGCGAGCTGGAACCGAGGGTGGCGTTGAGCGTATTATTGGGCCGGTAGGCGATGCTGTTTCCACCATAGACGCTCGAGAGATCCCAGGCCCAGCTGCCGAGATCGCCGCGCAGGCCGAGCGCGCCCGAATAATCGATGCTCTTGGTGTCGATGAAGGGGAGGAAGCCGTCGGGATAGATGGCGCGGACATTCTCGTCCTGCCCGGCGCGGCGGAACGAGGCATTGGAGTGCGCTTTGCTGACGCGGTAGCCGCCGAAGCCGTAAAGCTCGATACTGTCGCCGAGCGGCTTCTCGAGGTTGACGATGACGCTCGCGTCCTTGAGGTCGCCTTGATCGGCGAAACGCCAGACATTGCGATCGACCGCCGCCTCGCGCGGATCGAGCCGCGTGCCGGCGACGCCGCCAGGCGGGTTGAGGCCGAGGCCGGCGCCATAGCGCGCCGACAGCGGCTGGGGCGTGCCCGTCGGCGAGATGCCGAAGTAGAATTGCCGCGTGTCGGGAAGCGCACGGTTCGCCGCCTTGTGGTCGCGATAATAGCCGGTCGCGTTGATGAACCCATCGTCGCCGAGCTTGATGCCGCCGCCGAGCGAGACTTCATAGGTGTCGCCGCCGCCGTCGTAGGTCGCGCCGGCGCTGGCCGAGCCGTGGAGCGCGGTGTCTTTACGCAGCAGGATGTTGATCACGCCCGCGATCGCGTCGGACCCATATTGTGCCGAGGCGCCGTCGCGCAGGATTTCGATCCGGCCGATCGCGGCGGCGGGGATCTGGTTGAGGTCGGTCGGGGTCGAACCCTTGCCGATGGTGCCGCCGGTGTTGACCCAGGCGGCGGTATGGAGACGTCGGCCGTTGACCAGCACGAGCGTCGCATCGGGCGAGAGACCGCGCAGCGTCGCATTGTGGATATGGGTGTTGCCGTCGGGCGTGGTCGGCGTCGCAAAGGCAAAGCTCGGTGCGAGCTGGCGGAGAATTTCGGTTGTTTCCTGATAGCCCGACGCCCGGATCTCTTCGCCCTTGAGCACGTCGATCGGGACCGGCGAGGTCGTCGCAGTACGCTCGGAAACGCGTGTGCCCGTTACGACGATGTCCGAAGCGCCGCCGGTTTCGTCGTCTGCCGTCTGGGCGTGCGCAGTGAAGGGAAGAAGCCCCGCGCAGAGCAGAAATGCGGTCTTGGGGGAGCGAATGAAGGACATGGCGGTTTCTCCTGTTGCCTGCTGCCAGCATTACTCAACCAATTTAATTGACAAACATAGTTTTTCTATAGGCGGGCATAATCGCCGGGAAAGGCCGGAAATTTCTGGGTAGCTACTCTGCGGCCTCTTCGCGTCGAGCCGCAAAGAAGCGGTTCTCCGGACGTGGTAGGCCCAGATGTTCCCGCAGGGTCGTGCCCTCATAGTCCTTGCGGAAGATGCCGCGCCGTTGGAGTTCGGGCACGACGCGGTCGACAAAGTCGTCGAGGCCGGCAGGCAGATAGGGAAACATGATATTGAACCCGTCCGAGGCGCGTGTCTCCAGCCACTCTTCCATCGCATCGGCGATGGTCTTGGGCGTGCCGACGAAAGCAAGGCCGCTGTAGCTGCCTGCCCGCGCGGCGAGCTCGCGGATGGTGAGCTTCTCGCGTTCAGCAACCTCGACGATGCGTGCGCGGGAGCTTTGGCTGGCATTGGTCTCCGGAATCTCGGGCAGCTGGCCATCGGGATCATAGCCCGAAACATCATGCCCGAGCATGCCCGAGAGCGAATGGATGCCGCTGTCGTAATGGACAAGGCTATCGAGATGCGCGCGTTTCGCTTGCGCTTCTTCTACGGTGTCGCCGACCACGACGAAGGCAGCGGGCAGGACGCGGAGCAGCTCGGGATCGCGGCCGTACTTGACCATGCGTCGCCTGATGTCGGTGTGGAACTCGCGGGCGCGGTCGATTGAGGATTCGGCAGCAAAGATGACTTCCGCGGTCGCTCCGGCCAGTTCGCGCCCTGCTTCAGACGCGCCTGCCTGCACGATCACCGGCCAGCCCTGGATCGGACGTGCGATGTTGAGCGGCCCGCGGACGGAGAGATAGTCGCCCTTGTGCGCAAGGACGTGCATCTTGGTCGGATCGAAAAAGAGACCCGAGGCCGTGTCGCGCGGGAAGGCGTCGTCGGCGAAACTGTCCCAGAGCCCCGTGACGACATCGTGGAATTCACGCGCGCGGCGGTAGCGCTCGTCATGGTCGATCTCTTGCGTGTAACCGAAGTTGAGCGCGGCATCGGGATTGGCGGTGGTGACGATGTTCCAGCCCGCGCGGCCGCCGCTGATATGGTCGAGTGAGGCGAAGCGCCGCGCGATATGATAGGGCTCGTCGAAGGTCGTCGACGCGGTAGCAACAAGCCCGATCTTCTCGGTTGCCCCAGCGAGCGCCGAGAGCAGGGTGAAAGGCTCGAACGATGTCACCGTATGGCTGCGCTTCAGCGCGTCGACCGGCATGTTCAGCACCGCCAGATGGTCGGCCATGAAGAAGGCGTCGAACTTCGCCGCTTCGAGCCGCTGCGCAAGATGCCGGATCAGCGGGAAATTGAAATTGGCGTTGGCGACGGCACCGGGATAGCGCCACGCGCCGGTATGGATCGAGATAGGTCGCATGAAGGCGCCGAGATGAAGCTGCCGGTCACGGGTCATTTAGTCCTCCGGGGGAAGCGGGTGTCACGGCCAGAAGCGGCCGAGCGCAAAAAGATCGTTGGCGGTTTGCGGTCCTGCCGGCACGGTAAGGGCCTCGGATGGATGGCGATCCTGTTCGGAGACCAGCATCCGCATCGCGCGTGGCGGCGCGTCGTCGCCGGCAGATTGGCACTCGAAGCAGGCCGAGAGGTCGCGCAGCACAAGAGGCGAGCGCGTCCCGGCCATCGTCAGACCAGGCGTCGGCTGGCGAAGGAGGGGCGGGGCCTCATCGCTATCCGTAGAAGACCAGTGCGCGAGCCTCAATGCTCTCGCGCGTCGGCGCGTCCTCGGGGCTCGCCGGATCGTCGAACGCGCTGTGCGGCGTGAAGCGCGCGATGCCGCCTTCGTCCGAGTCATAGCTTTTGATCAGGATCGCTTCGTCGGGCGTCAGCTCAGGGAAATAGAACCAGCGCTGTCCGTCGCTATGGCCGACCGAATAGATCTCGCCGACGCGGTCGCGGTAGACAAGATCGGTGACGACGAGGTCCCTGCGTCCAAGCGAGCGGGCGTCGCAGAGTGCCAGCGGATGCCTAAGGACGGGCCGGGCGATAGGGCGCCACAGGTTGACGATCGCAAATCGGCCACCGAGCCAGTGGCCGGGGTCGAAGCCGCGCGCTGTCAATTCGCGATGGGCGCGATCGCGGCCTGAACGATGCGTGAAATCGTTGTGCGTGCGCGTCACCGGCGCCTTGATGTTTGCTTCCCCCGCGTCGGCGCGCGCTGCGTTGCGCACATTATGATCGAAATTGAGGACGAACTCGGCGCCGGTGGCTTTGCGGAGATGGTCCTCGACCTCGGGATAATAATGGCGGCGGATCGCGGCATCGTCATCGAATGCGGTGAAGCGCGTGGGGGCTTTGAGAAGCGCGAAGCCTGACCGATCAAGAGTCAGGCTTTGCGCCAGCGGCCGGCCATCCTCGATGACGACGGCGTGCGCGTCATAGGTCCCTGAGCGGACGGGAATGCCGGGTGGCGGCTCAAACTGGTAGGCGACGGGCCGCTCGGCCATCGGTCGCAGGAAATTGAGCGGCGCGGTAACCGTCGCGGGGCGGGTCAGATCGAGCGCCGTCATGGTCGGTATGCCGTCGGAAGGGACATGACTGACTCCTTCAAGCTTTCAGCGATTTGCTTAATCTCTACCAATTCAGATGAGAATAAAGCGAGCTTTTCTAGCGCACGCAGAAGTGGAGCTTTGCGCGGCGCGGAGACCAGACCGCAAACAGGCCGGAGGTCGCGCCGATCGGGCCCGCGACAGCGGGCCCGATCCAGAATAATGGGTTGCGACGATGGCTCAGGAAGCCGGTTTGGCGACATCGGCATAGCGACCGCGGACAAGGCTGCCCTTCACCGCCTGGCCATCCTTGAGCAGATTATAGACCGGGCAGGTCGCCTCGACCGCCTGGCGGAGGCCATCGATTTCGGCGGCGCTTGCCGGGCTTTCGATATGCACCGTATATTTGAGGTCCTGATAGCGCGGCGGCTGCGTGGCACCGGCACCGATACGCGGCGTGAGCTTGCCCTCGACCCGTACTTCGAGACTGTCGAGCACGACCTGTTTCGTCGCGGCCTGGATCTCGAAGATATGCGTGAGGCAGGTGCCGAGAACGCCAACCTGATGCTCCTCGACCGTCGGAGCGAGACCATAGCCGCCTAATTCCTTACGGCTGTCGTGGACGATCTGAAAATTGCCGTCGCCGGTGCGCGTTGTGCGGATGCCCGTCGCGGGTTCGACTGTCGCGACGGCGCGCAGCGCATAAGGCTTGGGCGGGTTGGTCGCGGCGCGTTTGTCGCGGCGCAGGATGGCGCCGCGTTTTTCGACAAGGAAGTCGCGCAGGCCGGGCGGAAGCTCGGCGTCGCGCGTTGCCGGGCTCGGCTTGAGCACGATCTCGCCATGTGGGATCGGATAGCCCTTGCTAATCAGGTTGAGCACGGGCGATGTCTTTTCGACCGATTGACGAAGCCCCTCGAGCTGCGCATCGGTCGCTTTGGAATCGATATAGGCGACATAAGCAAGGTTGCGGGGATAAGCGACTTTGCGGGCCTTTTCGATCGCGGGATCGTCGGGATAGCTCGTGAACTCGACCGCGATGCCGTCGACCGGGATCTTCTGCTCTGCAGCCTGGATCGCGAACTCGTCGGCGATCGCGCTCGCCAGCACTGCGACCTCGGTATCCCACGACCCGGCGCCGAGATTATAGCCGCCGAAATCGCGGCCGCTGTCGCTGAGATATTGGAAATCGCGGATACGCAGGCGGCGAACGCCCGAGCGACTTTCGGCGGTAACCCGCGCCTGGAGCAGTTCGGGCGGCGTCGCGGGAGCCTTGGATTGCTGCGCGATCAGCGCGGCGCGGCGCTCGAGCTGCGGCTGAAGCGACGGATCGGCGAAGGCCGCGGCCGACGCGAGCAGGCCGGTGATGCCGGCAGCGAGCGAGGCGGTGCGGAGGAAGCGTTTGCGCGTTGAGTGATAGGACATCTTGGTCTCCTTGGGTTGTTGGATAGGGTCGTAGAACGGGCGCGCGCTCAATCGATGGCCGCGCGAATGGTGACGCCGAGCCAGCGTGGAATGCCCGGTTTGTACTGGTTCCAGCTGGGCTTGAGCCCGGTATCGACGTTGAAGACATTCTTCGCGACGAGGCTGACGTCGAAGCGGTTGTCCGGAAAGGCAAAGCCGAGCGACAGGTCGGTCACACCCCAGAAATCAGTCTTGGTGTACCGTGACAGGCTCGTGTCGGGATAATAGCCGCTCTGGAAATTATAGTTGAGATTGGCATGGATCACGTGCCCGCTTTCGAGCGGGTAGGAGAAATCGCCGAACAGGTTTCCGCTCCACTTGGGCGCTCCCGCCAGTGTTTTGCCGCTGGCGTCATAATAGGCGCCCGCGGGGTTGCTGCCGCCGAGTTCGCCGGGGTTCGCGGCGCGCGGGAAGCTGCGATAGCGCGCGTCGGTATAGGCGCCGGCAAAACGCAGCGTCGTGTACGGGATGCCGAAATAGGCGACGTCGAGCTCGACGCCCTTCGTCCGCACCTTCGGGACATTTCCGAGCGCCGAGAGATAGGCAGGCAGGCCGTTGTTGTTGAGGGCCGTCTGCACCTCGTCAAAGACGAAGCTCGGCTGGATATAATTGTCGATGTCCTGCCAGAAACCCGTCGCGCTGACCGACAGCGTGTTGTCGAACAGCAGCGAGCGGAAGCCGAGTTCATAAGCGTCGGTCTTCTCGGTATCGGCAGGCACCGACTTGCCACCGAGCGCCGTCGCGCCGACGATCTGCGAAATGCCGGGCTTCTCGCCATGCTTGTAGGTCGCATAAAGCGTATGGTCGTCGGTGACCTTGTAGGTCAGGCCGGTCTCGATCGTCGGCAGCGTGGCCGAATATTTCTCGGCTTCGCTCTCCTGGTAGAGCGCGCCGATCCGGGCTGCGCGCAGCGACTTGGCGGCACCGACCTGCGAGCGCTGGAAGGGCGTCAGCCCGCCGTAGGTTGCGATTCCGAAATATTTCTGCGCGACGAAATCGGCGAGCGCGAGCTGCGCCGCGCTGTTAGTCCCCGTCAGCGCGCCCGCGGCATTGCTGTTGAACCCGTTCAACTGGACATTGTTGACCGATGCCGGGTTGAGTTCGGCGCCGAACCCGTTCGCCAATATCCCCGATCTTGACCAACTTTGCCGCTCCTCGCGGGTGAAGCGGATGCCGGCACTCAGCGACAGGCGGTCGGTCGCGTCCCAGATCAGGCTCGAATAGGCGGCATAGGATTCATTCTCGAACCGTTCCTTGCGCTGCGTAATCAGCCCATCGACCGAATTGAGGAGCAGCAAGCGGCCGGCGGAATCCGTCGCATTGGGGAGCGCCGGATTGACCGGATCGAGCAGCGCATATTGCGCTGCGGTTGCGTACCAAGCGCCGCCGTCGGAGCCGTAGCGCTCGGTCTGACTGTAATTGGGAAAGGTGCCGTTGTAATAATAGAGGCCGCCGCGATAGCGCAGCCGTGAGCTGAGCTTCGCGTCGAGGCGGAATTCCTGGCTCCACTGCTCGAAGCTTGTCTGCGTCCCGCGCGGGGCGCGAAGCCATTCGAACGGCGTGTGCGATCCCGCGCCTTGCGAGAATTCATAGTCGCGCCAGCCGGTGATCGAGCGCAAGCTGATCCCGGGCGCGAGGTCGAAACGCAGGTTCGCCGAGGCGCCCTTGGTCGCATAGGTGTTCGGATATTCGCCGGCGGTGTTGACCTCCGAGGCGTAATAATCGTCGACGGTGTAATCCTGCTTCTGCGCGAACCAGCGGCGCTGGATGCGGCCGAAACTGTCGTTCGAATAATCGACCCGGCCGGGCAATCCGGTCGCGGGGTTGATCCAGTCGTAAGTCTCGGGGGTCTTCGTCGGGAAGGCGAAGCAATTCTCGCAAATCTCGCGGCCAGTCGGCGTATAGTCGAAGCTGACCAGCGCCTCGAATTTCGGCGAAGGCGTGAAGAGAAGTTGTGCGCGCACATTGGTGCGGTCGGTGTTGCGCCAAGTATAATGCGTATCGTTCTTGTTCCTGTAAGGGCCGTCGGCGGTCTCGCGATTGACCGTCAGGCGCACCGCGAGCTTGTCGTCGATGATAGGGCCGGTCAGCGCGGCGGTTGCGATCACCGTGCTCAGCTCGCCAAAGGTCAGCGCAGCACTTGCCGACGGCGTGAAGCTCGGACGCTTGGTCTGGATCGAGATCCGGCCGAGATTGGCGGCCTTTTCGCCATCGGCGCCGACAGGGCCGCGCTCGACTTCGACCGTTTCGACGTCGAGATAGTTGCTCAGTGCCGAGATCGAGCTGATCCCGTGGCTCACGCCGTCGACCGAAACCCCGACGCTGGGGTCGAGCACCCCGGCGCCGGCCGCCCAGCCGACGCCGCGAATGAAGATCGAGGCGGTATTCGGATTGTTCCACGACGTGCGGACGTTGCCGATGCGGTTGGCGATATCGCGGAAGTTATTGACGTGGAACGTCTCGAGTTCCTCGCCGGTCACGGCCGACACCGATTTCGGAAGTTCCTTGATGCGCGCAGCGGTGACGGTGATCGCGTCGACCAGCTCCGCGTCGCCGACCGTCCTTTCGCGTTCTTCCGAGATATAGGCCGATCGGAACGGTTGCGGCTGAGCGCGCGCCTCTTCGCCGGACGCCGTTGTCGTCGCCGCGGCCGGCGGCGCCGAGAGCGCGGCTCGAAGGCGGGCATTTTCTTCCTCGAGGAGGCGATTCGTCTCCTTCAATTCTTCGATGGATTGCGCCTGGGCGGGCGCAGCCGCGACGATCGATGCGCCGGCGAGCAATAGGGCTGCTACATGCGCGCGCCGATTGCGATCGGATCGGGGCGCGCGCCCGCGCTCCCCGCGAACCAATGTTCGGATGGCCATATTCATTCCCTGTTGCGCAAGGATGGGAGAGAAGAGCATGGGCGCCGCCTCGCGAACCGGCATGGCATGCTTATCGGCCGCGCTGCCTTGGCGCGGACATTGAAACGAGACCGGCGGAATCTCCGAGGCGAGCGAAAATGCGCCGGAAAGCAATGCCGGTTAGCGAGCGCGCGACTCTGGAGTTGTCGGTGAAGTAGAACGAGTTCAGGCTCGGCCGAAGCCGATCGCGAGCCCGCTGTCGACGCAATGCGTCAGGTCTGGATTGTGTGGCGCATCGTTTCCCCCTTGGTGTGGAATGACGAAGCCTTCCGGCGGTCCGGTGGACTGGTGCGCTTTGCTGTGGTGACGCGGGGCAATCTGCGTTTCAAACCCGCGGGACAGGGACTCCGCTGGTTGCGCGGGCGTCCGATCCGATAAACTCAACTTATTTAGTGGAGTTTTCTTGTCAAGCCGATATCGGGACCCTTGAAATCCGCATCAGGTGGCGGAAATGGCTCATCGCCGCGGTTTTTAGCCCGGAGCGAACCAACATTTTAACGGGACAAGATTTTCTTCTTCGGTATCGGAACGCCCGGCCCGATCAAAAAGCGGGCAGCACAGCGCCTGCGTAAGTCTTCTGGATATAGTTGCGCACCGCGGTGCTCTGCAGGGCCTTGACCAGCTTTTGGACGCGCGGATCATCTTCGGCACCCGGGCGGCCCACGACAAAGTTGACGTAGGGGGAGTCCTTGTCCTCAAGAATCAGCGCGTCGCGCACCGGATTGAGCTTCGCGTCGAGCGCGTAATTGGTGTTGATCAGCGCAAGGTCGACCTCCCCGATCACGCGCGGCAGCGTCGCCGCTTCGAGCTCGCGGAACTGTAGACCCTTCGGATTCTCGGAAATGTCGCGCAGCGTCGAGAGCGGATTGGCCGGGTTCTTGAGGCGGATGAGACCCGCCTTCTGGAGCAGGAGCAGCGCGCGGCCGCCATTGCTCGGCTCGTTCGGGATCGCGACGCTCGCGCCCTCGGGCAGCGCGGCGACAGCTTTGTATTTCTTTGAATAGGCACCGAGCGGTTCGACATGGATTCCTGCGATCGGAACCAGCCTGGTGCCGCGCGACGCGTTGAACTCGTCGAGATAAGGCTTGGTCTGGAAATAATTGACGTCGATCTGTCCCTGGTCGACCTGCAGGTTCGGCTGCACATAATCGTTGAAGACGCGGATATCGAGCGTCAGCCCTTCCTTCGCGAGAATTGGCTTCACCTGTTCGAGGATCTCGGCATGCGGCACCGCTGTGGCGGCGACCGACAGCCGATTGGGGTCCGACGTGCCAGGTGAACCCCCGCAGGCCGCGAGGAGCAGGGCGGGAACGAGCGTGAGAAGAGTGCGACGATAGAACATGTTCGACCTCAACGTTTGTCGAGCCGGCGGGCAAGAAGGTCGCCCCCGAACTGGATGATCTGGACAAGAAGGACCATCAGCGTGACCGTGACGATCATCACGTCGGTCTGGAAACGCTGATAGCCATAGCGGATGGCGAGATCGCCGAGCCCGCCCGCGCCGACGACGCCGGCCATGGCGGTGAAGGAAACGAGCGCGACCGCCGTCACCGTCGCACCCGAGACGAGTCCCGGCAGCGCTTCGGGAAGCAGCGCCTTGGTGACGATCTGCAGCCGGCTCGCGCCCATCGCCTGCACCGCCTCGATGGTCGAGCGCGGCACGTCGCGGAGCGCTTGCTCGACTAGCCTGGCATAGAAGGGCGCTGCGCCTACGACGAGCGGCGGGATCGCGCCGGCGACGCCGAGTGAGGTCCCCATGAGGATCAGGGTCAATGGGATCATGAGGATCAGCAGGATGACGAAAGGGATCGAGCGCAGGATGTTGACGACCGCGCCAGCGATCCGGTTGACCCAGGGCGCATCGGCAAGCTGGCCGCGGTCGGTGAGAAAGAGCAGCACGCCGAGCGGGATGCCGAGCAGGATCGTCAGCGCGAGCGATGCGCCGAGCATGATCAGCGTGTCGCGCGTCGCCTGGCCGATGTCCGACCAGAGAATATTCGCGAAGAAGCCGGTCATGCCGCTTCTCCCAGCAGGCGCAAGGTGGCGTCGTTACCGCTCGCAAACACCGTGTCGACAAGTCCCGCCTCGACGAGCCTGCCATGATCGAGCACGGCGACCCGGTCGCATATCGCGCGCACCACCGACATCTCATGGGTGATCAGGACGATTGTGAGGCCAAGTTCGCGGTTGAGTTCGGCGAGCAGCGCGAGCACCGAGCGCGTCGTCTCGGGATCGAGCGCGCTCGTCGCCTCGTCGCAAAGCAAGATGTCGGGCCGGGTCGCGAGCGCGCGGGCGATGCCAACGCGCTGGCGCTGCCCACCCGAGAGCCGCGCGGGATAGCTTTCGGCCTTGTCCGCCAGATCGACGCGGGCGAGCAGTTCGGCGACGCGTGCGTCACGCTCGTCTTGTGCAGTGCTGACCAGCTCGAGCGGCAGCGCGACATTGGCTGCGACATTGCGATTGGAGAGCAGCCCGAACGACTGGAAGATCATGCCGATGCGCCGGCGCAGGGCATGAAGTTCGTGTCCGCGAAGCCTGTCGAGCAGGGTGCCGTCGACGCGCACCGTGCCGCTACTCGGCTTCTCGAGCCCGTTGATCAGTCGAAGCAAGGTTGATTTGCCCGCGCCCGAGCGGCCGATCACGCCAAAGATCGATCCGCGCGGGATGGTGAGTGAAACATTGTCGAGCGCCGGGGTCCCATCGGGGAAGCGCTTCGATACCTGGTCGATGTCGATCATGCCGTGCCCATCACCTGGACCGCGAAACGCTCCATCTCTTCAGCCTGCGGGCTCATCTGGAGGAGCAGGAGATCAAGGCCCGCCGCTTCATATTCGGCGATCCGTTCCTTGAGCTGTTCGGGCGTGCCGACGAGATTGGGGCGCAGTCCGCGGTTCGATACCGAATATTCCTGGAGCTTGAGCTCGCGTTCGAGCTGGGTTCCCGAAAGCCATTGCTCGAAATTGTCATAGCCCGCGGGAAGGTCGCTGACCGTCATGATCCGTTCGAGCTCGCGCTTCGCTTCGGCCTCGCTGTCGCGAACGATCGCATAGGCAGCCATGCCGAACTGCATCGGCGCGCCGCCCGTCGCCTCGCGCCGCGCTGCCATATCGGCGATCTTGGGTGCGATCGCCCCGACGGGGTCGCCGTGCATCACATAGGCATCGCACTGCGCCGCGATCAGCGTCTTCGCCGCGTCGCTCTCGCCGCCAGCGTAGATCGTCGGACGCTTGCCGGGCTTCGGCGCGCAGATCGCTTCCTCGGTCGTGTAATATTGGCCGGCGAAGCTGAAGCGCTCTTCGCTCCACAGCCCATCGACCACGCGCAGCCACTCGCTCGTGCGCGCATAGCGGTCGTCATGCTGGTCGAACTGTAGGCCATATTGGCGCGCCTCGTCGGCCCACCAGCTCGACACGACGTTGAGCGCGAGCCGTCCTCCGGAAATGCGCTCGATGTTCGCGGCGGCTTTGGCGAAGAGGGCAGGGTGATGAAAATTGGGACGGACCGCGACCATCAGCTCGATGCTCTCGGTCACCGCGGCGAGCGCAGCGGCGGTTGACCAGGCGTCGAGGGCCGGCGCGTCGGTGCCCTTGATGTCGTTGAGATTGAGCTCGGCAACCAGTGAGAGATCGTAGCCCCAGCGCTCCGAGGCCTGCGCGAGACGTTTGGTATAGTTCCAGCTTGCTTCCATCCCCTCGTCGGGAATGTTGCGGAGCCACCCGCCGAAGACGGGCATCCAGTAACCGTATCGCATCAGTTTTTCGCTTCTTCTATCCAGTCGGCGATCCGGTCGACCAGCCGCTCGTGCGGATCCCATCCGAGAACATCAAGCGGCTTTGCCACGAAGTTCGACAGTGCGTTGATGTCGTAAAAGCGTGGAATGCCGTCGCGGTCGTCGATCATATATTCGACGCCGCCGACATCGAGATTGGCCGCCCGTGCAATCGCTTCGGCAGCGGTCCGGAGCAGGGCGGACGGTTCGCTCGCTGTCATACTGATCGGGTTATCGCCTGCCTGGCAGGCATCGGCCGGGCAAAGGTCGAAGGCGCCACCGCCAGCAACGTCGATCGCATAGAGATAAGCGCGGTCGAGCGTTTCGACGCGAGTGATCTTTCCTTCGCGCGCCGGAACATAATCCTGGACGAGCAGCACGCCGTCGATGCTCGTGGGAAGGTCGCCGGCAGAGATTGCGGAGCGCAGCTCATCGCGGCTATCGAAGCGCACGATCCCCGCGCCCGCGCCGCCGATGTTGGCCTTGACGACCAGCGGGAAGCCGATCGCCTCGGCTGCCGCTTCGATATCGGCGCGGCGACGGACGACACGAGTTCTGGGGATCCCAAGGCCGAGCGAGGCGATGAGGGCAAGCTGGCGCGCTTTCGACGTGTCGATCGCGAGCGCCGCTGGTCCATTGAGAACGCGCGCGCCGTCCAACTCCCACTGCGCCAGAAGCGAGGTCGCCCAGAAAATCGGATGCTCGCGGTCGCGCAGGAACGCCGACATCGCGATACGGTTGAAGATCAGCGGCGCCGGCGGCATGCGATCAGCAGGGTCGAAATCGCCGTCCGGCGTAAGGGCCCGATAGGTGACGCCTCGCCGGTCCAGCGCCTCAAAAAGTGGCGCGAACCACGCTGGATGCTCATAAAGAACGGCAAGTTGGGTCATGAACGAGTGGCCCGCGGCATGGATTTGTTCAAGACGGTCCCGATCCCCTGTCGTTCGGCGATGTCTGCTCGGTCATGCTCTTCACAGATTCAGTCGTTACCGGACCTTGCAGCGTCAGGAATTTGGTCATTGATCTTTCCATTTGGGGAACAGGTCTTGCAACGAGTTTATCGATGATGTCAGCAGGCATCAGCCGCCGAATGCCGTGATATCCGGCGACCTTCGCAATTGTCTATCGTTTCAATTGAAATTTGTCACTCTATCTCTTGAGCGATTGCAAATTTATCGCGGCTCGATCCTGCGACCTCCGCTTCAGGCACTGGGACCGCGGCATCTCCCGCGGCCCGATCGGCCAAGGACCCCATCCAAACTAGCGAAACAGCCGGCCATATCGCGTGCGCCGCACAGCAGTTTCGCCAAATCCCGTGAACGTTTCCGGTCCCGATATTTTTTCTTTCGAGCTGCCAAGAATGCGTCGCACGACATATCTCAATCAAATTAGTAGATAAATCTCGGATCTTCGGATCTCGCGGCTTTTGATAGCTGTCAGCTTGCTCCGCGTCACCAACGGCTAAAGCGCACGAAGACCGGGGCGTTCCATCGGATTCGTGCTTCTGTGAAGGAGATACGACTGTGAGAATTCGCCGCCCCGACCTTCCTCGTCCCCGTCATCTGGCAGGAGCGCAGCCGCTCCCGCATCCGTCATGGTCGCGACCAGACACCGAGCAGCGCCGCGTGAGCGCGCAGGAATTCTGGCAGCGGCTCGGCCTGTGATCGAAGTGGCGGACGCCGAGCAGTCCGACCTGACCGACGGCGTCACGGCCGTTGCCGCCGAACTGGCTGACATCCGCCGCGAATGGCGCGATGCGCGGGGCCATGACGCGGAGTATGGCAGCGAGGGCTTTCCTTCGCGCGGCGACCTGGGGAAAATCGTCGGCGCGCTGTGTGGTGCGCTTTACCCGCTGCGGCTCGGTCCTGACTTCGTGCGTCCGCATAACGAGCATGTCTTCGTCGAGCAGACGCTGCAGACGACGCTCGCGCGGCTTTACGGGCAGGTCCGGCTCGAGCTCATCTATGCGATGGCCGACGAGGCGGTCCACGCGGGGGATACCAGGGCCCGCGAAATTGTGCGGAACTTCACCGAGCGGCTACCCGCGCTGCGCCGTCTGCTCGATACCGACGTAGAGGCGGCGTGGCGCGGCGACCCGGCGGCGCGCAGCGTCGACGAGGTGTTGATCTGCTATCCTTCAATGCTCGCGATCATCCATCACCGGCTCGCGCACCAATTGTATATCGATGGCGCGAAGCTCGTTGCGCGCATCATTGCCGAGGTGGCGCATGACAAGACCGGGATCGATATCCATCCCGGCGCCGAAATCGGCGACAGCTTCTTCATCGATCATGGCACCGGCGTCGTCATCGGCGAAACCGCGATCCTTGGGCGCAACGTCCGCCTCTATCAGGGCGTCACGCTCGGCGCGCGCAGCTTCGCCGCCGACGAGGCAGGCGTGATGGTCCGCAACATCCCGCGTCACCCGATCGTCGAGGACGATGTCGTGATCTACGCCGGTGCGACGATCCTGGGGCGCGTGACGATCGGCGCCGGGTCGGAAATCGGCGGCAACGTCTGGTTGACGCACGACGTGCCACCGGGAAGCCGCGTCATCCAGGCGCGCGAGCAGAACAGCATCAACAGCGCGTGACTTGGTCGACGCGGCGTCCGGCCCGGCACTCCCGGGAGGCGCGAAGCGACCGATGCAGAAACCCTTGCTCCTCCCTGCCGACCGCGGCCGGAGGGCCACCCCCAAGGAAATATCTATGCCCGGACATTGGAAACCCTCGCTGCTCGCGGCCGCGCTGCTTGCGCTGCCCGTCGCCGCTTATGAGCAGGACAACGGCGACAAGGCCGCCGCGATCCATGATCGCATACTTGTGCTCGACAGCCACGCCGATGTGCTGCTGCCGTCGACGCCGAAGCGTTACTATCTCGGCGGCACGGACTCGCGCGTCGACCTGCCGCGGCTCGAGAAGGGCGGCGTCGATGCGATCGTGCTCGCCGTGGCGGTCGGACCTGGCCCGCGCGATGCCGCGGGCGTCGCGGCGGCGCGGCGCGAGGCCGATGAGAAGCTCGCACGGATCAAGACGCTCGCGGCGTCCGATCCTGCGCGGATCGGCCTTGCGCTGAGTGCGGCGGACGTCGAGAGCTTGAGCCGCGACGGGAAGGTTGCCATCGTCATCGGCTTTCAGAACGCGCGCTCGATCGGCAAGGATCTGGCCCAGATCGACCGGCTCTATGGCGAGGGCGTGCGGGTGTTCGCCTTTGACCATGCCGGGCACAATGATTTTGCCGATAGCTCGCGTCCGCAGCCTGGCGAACCCGTGGCCGAGCATAGTGGCCTCTCGCCGCTCGGCAAGAAGGCGGTAACAAGGCTCAACGATCTCGGCGTGCTGATCGACGTCTCGCAGCTTTCGACCGACGCCTTGCTCCAGACGATTGCGCTGAGCCGCGCGCCCGTCGCGGCCACCCATTCGGCGGCGCGGGCGCTTGTCGACAATGGCCGCAACCTCAGCGACGCCGAGCTCGATGCAATCAAGAAGAACGGGGGCGTCGTGCAGGTAACGCCTTTCACGTCCTACCTGACGCTGATCGACGAGGCGAGCCGTCAGCGGTTTGCCGCGATCCGCGCGCGCTATGGCCTCGCGGCTGACTATGCGTCGACTTATGACGGAAGCGAAGCGCTGCCCGAGGCGCGGCGGAGCGCCTATCTCGACGAGATATCGGCGACGCGCTCCAAGGCGAACCTCTCCGAATTCGTCGACCATATCGACTATATCGCCAAGCGGATCGGTTGGCAGCATGTCGGGATCGGGACCGATTTCGACCATGGCGCGGGCGTCACCGGCTTCGACAGCGCGGCCGAGGCGCCGAACGTCACCCGTGAGCTGCTCCGCCGCGGCTACACCGAGGATCAAGTGGCCGCGATCTGGAGCGGCAATTTCCTGCGCGTGCTTCGCGCGGCGGAGGCGGCCCGAAAACGGTGAGTCACAGCAAACTCAAGTCAATCGATTGAGATGATAGTTTTTCTTCCGTTTCAATAAGAAATCTTGGGCGGCGCGTCACTGCGACCGCCTGCTATGCCTTTGAACGGCCCCCTCCACCGCACCCCCGGCGAGCCGGCCGTCTCCTCAATCAACCCCAAAGGCGGCCCCGTTGCGGGTCCGCAGGAGATCGTCATGTCGCTCAAACTCTTCGATACCGTGCCCGACTTCACGCAGGAGTCGACCGAGGGCGTTATCAACTTTTACGACTGGGCGGGCGACGACTGGGTGGTGCTGTTCTCGCACCCCAAGGATTTCACGCCAGTCTGTACGACCGAACTCGGAAGCGTTGCCAGCCTGAAGCCCGAGTTCGAGAAGCGCGGAGTCAAGGTCGTCGGCCTGTCGGTCGATTCGGCCCACAGCCATCATGCGTGGGCGCGCGACATCGCCGAGACGCAGGGCGCCGCGCTGAATTTCCCGCTAATCGCCGACGATGACCGCAGCGTCTCGAAGCTGCTCGATCTTATTCATCCCAATGCGTCGGATACCAACACCGTGCGTACAGTGCTCGTTATCGATGGCGCGAAGAAGCTTCGGCTGACGCTGACCTATCCGGCGTCGACCGGGCGCAACTTTACCGAATTGCTGCGCACGATCGACAGCCTGCAACTCACGGACAAGTACAAGGTCGCGACCCCGGCAAACTGGCAGCAGGGCGAGGATGTGATCATTGTTCCCGCGGTCGACGACGCGGCGGCACTCGCTCTGTTCCCGGCAGGGTGGACGACGGTGAAGCCCTATCTGCGCACCGTAAAGCAGCCCGGCTGATTAGACGCCCGAAACGACACCCAAAAAATAGATAAACTCAGGAGGACTCCCCCATGTCACGCTCATATCTTGGCGCCGCGAGCCTGCTCGCAATCGCCTTCGCTGTTCCCGCCAATGCTCAGGAGGTCTTACAAGATGCCTCGGGCGACAACGTGGATAGCGTCGAGGGCAGCGAAATCATTGTGACTGGAACGCGTGCGGCAGGTCGCTCGCGGCTCGACTCACCTGCGCCAGTCGATGTGCTGAGCGGCGAAGTCTTGCGCCGCCAGGGCTCGACCGAGCTCGCGCAGGCGCTTTCGACCGTCGCGCCCTCGATCGACTTCAAGCGACCGTCAGCGGTTGACGGCACCGACGCCATCCGCCCGGCGACTTTGCGCGGTCTCGCGCCCGACCAGACGCTGGTCCTCATCAACGGCATTCGCGGTCACAGTTCGGCGCTGCTCAACGTCAACGGATCGGTCGGGCGCGGGTCAGCGGCGGTGGACCTCAACACGATTCCGACCGTCGCGCTCGATCGCATCGAGGTGCTGCGCGACGGTGCGGCAGCGCAATATGGTTCGGACGCGATCGCCGGTGTCGTCAATCTGCGCCTGCGCGAAGCGCGCGAGGGAGGCGGCGTCTCTGCGACCTATGGCATCTATGCGACCGATATCGATACCGCGCGCGGGAGCCGCAGCGTGACCGGCGAACCCGTGCTGACGGTTTCGGGCTGGCAGGGCATCGGCTTCGGCAACAATGGCTTCCTCACCATCTCGGGCGAATATGTCGACCGCAAGCCGACGAGCCGCGGCGACCTAGACCCGCGCGTGACGCCGAGCCGCGTGACGAGCCGCTTCGGCGACCCCGAGGTCGAGCAGGCGACCGTCTTTGCCAATGCCGGCATCGATCTGGGCGAGAATTTCCAGCTCTATGGCTGGGCGGGATATCAGGATCGCGACAGCAAGAGCGCGGCCTTTCCGCGTATCCCGTCGGTGGTCGGCGCGGCCTATACGGTCGGCGGCATATGGCCCGACGGATTCTTGCCGCTCATCAACACCAAGTCGCGCAACCTGACCAGTGCGGTCGGTATCCGCGGCGACGTCGGCGGATGGAATGTCGATCTCAGTGCGAGCTATGGCCGCAACCGCATCGCCTTCCGGACTCTCGACAGCGCGAACTACAGCCTCGGCAACGCATCGCCGACCGACTTCTACGATGGCGCAGTCACCTATGATCAATGGGTTGCGGGCCTCGACGTGACGCGCAAGTTCGACATCTTCCAGTCGCTGAACGTAGCGTTCGGCGCCGAATGGCGGCGCGAGGGCTACAAGATCGCGCCCGGCGAGCCGAACAGTTATAATGGCGGCGGTGCGCAGGGCTTCCCGGGCTTCGCCCCCGTCAACGCGGTCGATGCCAGCCGCCGCAACATCAGCGCCTATGTCGATATCGAAGCCGAGCTGACCTCACGCTTCCTCGTCGGCGTGGCGGGACGGGTCGAGGATTATTCGGATTTCGGTTCGACCGCGAACGGCAAGCTGTCGCTGCGTTATGACGCGACCGACTGGCTCGCGCTGCGCGGCACGGCGTCGACCGGCTTCCGCGCGCCGTCGCTCCAGCAGCAATATTATACCTCGGTGACCTCGGTCGTTCAGAATGGCGTGCCGATCCTGACCGGCCAGTTCCCGTCGATCAGCCCGGTCGCGACCGCGCTTGGCGGGCTGCCGCTCGATCCCGAAAAGTCGACCAACTTCTCGCTCGGCACGGTGATCCGCGCCGGCGGGTTCAGCCTGACCGTCGACGGCTACCAGATCACCGTGCGCGACCAGCTCGCGCTGTCGGAAAATATCCAGGCGAGCTTCAGTCCGCAGGTCGCTGCGATCCTCGCGCCGTTCAACGTGCCCGCAGCGCGCTTTTTTATCAACGGGCTGAAAACGCGTACCCGCGGCGTCGATATCGTCGCCAACTACAAGGCGCGGACCGAGACTATCGGGACGTTCGACTTCACCCTCGCGGCGAACTTCAACGACGTCGACGTGCTGCGTATTCCCACCACGACGGCGGTGCTCAATCCCGCGCCGCCGCTGTTCGGGCGCAACCGCGTCTTCACGATCCAGGAAGGCACGCCGCGCGAGAAGGTCACCGGCGCGATCGACTGGTCGGGCGAGGCGCTCGGAGCAACGCTGCGCGCGACCTATTATGGCGAGGTAAACCAGCCGGGAACCAATGTAACTGGTGCTTCCGACATCCTGAGCGGCAAGCATGTCATCACCGACCTCGAGCTGCGCTACGCCCCAGCGAAAGGCGCGCAGGTTGCGGTCGGTGCGAGCAATCTCTTCGACGTTTACCCCGATGCGACGCCCGCATCACTCAATACCACCGGGGTGGTCGGCTTTCCCTACTATTCGCCGTTCGGCTTCAACGGCCGCTATCTCTACGCGCGGGTCGGATTGACATGGTAACGGCTGTCTCTAGGGTCCGTCTGCCTTCGTTCGGCGTCCAGGTCCTTATCGGTCTGGGGCTGGGCGTGGCACTCGGCTTCTGGGCTCGAAGCCTGGGCGAGGCGAGCGCGCTGGCAGAAGCGTTGCAGACGATCGGTTCGATCTTCGTGCAATTGCTCCGCGCGCTCGTCCCGCCCTTAGTCTTCGCCGCGATCGTAGCGTCGATCGCGGCGCTCAAGGATCTCGCAAACGCTGCGCGCCTCGTTGCGCAAACTTTACTCTGGTTTGCGGCAACCGCGCTTATCGCGGTTCTCATCGGTATCGCGCTGGGGCTTTTACTCGAACCGGGCCTCCGGACAGGCGTCGATGCGGCAGGGGCAGCAGCGCCGGCGACAACGGGAAGCTGGCTCGACTTCCTGAAAGGGCTGGTGCCCGTCAATTTTCTGGGTCTCGCGGCATCGACGAAACTTGTCGAAGGCGTACCCGCGACATCGCTATCGTTCAATGTGCTCCAGATTATCGTCCTGGCGATCGCGGTAGGGGCCGCCGCGGTGCGCGTCGGACCCGCGGGGGAAGCGTTCCTGGCCTTCAACGCGTCGCTCCTCGCCATCTTCAAGCGGCTGCTCCTCTGGGTGATCCGTCTGACCCCGATCGGGACCGCGGCGCTGATCGGCGATGCGATCGCGCGCTATGGTTGGGATGCGCTGGGCTCGCTCGGCCAGTTCGCGATCGCGATCTACGCTGGGCTGCTGCTTGTCCTCGCGGTCGTTTATCCAGCGCTGCTCTGGGCGAACGGCGTGTCGCCGCTCCGCTTCTTCCGCGCGGCATGGCCCGCAATCGAGCTGGGCTTCGTGTCGCGCTCGTCGATCGGGACGCTGCCCGTGACGCAGGAGGTGGTCGAGCGCCGGCTTGGCGTGCCGCCAGCCTATGCGGCCTTCGCGGTTCCGCTCGGCGCGACGACCAAGATGGACGGATGCGCCGCCATCTATCCTGCCATCGCGGCTATTTTCGTGGCGCAGTTCTACGGGATCCACCTTGGCGTCGATGATTATCTGCTGATCGTTCTCGTATCGGTGCTCGGTTCGGCGGCAACTGCGGGCCTGACCGGTGCCACCGTCATGCTGACGTTGACGCTGTCGACGCTTGGGTTGCCGCTCGAAGGCGTCGGGCTGCTGCTTGCGATCGATCCGATCCTCGACATGGGCCGGACCGCAGTCAATGTGGCGGGACAGGCGCTCGTGCCGACGATTGTCGCCAAAAGAGCAGGTTTGTTGGAGGATAGGGGAGCAAAGGATGAAAACATAGCAATCCTTGCCTGACGTTCGGCTAGTGGTGACCTCCAGCGATTTGCGATAGGCTCTGTCCGATGAGTAACGCCAGCCTGCCGGTTATCGACATCGATCCCTTGCTCCACATGACCGACGCCGCGGCGGTTGCCGAGGCTGCGCGGCAGATCGGGACTGCCGCGCAGGAGTTCGGGTTCTTTTATGCCACCGGACATGGAATCGGCGCTGGTACCGTGGCTCACTTGCTCGATGCCAGCCGCACCTTCTTCGCCTTGCCCGAGGCCGAAAAGGCAAAGATCGCCATGGACAAGGGCGGTATCGCCTGGCGGGGATGGTTTCCGGTCGCGGGCGAGCTCACCTCGGGCATCCCCGACCGCAAGGAGGGCCTCTATCTGGGCGAAGAGCTCGGGCCGGGCGATCCGCGCGTGCGCGACGCTTTGCCGCTTCATGGCGCCAATCTATGGCCCGATGCGGTGCCCGCCCTGCGCCCTGCGGTCGAAGCCTATGTGGCCGGGGCGGTCAGCGCCGGCGAGGCGCTCATGCGCGGCATGGCGCTCGCGCTCAGGCTTGATACGGATCATTTTGCGAAAGGCCTGACACGCGATCCCACGCTGCTTTTTCGCATTTTCCACTATCCTCCCGTCGGTCGGACGGAAGCCGATCGCGCGTTCGGCGTCGGCGAGCATAGCGATTATGGTCTTCTCACCGTGCTCGGGCAGGACGACAAGGGCGGACTCGAGGTACGGACGCGCGACGGCTGGATTGACGTGCCGCCACTCGGCGATGCGCTGGTGATCAATGTCGGCGACATGTTCGAGCGGCTGACGCGCGGACGTTTCCGTTCGGCACCGCACCGCGTCGTCAACCGCGCGGGCGTTTCGCGCTATTCCTTTCCGCTCTTCTTCGATCCCAACTTTGTAGCTCGGGTCGAGCCGTTACAAATCGGGGGGGCTACGGCGAGGGGTGAGGCGCGCTGGGATGATGTCGATCTGCATGCCCCGATCGGAACTTATGGGGATTATCTGCTCGGCAAGGTCAGCAAGGTCTTTCCGAAGCTGGCTGGAGCGAAGCTTCGCAGATGACAGGGCTATTATTCGTCGGCTCTACGGCCATTTCTTTGGCGACGCCAGAGGCGCTACGGCGCTTCCGTTTTTGATCCCATTAAACCGCGGTTCGATTATTCGCCGCCCACGCTCCCTAAAATGTGGGGGAATATGTGGGGGAGAAATGTGAACGAAGCGCGCTAAGTATTGAAATTAAAAGTCAGAATTTCCTCGTTCGATACAAGCCCTGCACCACCGCTCCGAGCGGCTCTATTTCTTCTCCACCAGTTCGCGCAGCAGGAAGGCGTGGAGCATCGCGGCGCGCACGGCGTCCTCGGCATGGTCGGCGCCGACCGAATGGCCGCCCTCGATATATTCATGATAATAGACGCTGTTGCCGAGTTCCTTGAGCCGCGCGGCATATTTGCGCGCGTGGCCGGGGTGGACGCGGTCGTCCTTGGTCGACAGATAGAGGAAGATCGGCGGGTATTTCACGCCTTTGCGGAGCGCCTGATAGGGCGAATATTTCGACAGGAACGCCCAATTCTCCGGCACGTCGGGATCGCCATATTCGGCGACCCACGACGCCCCGGCGAGCATCTTGTCATAGCGCCACATATCCTTGATCGGCGAGCCCGAGATCACCGCGCCATACAGGTCGGGGCGCTGCGTCATCGCCGCGCCGACGAGCACGCCGCCGTTCGAGCGGCCCGAGATGGCGATCTTGCCCTTGGCGCTGACCCCGGTGGCGACCAGATCCTCGGCGACGGCATGGAGGTCGTCGAAGCTGTTCTGGCGCTTTTCGCGCAGCGCCGCCTGATGCCAGGCAGGGCCATATTCGCCGCCGCCGCGGATATTGGCGAGGACATAGGCGTTGCCGTCCTCGACCCAATAGAGACCGAGCGGTCCGGCGCGATAGGGCTGGCCGGTGAGGTAGCCCGGGGTCTGCGCGGCGCGGAAGCCGCCATAGGCGTGGACGAGCGCCGGGACGGGGCCGGTGGAGCCGGTTTTGCGGACGAGGAAATAGGGAATTTTTGTGCCGTCCTTCGACGTCGCGAAGCGTTTCTCGACGCGCATGTCTTTGGCATCAAAGGTGGCGGGCAGGGTCTGGACGGGTTGCGGCGCTTTATCCTCTGCGACGGCATAGAGCGTCGGCGGCGTCAGAATGGTCTCGGCAGTCGCCAGCACGATGTCGCGCTTGCCGACCGTTCCCGCGATGCCGACGGTGGCGTTGGCGGCCAGCGGCACCTCTTTCTGGGTCCATTTTCCCGTCGCCGGGTCGCGGCGCAGCGCGAACAATTTGCCCTCGACATCGTCGAGTGCTTTTACCCACAGGATATTGTCGGTCGCCGAGACATTCTCGATTGCCTGCGCCTTGGTCGGGGTCATCGCGGCGATGATCGGCACCTGGCGGTCGGCCGACATGTCGGCAAGAGACAGCGACACGAGCGAGCCGGCCGGGATGCCTGCCCATTCCTTGTTGAGGAAGATGACCAGCTGCCCGCCGATGACGTCGCGGACGCTCGCGGTATCGGGGACGATCGTGGAGATATAGCGCGACGCGTCGCTGTTCGGCAGCTTGATGTCGGCGGTGTAAAAGGTCTTGCCGCGGCTGATCATCGGCCAGCGCTTGTCGCCGTCGGTAAAGGCAAAGACGTTCATGCCGACGTCTTCGGTCTCGCCCTCGGCGATGATCGCGGCGGACGTTAGCGGCGTGCCGCGTTTCCAGCGTTTGACGATGCGCGGATAGCCCGACGCGGTCATGCTGCCCGCGCCATATTCGGTCGCAACCAGCAGCGTGTCGGCATTTTCCCACGTCACGCTGCTTTTGGCCTGCGGCAGGGTGAAGCCGCCCTCGACGAAACCCTTGGTCGAGCGGTCCCATTCGCGGACGATGTTGGCGTCGGTGCCGCCGGGACTGAGCGAAACGAGACAGCGTCGATACTCGGGCGCGAGGCAGTCGGCCCCGTCCCAAACCCAGCTCTGCTGCTCCGCTTTGCCGAGCGCGTCGACGTCGATCAACGTCGTCCATACCGGCTTTCCCGCCAGATACGCATCGAGCGGGCTCTGTCGCCACAGCCCGCGCGGATTGGCGGCGTCGCGCCAGAAATTGGTGATCATGTCGCCCATCACCTCGCCCGGCATCGCGATCTGGCGATCATCGTCGAGGATGTCGCGGGCGCGTTTGCGGTCGGCTTCAAAACCCGGGCGGCCGACGATCAGCCTGTCGGTCGCGGCATTTTCCTGTTTGACCCAATCGAGCGCTTTTTTGCCCTCGATATCCTCGAGCCAGAGATAGGGATCGGCTTCCTGCGCGGCTGCGACGGCGTTAAACGAACAGCTGAGGGCTAGCGCGGCAAGGCTGGCGCGGATCATCAAAGTGTCTCCCCTGGGGTGTGGTGACGCTGTGCTAGCATCATCAGACACCACAAGGGAAGCGGCGGCAGGCGGCTATTGGTCGATGATGATCGTCCCCGGATGATGCTTGTCGAGGTGGCGCTTGATGATCTTGAGATTGCGCGAGTTCGAACGGAAGAACAGATCGAACGCATCGCCGACGAGCGGGATTGCGCCAAGCGCGGTATCAATGCCCAGATTGCCCGCCATCCGCCACAATTTCCATTTCGGCATGCCGAGGTTGCGCGCCTCCCAGATCAGATAGGCGCCCATCAAGCCGGCAATGACGTCACCGACCACCGGCACCAGCCCGACGATCGCGTCGAGGCCGACCGGGCGATTGATGCCGGGAATGACGAAACTGCGTTCGAGCAGGATTTCCAGCGTCTCGACGCGCTTTCGCAGCGCCGCGGGGTCGGTGCGGTTCTGGATCAGCGCGTCGAAAATGGCGTCGGGATTGGGCGGCGAGGGGGCCATTGGCGTACTTTCATAAAGCGCCACCATCGGCGCCAGCGTTTTAGTTGGGAGCGGCGATCACATGATTCAATGGGTGCTGCGCGCGGGTGTTGGGGCGCAGACGGGTCAGGCGCTGTGCCGCGACCGACCAGCGCAGCGGGGTGGCGAGCGGGATGAAGGGCGTGTAGCGGGTGAGCACGACTTCGGCTTCGGTGACCCGCGCGGCGCGCTGGCCGATGTCGATGTTGCGCATCGCCTGTTCGATCAGATCCTGCGCTTCGCGATTGCACAGCGTGTCGCGCCGACACGACAGGCGGCGCAGCGCCCACAGCGCATCGTCGTTGGGGGCGACTTCGTCGATCAGGCGCAGGTCGGCGGTCGATGCCATGGCGACGCGGCGGCTGGGGACGCCGATCGCCGCAAAATCGGCGGCGACATAGGCAAAGAGGATGCGTCCGCCGGGTGAATCGGGGATGGCGATGCGCAGCGGTTCGATCTCGCGCCCCGCCGCGCGCCATGCGTCGACAATGCGCTTCGCCTGCGTCTGCCGCGACGCGTCGTCATAGTCTGCCCATGCCGGACGCAGCGGCGCGGGGCCGCCGTCGCGGGTGTGTACCGCGGGACGCAGCGTCAGCTGTGGTTGCCATTCCTCCAGCCCGAACGCTTCGACCAGTCGCTCGCGCCGGATCGCGCGCATCAGCGCGTCGCGATTGACATCGGTCGCCAGAAACCCCTCGGCGCGGACAAACGACAATCCGAACAGCCCCGGCGCGGGATCGACCATCAGTCGCGACCGGCCGATGTTCGACGCGGCGAAATAGGGGAGGGTGGAAAAACGCCCGCCGATGACGCCGTCGGCATAGCCGTTCTTGAACCGCGCCAGCGCCCCGGCGGGTGAGGTGCCGACAAGCTCGATCGACGCGGCGGGGTCGTTCGCGGCGGCTTCAGCGGCGGCCGGGTCTTCGGCGAGCGGGTCGGGGACGGGCGAGAGGAGGATGGCGCGTCCGATCTTGCGTGCCCGCATTGGTCCCCAGCCCACGCCCTTGTTGACGATCGCCATCGACGGCTGCGCGAGCAGTTCGAGGATCGCAGGCTGCGGCACCGACAGGCGAATTTCGATCACGGTGTCGGTCATCGCGCGAATGGTTTCGATCTCTGGGAACTCGCTTTTGAGCATGTGGCGGCTCGCGGGCGCCAGATAGGTGCGCAGGATCGCCGCGATATCCTGCGCCGTCACCTTGCGGCCGTTGCTCCATTTGGCTTCGCGCAAACGAAAGATATAGCTTCGCCCATCGGTAGTGACGGTCCAGCGGTCGGCAAGGCCGGTGTCGATCTGTCCCTCGCCATCATAGCTGACCAGCCCTTGCGAGGTGGCGTCGAGCAGCGCGGCATTGGTCGCGGACAGTTCGCCGTTCAACGGGCTGGCCGCGGGATTGATCGACCCCATCGCGGCGATCCGCACCGGGCCGCGTTCGCCGAACAGGCCGCAGCTCGACACCGTCATCGCCAGACCTGCCGCCGCCGCCATAGTGATGGCCGTGCGCCGATATCTGCCTGGTGCCATCATTGTCCGCCTGATCCTTCGCGTCGGTGTAAGCCAATCATAACCAAAGGCTGCGAAACCGGAATAGGGCTATCGTCACAAACGGGGAGAGAATGAAAGGGCAGGGCGAACAATATTCGGGCCAACCCGTCGCGCTGCGCATCGAGATCGCGGGGCGAGCGATCGGTCATGTGAGGCGTCAATTGCGCGTGGTGCCGCATAATCTGGA
The DNA here is from genome assembly GCA_016463225.1 of Sphingopyxis sp. Lineage (GTDB taxonomy): Bacteria > Pseudomonadota > Alphaproteobacteria > Sphingomonadales > Sphingomonadaceae > Sphingopyxis. The sequence goes on along the minus strand of JAEMRT010000015.1, from coordinate 46,020 downwards.
TGCGGTGCTGGCGGAGACGGGTGCCGCCATGCCGCCAGCAGGGCGGGATGGCTGGCTGCTGCGCTCGCTTCCGGCGGAGCGATTGCCCGCGCTCAGGGCGCACCTGAAGGGCTGGCTGGTCGCGGTGCGACAGGACTACCCGCGCCACTATATTGCGATGGGTCAAGAGAGCTTCGACGATTGGTGGCAAGGTTTTTCATCGAAGACGCGCTCCACGCTGTCGCGAAAGGCACGGCGGCTGGCCGAGCAGTTCGACGGCGGATTCACCGTGCGATCCTACCGCAGTGCGGCGGAAGTCGCCGAATTCATGGCGGTCGCGGGCGATCTTTCGCGCCGGACCTATCAGGCCCGATTGATGCAGGCTGGCCTTCCAACCGGCGAGGCCGACATCGCGCAGGCGGTTGCTGCCGCCGCCGCCAACAATGTCCGCGCCTTTCTGTTGTTCGCGGGCGGGCAGGCGATCGCTTATCTGTACCTGCCGATCGAGCGCGATGTTTTGGCCTATGCTCACCTCGGCTACGATCCCGAATTCGCCGAACTTTCGCCGGGGACGGTGCTGCACGTCGAGGCGATGCGCGCGTTGTACGGCGAGAGCCGCTTTCGCGCGTTCGATTTCACCGAGGGCGATGGTGCACACAAGGCGCAGTTCGGGCGCGCCACGGTGGCATGTGCCGACGTATTGGTGCTGCGCCCGACGCTGCGCAATCGCGCCGTGCTGGCGATGATGCAGGGGTTCGACCGCATAGCGGCACGCGGCAAGGCGATACTCGACCGGATGGGGCTGCGCGCCAAGGTGAAGGCGCTTGTTCGCGGCTGACCGGCCCGGCACATTTTTGAATGCTGGTGCGGACGGCGGGACTTGAACCCGCATATCCAGAGGATGGCAGATTTTAAGTCTGCTGCGTCTACCGATTTCGCCACGTCCGCACGGGGCCGTGCCGGTCAAGCCGATGGGCTGATTCAGGTCAAGCGATGTTTGGCGCTTCACCCGGCAATCGCGCTCGGCTAGACGGCGGGGATGACAGCAGTTCTTGAAATTTCCGGCCTCGGGAAAACCTATAAAAGCGGTCACATTGCGCTCAGCGATGTCGATCTTTCGATCAACAAGGGCGAGATTTTCGCGCTGCTCGGGCCGAATGGCGCGGGCAAGACGACGCTGATCAGTATCGTCTGCGGGATTGTGACCGCCAGTAGCGGGACGGTAAGCGTTGCCGGGCATGATCATGCGCGCGACTATCGTGCGGCGCGAACGATGATCGGACTGGTTCCGCAGGAACTGCACACCGATGCGTTCGAAACGGTGCTGGCGACGGTCAGTTTTTCGCGCGGGCTGTTTGGCAAGCCCCGCGATGCCGCGTTCATCGAGCAATTGTTGCGCGACCTGTCGCTGTGGGACAAGCGCAACTCCAGGATCATGGAGCTGTCGGGGGGCATGAAGCGCCGCGTGATGATCGCCAAGGCGCTTTCTCACGAGCCCGAAATCCTGTTCCTCGACGAACCGACCGCCGGGGTCGATGTCGAGCTGCGCCGCGATATGTGGCAGATGGTCCACGGGCTGCGCGAGCGCGGCGTCACGATCATCCTCACCACCCATTATATCGAAGAAGCCGAGGAAATGGCCGACCGCGTCGGGGTGATCAGCAAGGGACGGCTGATCCTGGTCGAGGAAAAGCATGCGCTGATCAAGAAACTGGGGCGCAAGACGCTGACACTGAATCTGGCAGAGCCGCTTGATGCGGTGCCCGCCGACCTTGCCAACTGGAATTTGGCGCTGGCGGGCGACGGGCATGAGCTGGTCTATGAATTCGACAGTCAGGCCGAGGCGACCGGGGTACCGTCGTTGCTGCGGCGGATGAGCGACATCGGGGTCGCCTTCAAGGATCTGCACACCAAGCAAAGCTCGCTCGAGGATATTTTTGTCGGGTTGGTGCATGAAACCAAGGGAGAAGCCGCATGACCGCTAACTGGCGCGGCGTGCGCGCAATCTATGCGTTCGAACTGGCGCGCTTTCGCCGCACCGTGTGGACCAGTCTGGCGCTGCCCGTGATCACGACGGCGCTGTATTTCGTCGTCTTTGGTTCGGCGATCGGCAGCCGGATGAGCGAGGTCGGCAGCGTACCTTATGGCGCCTTCATCGTCCCCGGGCTGATGATGCTGACAATGTTCACCGAAAGCATCAGCAACGCGTCGTTCGGCATCTACATGCCCAAATGGACGGGGACGATCTACGAGATGCTGTCGGCGCCGCTGTCGCCGCTGGAAACCGTGATCGCCTATGTCGGCGCGGCGGCGACCAAGTCGGTCATCATCGGATCGATCATCTTTGCGACCGCGCACCTGTTCGTCGATGTGCAGGTCGCGCACCCGCTGCTGATGGTCGGGTTCATGTTGTTGATGGCGGTTACCTTCTGCCTGTTCGGCTTTATCATCGGCATCTGGGCGCAGAGTTTCGAGCAGCTGCAGGTGATCCCGATGCTGGTGATCTATCCGCTCACCTTCCTTGGTGGCGCTTTTTACTCGCTCGACATGCTGCCCGCGGCATGGCGGACGGTGACGTTGTTCAACCCGGTCGTCTATCTGATCAGCGGCTTTCGTTGGACGTTTTTCGGGCAAGGCGATGTCGGGATTGGGGTGAGCATGGCTGCGGTCGGGTTGTTCTTTGCGCTGTGCCTCGGCGTGATCTTCTGGATGTTCCGGACCGGTTATCGGCTGAAGAATTGATCGTCGATCAGTTTCCGAGGCGGCGCAGCAGGCCTTCTGCCGCAACGATCTGATCGGCATCGAGTCCCGCGAGCGATTGCCGCGCCAATGCAAAGCGGCGGTCGATGAGGCTTTCGACCATTGCAAAGCCTTTCGGCGTCAATTTCGCCGACAACCGGCGGCGATCCTCCGGCGTGGTTCCCCGCGCGATTAGCCCGGCGCTTTCGAGGCGCCGCAAACAGGCAGTCATCGCCCCCGACGTCAGCAACACATTCTGTTGGAGCTGGGTGGGGACGCTTTCATAGGGCGGCCCCGATCGGCGTAGCGTCGCCAGCACGTCGAAGTCCGAATAGCTCATGCCATGCGCGCGCAGCATCTGCGCTACATCTTGCTCATAGCTACGGCCGAGCCGGATAATCCGCCCGACGATCCGCATCGCGGCGGCGTCGGATCCCGGCCGCTCGCGCTGCCAGTCGGCGACCAGATCATCAATCAGGTCCATCATTGTCTTCAAATGTACCGGTACCGCATGAGCGATCATTCTCCCGAAATAATCTTTATATGAAGATAAGTCGGCTTCGTAATAGCTAGTTTGGAGAATGATCAGGTGCCAAGCGTAATTTCGAACCGGTTCCCCTATATCTTGCTGTCGCTGGTTGCGATGATGCCCGCCGTCATGCCTGTCGCCGTCCAGGCCAGCGGGGCGCCTGCTGTCGTGCCGACACCGGCACCGCCGTCGAAAGCCGACAGTGACCGCCAGAAGCTGCAAGCGATGGACGCGTATCTGCAAGCACAAGTCCGGAACGACATGTTCAGCGGCACCGCGTTGGTGACCCGCGATGGCGAACCCGTTTTCGTCAAAAGCTATGGCATGGCGAATTACGAACTCGGCGCGGCGAACACGTCCGACACGACGTATCCGCTTGGATCGGTGGTCAAGCAGTTCACCGCGGTGGCGATCCTGCAATTGCAGGAGCAGGGGAAACTGAAGGTCGGCGATCCGATCTGCCGCTATCTCGAAACCTGCCCGCAAAGCTGGCAGGGGATTACGCTGCACCACCTGCTGACCCACACGTCGGGGATCCCCAATTTTACGGGCCTGCCCGGGTGGGACGAGAAGCTGGCGATGCTGAGCTACACCCGTTCCGAGCTGGTGGCGCTGTTTCGCGACCTGCCGCTGGACTTTGCGCCGGGGGAAAAATTCGACTATTCCAATTCGGGATATGCGCTGCTCGGGGTGATTATCGAACGCGTTTCGGGACAGCGCTACGATGACTATCTCGAAGAGAAAATCTTCAAGCCCGTCGGCATGACGCGCACGTATGGCGGGGAGACGCGCGCGCTGGTGCCGGGCCGCGCGACCGGATATTATTCGGTCGGGACCGATTTTATCAGCGCACGGCTGGTCAGTCCGACCAGCCATCTTGGTACCAGCGGCGTCTATTCGACGGTCAGCGATCTTTTGTTGTGGGACAAGGCGCTGACTGCCGATCGGCTGATCTCGCGCGCGTCGCGCGACGCGATGTTCACCCCTGAAAAGAACAGCTATGGCTATGGCTGGTTCGTCGGTGAAAGGCATGGCCGGCCCACCCAGTTTCATTCGGGCAGCGATAACGGCTTTTCGACCAATATCACCCGCTTTCCGGCCGATGGTTTGACCGTCATTGTGCTCAGCAACAGCGACCGGACAAATGCGGGAGGGGTAAGCAACGACCTGGCGGCGATCGCATTTGGCGCGCCGTACAAGCTGCCCAAGGAGCGATTGGGCGATGTGCTGTGGAATGTCATGCGTGATCGCGGCGTGACGGCCGCACTGGCGCGCCACGCCGAGCTGAAACGTACCGCGCCAACGGCGTATGACTTTGGCGACGAAACGCTCGTCACGATGGGGTATGACCTGTTCGAAGTGCGGCGGCTGGCCGAGGCGGAGGCGGTATTCGAATATAACCTCCAGCAATATCCGAAGTCGGCCTACAGTTATGACGGGCTCGCCGATATTGCTGCGGCCAAGGGCGACAAGGC
>JAEMRT010000015.1:37345-41288 GCA_016463225.1 Sphingopyxis sp. | reverse complement strand
AGAAGCGCGCCGTGCCGAACCGTGGCCGCCGACAGATCATCGGCGGCCATCCGGTCAGATCAGTCACAGGCGGGAACACCGCGCCCGGCAGGCTGGCGCGCGGCGTCTCGATTCCAATGCTAAACCCGGACAGAAATCGACCCGAGCTTGACGCCAGCGTCAGGACGCGGCGCCTCGCTGCGGACGGTTTCAGTCGTTCAGGCGCTCGCGCATTTCCTTGCCGGGTTTGAAATAAGGCACATTTTTCGCCTTCACATCCACCGACGCGCCGGTGCGCGGATTGCGACCGGTGCGCGATTCGCGCGAACGGGTCGAGAACGCCCCAAAGCCGCGCAGCTCGACGCGGCCCCCCGCCGCAAGCTGATCGACGATGGAATCAAAAAACGCGTCGACGATGCGTTCGACTTCATCGACCCGCAAATCGCTGTTTTCACTCGCGATCTTCTGAACCAGTTCTGACCGGATCATTGGCTTCCCCTATTATTAAGTCACGCGTCTCCCGCCGAAGCAGGCGTCCGGCCGCTGCCGGTCCATTGGTTGCGTGAGACCCCTCCCAACGCGCGAGGAAGGTATCACGAATCACTGTTTGGTCAAAATATATCACCAAAAGAAAAAGGCCCGCAGAGAGACACTCTGCGGACCTTTTTGTTCGTTTCGCTATGCAAGTTTGAAATTAATCTTTCTTGCCGGCTTTCAATGCTTCGCCGAGGATGTCGCCGAGCGATGCGCCCGAGTCCGACGAGCCGTACTGCGCGACCGCCTGCTTCTCTTCGGCGATCTGCATCGCCTTGACCGAGAAGTTCGGCTTTTTCGAACGGTCGAAGCCGATGACCATCGCATCGAACTTCTGACCGACCTGATAGCGCTCGGCACGCTGTTCGTCGCGGTCGCGGCCAAGGTCGGCGCGCTTGATGAAGCCGGTGGCACCATCGTCGCCGGCCTGAACTTCGAGACCATTGTCGCGAACTTCGAGGACGGTGACGGTGACGACGTCGTTCTTCTTCACCGAGCCCGCAGCGGCGGTACCGCCGCCAACGGCCGGAGCACCCTTTTCAAGCTGCTTGATGCCAAGGCTGATGCGTTCCTTCTCGACATCGACGTCGAGAACGACGACCTGCACGGCCTCGCCCTTGCGGTGGAGGTGCAGCGCTTCTTCGCCCGAGATGCCCCAAGCGATGTCCGACATGTGAACCATGCCGTCGACGTCGCCGGGCAGGCCGACGAACAGACCGAATTCGGTCGCGTTCTTGACTTCGCCTTCGACGACCGAGCCGACCGGATGTTCATCGGCGAACGCGCCCCAAGGGTTCGACTGAGCCTGCTTGAGGCCCAGCGAGATGCGGCGCTTGTCGCTGTCGACTTCGAGGACGATGACGTCGACTTCCTGGCTGGTCGAAACGATCTTGCCGGGGTGGACGTTCTTCTTGACCCACGACATTTCGCTGACGTGGACCAGACCTTCGATGCCGGCTTCGAGTTCGACGAACGCACCGTAATCGGTGATGTTCGTGACCGTACCCGACAGCTTCGCACCCACGGGGTACTTGGCGGCAACGCCTTCCCACGGATCGCTTTCCAGCTGCTTCATGCCGAGGCTGATGCGCTGGGTGTCGCGGTTGATGCGGATGATCTGAACCTTGACGGTGTCACCGATGTTGATGACTTCGCTCGGGTGGTTGACGCGCTTGTAGCTCATGTCGGTGACATGGAGCAGGCCGTCGATGCCGCCGAGGTCGACGAACGCACCATAATCAGTGATGTTCTTGACGGCGCCTTCGATGATCTGGCCTTCTTCGAGGTTCAGGATCAGGCCCGAGCGCTGTTCGGCGCGCGTTTCTTCGAGGATGGCGCGGCGCGACACGACGATGTTGCCGCGGCGGCGATCCATCTTCAGGATCTGGAACGGCTGCGGCAGGTCCATCAGCGGACCGACGTCGCGCACGGGGCGGATGTCGACCTGCGAACCGGGCAGGAACGCCACGGCGCCGCCGAGGTCGACGGTGAAGCCGCCCTTGACGCGGCCAAAGATGACGCCTTCGACGCGCGTTTCCTTGTTGAATTCTTCTTCCAGGCGATCCCAGGCGGCTTCGCGGCGGGCGCGATCGCGGGACAGCATGGTTTCGCCATTGGCGTTTTCGACGCGGTCGACATAGACTTCGACTTCGTCACCGACCTTGATGTCGGCCTTCTGGCCCGGCATGGCGAATTCGCGCAGCGGCACGCGGCCTTCGCTCTTCAAACCGATGTCGATGACTGCGAGGTCGTTTTCGATCGCGGTGACGGTGCCCTTGACGACGCGGCCCTCAAAGCCGCCGTCAGCACCACCAAGCGATTCATTGAGCATCGCGGCGAAATCGTCGCGCGTCGGGAATGCCGTAGTGGCCATAGAGATGTATTCCTTACTTCATTTGTTCCGGCCAAGCGGTTGGTTCCGCTGGTCTTAATGGCCGATCTGTTCTGCTCGCCGGATGCGATGCAGAACATCCTTCGGACCAGTTCGGGCGGGGCAGGGGCAAAGCAGAAAGGGCGCGACGAGGTCGTCTCGTCACGCCCGACGCCCGGTTGCGGGCGGCGGTTGTCCGTGCCTCGACCGGCTGAAAGGCCCGTCGGACCGGGCGCCTATAGTCCGCAAACCCCGCAAACGCAAGGCGGAAAGCCGGTCTAGCCGCAGCTGTTCCGGCGCGCTTCGACAAAGGCAATCGCCGCGGCAATCGCGGTGTCGCGCGGCATGTTGCTGTTGTCGAGCAGCATCGCGTCGGGCGCGCGCAACAGCGGGGCATCGGCGCGGCCGGTATCGCGGGCATCGCGGGCGTGGACGTCGGCGAGCACGGCGTCAAAGGTCACATCGACACCGCGCCCCAGCATCTCGGCATGGCGGCGGTGGGCGCGCACGTCGGGGCTGGCGGTGACGAACAGTTTCGCATCGGCGTGCGGCGCGATGACGGTGCCGATGTCGCGCCCGTCGAGGATCGCGCCGCCGGGCTGGTTGGCAAAGTCGACCTGCCGCTGAAACAGCGCCGCGCGCACCTGCGGATGAACCGACACCCGGCTGGCAAGGCCGCCGGTGGTTTCATAGCGGAGCGCCGGGTCGTCGAGCAGGCTGTCGGGGAAATCGCAGGCCGCCAGTGCATCGGCGGCGTTATCGGCATCGCCATGGTCCAGCTGGGTCTGGTAACCGACGGCGCGGTAGAGCAACCCGGTGTCGAGCACGGGCAGGCCGAAATGATCGGCGAGGGCGCGCGCAATCGTGCCTTTGCCCGATGCAGTGGGTCCATCGACGGCGATGATCATCAATTGCCCTGAAATGCGTCGATACGCACAAAGGTCAGCTGGTTGTCGGGGCCGAACAGCAATTTGATCCAGCCGTCGGGTTTGAACGACCCGCCGCACGACGATATGCCGTCGCCTTCGCCGGCCTGACCGGGTTCGAGGCAGTCGATCGCGATTTCGGGCAGGAAGGCGCGGACGCGCGCCATGACGTCGGGCCGGGCGCGGGCCGTGCCGATATTCAGCGCGGCAATGTCGCGATTGCCGACTTCGGCTGCATTGATAATTTTGATCGCTATGGCCTCACCAAAAATGATGTGGCGGACGCCAGCGGAGTCCTGCCATTCGCAATCGATCGCGGTTTCGGTGCAATCCTTCTCGTTGACGAGGCGACCGATCTTTTTCGGGTCGATCGCCTGATTGAGCGGATGGCGCGAAAAGCTGGTGTCGGCGCGCGCCAAGGGATCGGCGATGGTGGGCTTGGCGTGCACGCCATGGCTGCCGACCAGCAGCGCGAGGGCGGCCAAGGTCGATGCAGCAGCGTTGCGGCGGATCGTCATGACTGCAATTCTCCCAACAGCGTCTCGAAGTTGGGGAAGCTTGTCGCCACCGGCGCCATGTCGTCAATCGTCACCGGTGACCCGGTGACAAGTCCGGCGACGGCAAAGCTCATGCA
>JAEMRT010000015.1:0-37335 GCA_016463225.1 Sphingopyxis sp. | reverse complement strand
GCTCATGCAGATGCGATGGTCGAGGTGACCGGCGACGGTGGCGCCGCCGGGCAGCGGGTCGCCGCCGGTGCCGTCGATGATCAGCCCGTCCTCGCTTTCGGTGACGCGCGCGCCAATGGCTTTCAGGCCGGTTGCCATCACCGCCAGCCGGTCGCTTTCCTTGACGCGCAGCTCGTCGAGGCCAGTGGTTGTCGTCCGCCCCTGTGCCAGTGCCGCGGCGACGAACAGGATCGGGAATTCGTCGATCATGCTGGGCGCGACCGCGGGATCGACATCGATGCCGGTCAGCGCGCTGTGGCGCACGCGCAGGTCAGCGACGGGCTCGCCGCCGACTTCGCGCGGGTCGAGCAGTTCGATGTCGCCGCCCATCTGCCGCAGCACTTCGATCAGCCCGGCGCGGGTCGGGTTCAGCCCGACATTGGCAATGGTGACGTCGGAACCCGGGACGATCAACGCCGCGACGATGAAAAACGCCGCCGAGGACGGATCACCGGGGACGACAATCGTCTGCGGCTTGAGCTCGGCCTCGCCCATGATGCAAATATGGCGCGTGCCTGTCGGATCGGTTTCGATGCTGAGATTGGCACCAAAGCCGCGCAACATTCGCTCGCTATGATCGCGTGTCGGCACCGGCTCGATGACTTCGGTGACCCCTCCGGTGTTGAGCCCAGCGAGTAGCACCGCACTCTTCACCTGCGCCGACGCGACCGGCAGGCGGTAGGAAATCGGGATCGCGGGGGCGAGGCCGCGGACCATCAGCGGAAGGCGGCCGCCGGGTGACGATGTGATGTCAGCGCCCATCTGGCCCAGCGGATCGATGACGCGGCCCATCGGGCGGCCCGACAGGCTGGCGTCGCCGACGAAGGTCGCGGTGATCGGGTGGCTGGCCACCAGCCCCATCAGCAGGCGGGTCGACGTGCCGCTGTTTCCCATGTCGAGCGCTTCGCGCGGCTGGAGCAACCCGCCGACGCCGACGCCGTGGATGCGCCACTCGCCGTCGGGGCGGCGTTCGATTGTCGCGCCCATGGCGCGCATCGCCGCGGCGGTGGCGAGCACGTCATGGCCTTCGAGGAGGCCGGTGACGCGGCTTTCGCCGACCGCAAGCGCTGACAGCATCAGCGAGCGATGCGAGATGCTCTTGTCGCCCGGAATCGCAATCTGGCCCTTGAGCGGAACGGAAGCGGAAAAGCTGCGCGGGCTGGCGTTTTGATCGGTCATGGCGAGCGGCTTTTGACAGCGCCCTTACAATCTGGCAAGGCGCACGCCGATTTGATGGACGCCGCGCAGGCAGCCGTCGCTTTCCACACATTCTATTCTGTTTCCAGAAGGTTACGAGGAATTTATGATCAAGGCTGAATGGGGCACGAAACGCAGCTGCCCGAAATGCGCCACCCGATTCTATGATTTGACCAAGGATGACCCGGTCAACTGCATCAATTGCGGTTACAACTGGATCCCGGAATCGGTGCTGAAATCGAAACAGTCGACTCCGTTCGAGGTCGAAAAGCCCGGCAAGACCGTCAAGGAAGAGGTCGTCGTCGACGAGGATCTGGATCTGGACGTCGATGTCGACGAAGACAATGATTCGCCGGACAATGACGTCGATCTGGGCGGCGACGACGATCTGGGCGTCGCGACGGCGGATGACGACGACGTCGAAACCTGATTTATGTCGTGAGGGGCCAAAAAGGCATCGTCCGATGCATTTGGCCCCTTGCATCAGCCGCCCGCACTGTTAAAGGCGGCAACCCGATCGCAGGCGCCACGATGGTGAGGGCGATCGAATGAAGATGTGGGGCCTTAGCTCAGCTGGGAGAGCGCCTGCATGGCATGCAGGAGGTCAGCGGTTCGATCCCGCTAGGCTCCACCACTTCTTCAAAAGGTCCGCGAAAGCGGGCCTTTTTTTGTTGGTCGTGGGGCGCTGTCTAGCTGGACAGCGAAGGCGGCTTTGGGGTGGGGAGCGGACATTCTAGAGCTCAGAATATCGGCAGACGGGTTCCGGTCATGAGGATTGCTGGCAACAAGAATGAGGCCGTCCAAGCGCCCAGAGTCAGTCCGACTGCAGCGTAACGTCGTGGCCGTTTGAAGCTTCCGAGGAGGCCAAGCAAGATAGCCAATAGAGATGTCAGCACGGTGACGAGCGCAAAATAGTCCGCGAGTACCATTGCGACGCCGGTAACTCCAAGCACGCTCGATGCAATGCCCAATCCATTTATGTGCCGCTCGACTTCGTCTGATGCTCCGTCCAACACCTTCATCCTTTTCGCGGCTCGAACCTGCGAACCTACCGGCAAAGTTCGCAGTCTGCTATTGGTCGAAATCAGCCCGCCCGATCGCAGGCGCCTTTACTCGGCCACCTCGTCGAACAGCGGCTCGAGCGCGATCGGATCGGCCAGGGTGATGCGGTCGAGGATCGACGCGGTGTCGTCGCGGACTTTCAGCATCAGGCTGCGCAGCCGGCATTCGGATTCGGGCAGGCAATTCTTGCAATGTTCGTGCGCGTTGCGCGCCGCGCAGGGCACGAGCGCGAGCGAGCCGCGCGTCAGGCGGACAAGGTCGCCATAGCTGATGTCGATCGGCGGCAGCGCGAGCTGATAACCGCCGTCGCGCCCGCGCTGCGAGATGAGCAGGCCTTCGCGCGCCATTTCGGACAGGATCACCGTCAGGAACTTGGGCGGAATATTCTGGGCTTCCGCAATATCCGCCAGCTGGACCTGCCCCTTGCCCCAATGATCGGCAAGATGCTGGAACGCGCGGATCGTGTAGCGGGTCTTTTGCGAAAGCATGGCGGGGTTACTGTGACATATTCAGGCTTAATTCAACCTGTGTGGATGAGATTTCGCCAAGAGTTGATGAAAATCACAGCGGGTGGCATGACCGCGCGCTATAAGGCGCCGCCAGGATGCCGTTTGCGGCAAGGTTTTGGGGTAAAGCTGATGATGCGTAAATTACTGGTTGCTCCGGCGGTGCTGGCCGCATGCATGCTCGCGGTGACCCCCGCGCAAGCGCAATTCGGCAGCCTGCTTCGCAAGGCAACAACACCCGCGCCGAAACCGAGCGAAGAGGGCAATGGCGGCTGTCCCAAGGGCAAAAAGGGCAGCAGCATCGGCCGCAACATTCTGGGCAGTGTGATCAATGACGCGGTCGGCGATGCCGCCAGCAAAGCCGGCGTGTACAGCTATGTGCCGATCGGCGAAGTCAGTGGGACACTCACCGACGCCATCGCCTGCCGCCTCGACCCCGCCGAGCAGGTTCAAGCCGCCGCCGCGACCGAAGAGGTGACACGCGGCGAAGCGGTGGGCGCGACGTCGAACTGGACCAGCACGACGCGCCCCGAAGTCAGCGGGTCGTCGACCGTGGCGGCGCGGAGCGATCTGGCCAATGGAACGCGGTGCATGAACGTTACCGATATCATCATCGTCGAGGGCGAGGAAACGCGGGTCAGCAAGAAGATGTGCAAGGAACCGGGTGCGTCGCGCTATGTCCTTGCCGCGTAGGATCGTCCGGATTGCGCTGGCGGCGGGGCTGCTCGCCAGCCTGACCGGCGCCGCCAAGGTCAAGATGGACCCCGCGAACCCGACCTGTCCGCTGACCCCCGACTGGTCGGCCAATGCGACGATGCAGCTGATCCCGGTGGTCAAGGGCGGCGCCAAGGTGCTGCTCGCCGAAGGACGGATCGACGCGGGTCTGCCCGACCGGCTGAAGGCCGCGCTGGCGGCCAATCCTGACGTGGGAGAGGTGTGGCTGCGCTCGCCCGGCGGCGACGCGCGCGCGGGCAATGCCGCGGGGCGGATCATCCGCTCGAACTTCGGGCTGACGACGCGTATCCCGGCGGGCTGGGCCTGTTTCAGCGCATGCAATTTCATCTTCATGGGCGGCCAGCCGCGCGTGGTCGATCCCGGCGGATTGTTCATCGTCCATATGTTCACGCGCACCGGCGACCGCAGCACGATCGACATGAGCGTCGCGATGGGCACCGATGCGACGCGCGAGCTGATCGGCGACATCGAACAGGACGCCGCACTGCTCGCCAGCGAAGACAATGATTTCCTGATCCGCATGGGGGTGTCGCGCAAATTGCTGACCGAGGTGATGTATCAGCAAAAGGCGCTCGCCAACGCCGACGACAAATCGACGCGGCGCTGTCTGACGCAGGCCGAGGTCAAATCGTACAACGTTGCAAATAACAACGAATAGGATAGGCTGACTCACAAAATAGGAGAGGCTGCCATGAACGAGATGACGCACGACCATGCGACCTTCCGGTCGATGATCGACGGAAAGCAGGAAGACTGGGACATTATCGCGCGCGAACAGAAAGAATTCGCGCCGCAGAATGGCAAGCGCATCCTCGACCATTTGAAGCTGCTCGGCGGCGATTATGGCGGCTTTCCGGTCGACCGGCTCGAACATTGCCTGCAAACCGCGACCCGCGCGCACCGCGATGGCCGCGACGAGGAATATGTCGTGATGGCGCTGCTCCACGACATCGGCGACACGCTCGGGGCGTTCAACCATCCCGACGTCGCGGCGGCGATCCTCAAGCCCTTCCTGTCAGAAGAGAATCTCTGGATCGTCCAGCATCATGGCGTGTTCCAGGGCCATTATTTCTTCCACTATCTCGGGCTCGATCGCGACATGCGCGACCAGTTCAAGGATAGTCCGCATTACGCAGCATGCGCCGAATTCTGCGAAAAATATGACGCACCGGCGTTCGATCCGGATTACGACAGCGAGCCGCTGGCGTTTTTCGAGCCGATGGTTATGCGGCTGTGCTCCTATCCGCGGACGAGCATCTACAAGAAGGTGATGGTCGAGGAAGCGGCGGAGTAGGCCCGCAAAAAGGCCGCCATATTTCAGATTCCGTTCGTGTCGAGCGAAGTCGAGACATCCCGAAGGCTAGCGCAAAACCGAGGGGTGTCTCGACTTCGCTCGACACGAACGGTTTAGGCTGGGTTACTTCCCCTTGAACGCGGTCTTCCGCTTTTGAACAAACGCCATGATGCCCTCGACCGCATCGGCGCTGTTGCCCGCTATAAACTGGCCTTTGGCTTCGGCATCGAGCGTGTCGGCATAGCTCTGCGACAGGCCGTCGCGCAGCACCTTGCGCATCGTTCCCAGCGACACCGTCGGGCCATTGGCGAGGCGCGTCGCGAGGGCGCGGGCCTCGCTCAGCAGATCGGCATCGTCGACGCATTTATAGACCATGCCCCAATCGGCGGCCTGCTCGCCCGAAATCTTCTCGCCCAGCATCATCATCTGCGTCGCGCGCGGCAGGCCGATCAGCCGCGGCAACAGCCACGACGAGCCGCCGTCAGGGACGAGCCCGATGTTGACAAAGGCCTGAAGGAAATAGGCGCTTTTGCCCGCGATCGTGAAATCGCCCGACAGTGCAAAGCTGCACCCGACGCCCGCCGCCGGGCCGTTGACCGCGGTGACGACGGGAATGTCGAGGTTGGCAAGCGCGAGCAGCATCGGGTTGTAATGGTTGCGCAAGGCCTTGCGGCTGTTCGCGCCGCCGCCGACCGCCGACGCCGTGCGATCGCCGCCCAGATCGGCCCCCGAACAGAAACCGCGGCCCTCGCCGGTGATCAGCAATGCGCGCGCGCCGAGCAGCGGCAAGTAATCGAGCGCGCTGCGAATGTCGTCGGCCATCGCGGGCGGCATCGAGTTGAGCCGGTCGGGGCGGTTGAGCGTGATCGTCGCGACATTGTCGGCGATGTCCAGCTTGATCGTGTCGAAGGTGGGGGTGTCGGTCATGGGGAAGAATCCTCTCGCAGGCGCTTTACCTTTACGTTCACGTAAAGGTGTGACTCATTTGGCGGGCGAGCGCAAGAGGGAAGGGTGGGGCGGGGGTGACTGCTTTCGGCCGAAAGAAACTGTTCCCCGGCGAAGGCCGGGGTCCACGGCGCTCATGAGCAAGCCTTAGCTGGCCACGCCCTGGGCCCCGGCCTTCGCCGGGGAACAGAATGGCCGCTTTCCACCCCATAGCGGAAGCTACTCCACGCCCAACCGCACGAACCGCATGTCGCCCTCTGCGCGGTGCAGCGTCACCCCACGCTCGGTTTTCTCCGCGCAAGCGCCGTCCAAATCCACGACGCCAATATCGTTCGGAACGATGATCGCGCGCAGCTTGCCACCGTCGGCTTCGGTCAATTCAAAGCGCGGCGCGGTGATGTCATAGATTGACTCGCGCACTTCGATCCAGCGCGGGATGCGCTTGTCGTTCTTGGGCATCGTCCAGCCATAGACTTGCGTATAGTCCTCCACGGGGTCGCCGTTGTCGAAACCGATCGTGAAATCGACGCCGGGTATACCTCGCCCGTTGGGCCAGGTGACGAGTAGGGTGGGGACGGCGCCGTCGACCTCCAGCAGCGCGCCCTTCTCCATTGCAGGCGGCACCGGTTTCGGATCGGTGGTCAGGCAGACCGTGTCGCCGCGCGCTTCCCAGCGGCCCTCCGCGCGCTCGTCGAGCGCGCCCGCGGCAAGCATATATTGAAAGCGGCCATCATTGCGGATCAGAAGTCCGCCGCCGACATCGGGACCTTCGGCCAAGCTATATTCGCCCACGAACGGGGAGTCTTGCGCGGCGGCGGGGGCGGCGATCAGGGCGGCGGCGATTGAGGCTATGGGGAGCAGGGTGCGCATGATCCGATCATGCGTCCGGCGCGGTGCGGACGCCAGCCCCTTTCCACATCCCGCCCCACCTGCTAGGCGCCCGCGCCATGTCCCAGACGCATCCCGAACGCCGTACCTTCGCCATCATCTCGCACCCTGACGCGGGTAAAACGACGCTGACCGAAAAATTGCTCGTCGCCGGCGGCGCGATCCATATCGCGGGTGAGGTCAAGGCGCGCGGGCAGGCGCGGCGCGCGCGCTCGGACTGGATGAAGATCGAGCAGCAGCGCGGGATTTCGGTCACCTCGTCGGTCATGACCTTCGAACATGCGGGGCTCGTCTTCAACCTGCTCGACACCCCGGGGCACGAGGATTTCAGCGAGGATACCTATCGCACGCTGACCGCGGTCGACAGCGCGGTGATGGTGATCGACGCCGCCAAGGGCATCGAGCCGCAGACGCTGAAACTGTTCGAGGTGTGCCGCCTGCGTTCGGTGCCGATCATTGCCTTTATCAACAAGGTCGATCGCGAAGGATTGCCACCTTTTGAACTGCTTGACGAGATAGCCGAGCGGCTGGCGCTCGACGTGTGTCCGATGAACTGGCCCGCCGGGATGGGCGGACAATTCGAGGGGATTTACGATCTGGTCGATCCTGCGATCATGAAGCCGGGCGGCGAGGCGTCACGCATGTACGAGGGGCATCGCGCCCAGGTGGCTGGGCTCGACGATCCGGCGCTGGCGGCCGAGATCAGCGCCGATGCGCTCGCGCATCTGAAGGAAGAAACCGAGCTGGCATCGGCCTGCTATGCCGATTTCGACGCAGCGGCGTATCGCAATGGCGATCTGACCCCGGTCTATTTCGGCTCGGCGCTGAAGGAGTTCGGCGTCGTCGACCTGCTCGCCGCGCTGGCGCTTCATGCCCCCGGCCCGCAGCCGCAACCCGCCGAGCCCGCGCCGGTCGACCCGACCGACGAGGCCGTCACCGGGTTTGTGTTCAAGGTGCAGGCGAACATGAACCCGGCACACCGCGACCGCATTGCCTTCATGCGCCTGTGCTCGGGCAAGTTCGAGCGCGGCATGCGCTTGATGCAGGGCGGGACGGGCAAGGCGATCGCGATCAGCCGCCCGATGCTGTTCCTGGCGCAGGACCGCGAAATGGCCGAGGAAGCCTTTCCCGGCGACATCATCGGCATTCCGAACCATGGCACGCTGCGCGTCGGCGATACCTTGTCCGAACGCACCGACATCACGATCACGGGGCTGCCGAATTTCGCCCCCGAATTGCTGCGCCGCGTCGCGCTGGTCGATCCGACGCAGACCAAGAAATTGCGCAAGGCGCTCGACGACATGGCCGAGGAGGGGATCATCCAGGTCTTCTATCCCGAAATCGGCGCAAACATGATCGTTGGTGTCGTCGGCCAGTTGCAGCTGGAGGTGCTGATCAGCCGCCTCGATGCCGAATATAAGGTTGAGGCGAAGCTGGAGCAGTCGCCGTGGGAAACCGCGCGCTGGATCGCCAGCGACGACCCCGCGAAGCTCAAGGCGTTCCAGTCCGAACACCGCGGCGCCAGCGCCACCGACCGCGACGGCGCGCCGGTGTTCATGGCGAAGGACGGGTGGGAGGTCGGCTATATCACCCAGCGTAACCCGGATATCCGCTTTACCGCGACGAAGGAACGGCGGTTGGGCGCGTTGGCCGATTAAGTAGCTTCGTCGCTCCGCTCGCAATGACGCTCAGATGAGACTCAGCAGGTCGGTGGGCGCCTCGGCGTCGGCGCCGTCGTCCTCATCCTCTTCGCCTTCGAATTTGCTCAACGTCAGCCCGAGCAGCCGGATCCCCTGCTCGGTGGGTAGCAGCGGCGCCAGTATAGCCTCACCCGCGGCCAGCAACGACGCGCCATCGAGGATCGGCGCCGCCACCGATTTCGCTCGCGTGATCGTCCGGAAATCGGCGTAGCGCAGCTTCAGCGTCACCGTCCGCCCGCGCGCGCCCTTCTTCGCCGCACGGTCCCACACCACGGCGCACACATGCGCGAGCGCCTCGCGGATTTCGGTGTCGCTGATCAAATCGTTGAAAAAGGTCCGCTCGCCGCCGAGCGATTTCAGTGGGCGGTTCGATTTCACCCGGCGATGGTCGATGCCGCGCGCGAGGTTGAACAGCCATTCGGCGCTGTTGCCGAAATTCTCGGCCAGCCAGTGCGGGTCTTTGCCCGCAAGATCGGCGCCCGAAAACACGCCGAGCCCCTCCATCTTCGCTGCGGTCACCGGGCCGATGCCGTGGAAGCGCCGGATCGACAGCGTCTGGACAAAATCGGCGCCCTTGCCGGGCGGGATGACCGTCAACCCATCGGGCTTGTTCTGGTCCGACGCCAGCTTGGCGATGAACTTGTTGTACGAAACCCCGGCTGAGGCGGTGAGGCCGGTTTCGTCGCGGATGCGGCGGCGGATCAGCTTGGCGGTTGCGGTCGCGCTGCCGAGCCCCGCCTTGTCGGCGCTGACGTCGAGATAGGCTTCGTCGAGCGACAGCGGCTCGACCTCGTCGGCATAGTCGTGGAAAATTGCGCGGATCTGGTGCGACACCTCGCGATAGGCATCGAAGCGCGGCGAGACGAAGATGAGGTCGGGGCATTGGCGCTTGGCGGTGATGCTGGGCATCGCCGAGCGAACCCCGAATTTGCGCGCTTCATAGCTGGCCGCGGCGACCACCCCGCGCCGCGACGATCCACCGACGGCAACGGGCTTGCCGCGCAGCGCTGGGTCGTCGCGCTGTTCGACCGACGCGTAAAAGGCATCCATATCGACATGGATGATCTTGCGGACGGGAGCGTCCGTCGGCGCGTCGGAGGCAAGGTCTGCAGCGTCTTCCACGCACGCAACCTAGCATGTTGCCACGATGTTCTCAACGACGCGGTTGACGCCGGACTTGACGAAGATGGGGCAAGATGGCAATCGCCGCCGACCTTGGCGAGCGGGTATAGCATAGTGGTAATGCTCTAGCCTTCCAAGCTAGCTAGGCGGGTTCGATTCCCGCTACCCGCTCCAGGTCTTTCCGATCTCATCCCGCCGGCTCGACGCCGAGCAGCTCGACCGTGAACAGCAGCGTTGCCGCGCCCGGGATCGGACCTTTGCCTTCGGCGCCATAAGCGAGCTGGTACGGGATCGCGAGTTCGACCTTGTCGCCGACGCCCATCAGCGCGGCGCCTTCCTGCCAGCCCTTGATCACGCGATTGAGCGGGAAACTGGTGGGTTCGCCGCGCTTGATCGAGCTGTCGAATTCCTGGCCGTCGGCGAGGGTGCCGACATAATGGACGGTGACGTGGTCGGTCGGGCCCGGCCGCGCGCCGCTGCCATCGCCCGCGATGCGGCGCCAGCGCAGGCCGCTGGGCGTGACGTGCCAGCCGTCGGCGCCATGGCGTTCGGCCAGCGCCGTCATCTGGCGGTTGAGCCAGGCGGTTCCTTGGGTGGGTTCGGCACCGATGGCCGAGGGAGCGACGAGGCCCAGGCTGGCCGCCGCAAGCAGCAGTCGATGGGGTAAAGATGCGGCCATAAGTCACTCCTCTTGTCAAAGCCTTGCATAGAGGCAGGCGCGGCCGATTGTGCAATCCCCAATATGCGTCATTGGCGCACACACCGTCCCCGGCCCACCCGTCCGATTAACGCGACGAACGCCGCCGCCGCCGGGATCGATCGGCACCGCCCGGTCGTTGTTCGGGTTCACCCCTTCTGTACAATCGATGGAGAACGACATGCACTTGGCCAAAAAGCTTGTGATCGCCTTGGCGGCTACGTCCGCCGTGATGGCGCCGGTCGCGGCATCGGCCGCCGCTGGCGCGCGCGCCGGATCGGCGATTGCCGGCGAAAGCAGCCTCGAAGGCAATTCGAGCTGGATTATCGGGCTGGTCGGCCTGCTCGCGGGGATCACCGCGATTGTCCTGATTGCCGACGACGACGAGGATTCGCCGGTCAGCCCCTGAATCAGGATCCCATGACGACCGGTTGCGTGCAGCGCCCGGTCGTCATGGGTTCGCCCCGGCTGCGCGCGTTGCGGCAGGATGAACAGCGCTGCCTCACTGCGACAATTTGCGACAATTTTGCGCCGATCCGGCAAGTGGATGGGACAAATGGCGCCTAAAACGCCTTCATCGGGATCCGGCCTTTGCCCCGGACGATCCCATGAAGGAGTTCGTACCATGAACAAGAAGATCGCATTTTTGACGCTCGCCGCGGCGCTGATCGCCGTGCCCGTTATTGCTGCTCCCGGCGCCAAGGGTGACACCGACGGCAACGGCACGGTGTCGCGCGCCGAAGTACAGACCCACACCGCGCAGATGTTTGCGAAGCTTGACGCGAACAAGGACGGCAAGATCGATCCGGCTGACCGCGCCGCGCAGCATGCCGAACGCCAGGCGAAGATGTTCGCCGCCATCGACGCCGACGGCAATGGCAGCATCAGCAAGGCCGAATGGGACAAGCATGGCACTGATCGCGCTGCGAAACGTGCCGAACGCGGTGACAAGCGCGCCGATGCTGGTCAGGCCGGTGAAGGCAAGCGCCATGGCATGCGCGGTCATGGAAAGCGCGGCGGCCACCACGGCATGCGCGGCGGCATAATGGCCAAGGCCGACACCAATGGTGACAAGGCGATCAGCCAGGCCGAATTCCAGACCGCAGCCCTCGCTCGCTTTGACTCGGCCGACGCCAACAAGGATGGTCAGGTGACCGCCGAGGAACGCAAGGCCCAGCGCGGCGAATGGCGCGCCAAGCGTGCGGCTCCCGCCGCTCCCGCCAGCCAATAAGCATTTGGTTGGGATCGGCGGCAAAGGGCAGGCTTTCTTCCCCCTCCCGGCATTGCCTTTGCCGCTGGTCCCTGCCAGCTATCGCCCATCGGTCCACCGACCGGTGGGCGAACTAGCGTTTTCAGCGGATCGACAATGACCGACAATAATAACCCGCGCATTCTGCTGATCGACGACGAACCGTCGATCCGCGAGCCGCTGTCCGAATATCTGACCGCGCAGGGCTTTGCGGTGACCGCCGCAGCGAGCGCTGCGGAGGCGCGATCGGTGCTGCGCGCGCAATCGATCGATCTGGTCGTCAGCGACATCATGATGCCGGGCGAGGATGGCCTGTCGCTGACCCGCCACTTGCGCGAAACCAGCCATATTCCCGTCATTCTGCTGACCGCGCGCGCCGAGGATACCGAGCGGATCATTGGGCTGGAAATCGGCGCCGACGATTATGTCGTCAAGCCCTTCAACCCGCGCGAATTGGTCGCGCGTATCCGCACCGTGTTGCGCCGGACCCAGCAAGGTGGCCGCGCGCTCGATCCCGGTGGCACCAGCTATGCCTTTGCCGACTGGGTGCTGCGCGAGGTTGAGCGGGTGCTGGTGGATAGCCAGGGCAATGAGGTCGCGCTGTCGTCGGGCGAATATCATCTGCTCCATGCGCTCGTTCGCCATCCGCGGCAGGTGATGAGCCGCGACCGGCTGCTCGATCTGGTGCGCGGGCGCGAGGCCGAAATTTTTGATCGGGCGATCGACAATCTGGTCAGCCGCCTGCGCAAAAAGATCGAGGTCGATGCGGCGCACCCGCAGATCGTCAAGACGGTGTGGGGCGGTGGCTATACGCTGGCGTGTGAAGTGAAGCGTATGGGACCGGCGGCGTGAAGTTCCGGCTATGGCCACGCAGCCTGATCGGGCAGCTCGTCTTTGCCGTCGCGCTGATGCTGTTCGTTGCGCAGGCGATCAATTTTGCCTTGCTCGTGCGCGGGCAGAAACAGCAGACGCTGGCGCACGGCGGCGGCATGGCGGTGGCGCGAATCATCGACGCGGTCGATCGCGACCGGCGCGGCGATTTCCGGTCCGGCCCGCGCGCCGGGCGCGACGACCCGCGTGATGGCCCGCACGAGCACGAGCGCGCACAGAAGCTGGTGATTTCGGACGCGCCGGTTCCGGTCCCGACCGGCGCGGTGCGCCTGCCTGATCTTGCCGATTATGTCGAAGACCTGCTGCATGGGGCCGATGTCACGGCCCGGTCGGTCGATGCCTGGGCGTTGCCGCAGCGACCCCGGCTCCGGGCAAATTTTCCCGGTCGGACAGTGATCGTCTCGGCGCAGATCGATGGCCGCTATTTTGCTGTGCGTAGCCGGATCGCGACCGGCGGCAATCGCCTGCAGGGCTTTCTGGTCTGGCAGACGCTGTCGCTCTACCTGCTGCTGCTTGTACCAATCATGGTGATCGCATGGCGTGCAGCCGCGCCCTTGCGCGACCTGACCCGCGCAGCGCGGGCCAGCCCGGCGCTGCGCGACGCAACCCCGCTGGAGGAGGAGGGGCCGTCGGACGTTCGCGATCTGATCATCGCCTTCAACGCTTATCGCGGGCGGATTGCGACGATGCTGTCGGACAAGGACCGCATGCTCGGCGCGGTGGGTCACGACCTGCGGACGCCGCTCGCCAGCCTGCGGGTACGGGTCGAACAGGTCGATGACGATGCACTGCGCGACAAGATGATCGCTTCGATCGAAGAAATGGCGGCGATGCTCACCGACATATTGGCGCTGGCGCGATCGGGGGCGGGGACCGAAGGGCGCGAACCGGTGGCGCTGCGCGGGCTAGTTGAAGAACTCGCCGCCGATTATCGCGAGCGCGGCAAGGATGTGACGGTGGGTGCTGCCGTCGATGACGCGGTGATGGCGCGTCCATTGCTGCTGCGCCGCGCGCTGCGCAACCTGATCGACAATGCTGCGGCCTATGGGCAACGCGCGCGCCTGTCAGTGGAAAGGGCGCCGGGCGAGGTGCGGATCGTCGTATCGGATGACGGACCCGGCCTGACCGATGAACAGATCCGAACGCTGATCGAGCCCTTCGCGCGCGGCGAACAATCGCGCAACCGGGCAACCGGCGGATCGGGGCTGGGGCTGTCGATCGCGCGCGACATCGCCGAGGGCGAGGGCGGGACGCTGACTTTGGTCAATCACGACGGCGGCGGGCTGGATGCCGTGGTGGTGTTGCCCAGCGCGACCTAAGCGTAAATCGCGATCGCCTCGCTGCCGCTGAGCACCGGTTCGCCGGCGCGGTTCCACAGCATCATGTCCTGCACCGACAGCCCGTGGCGGGCAAAACCGGTCTTTGCCGACAGCAGCCACCAACCGTCGTCGGTTTTGGGATCGCCGGTCAGCATGTTGACCGTCCAGTTCATCGAGCTGATCGGCCCGAATTCGCTGAACAGCGCCATCGCCGCGGGGGGCAGGGCATCGCCCATCGCAAGCAGCGCGACCGCGGGGTGGCAGGCGGGTTCCTCGACGAAACGCACCCAGGTCAGATATTCGCCGACCTCGCTTTTCCACGCGAAGCGCGGGCCGGTGGTGGGGCGCATATCGAAATGGCGGACAAACGCGGGGCGCGCATGGTGGTCGGGCACCGGTTCGAGCGTCTCGGGCGCCGGGCAGTCGGGCATCGACAGGCGATTGTGATCGAGGTGGCTCTGGCGGTCGGGCGAAAAGGCGAACACCGCCGCAGTGCCGAAACCCGCGTCGCTCGACACCCCGGCATCGACGAACAGCGAGGATTTTGACTGGCGCAGCACCCGCGTTTTCACGGTGCAATCGCCGCCGACCGGGCCGACAAAACTGATCTGTGCATAACGCAGCGGCGTGTCGGTGGGATGCAGCATCATCGTGCCCGCGAGCGCGACCGCCGAGCTGATCCCACCATAAGCGGTGCGGCCCTGCATCCAGCCGTCATCGATATGCGCCTTGGCTACACCCTCTTCGGTGCGCAGCGTCGAAAGCAGCGCGTCGAGCGCGCTGGGAGAGGTCGTCATCTTGCGGTCATTCCTCGATCTGAAACGTAAGCCCGGCATGCTCGGTCAGCCGCGCAATCAGCGCGTCGCCGAGCAGTGCGCCCGGGGTCCATACGCCGCCGTCGCCCTTGTTCGCCAGCAAGGCGATGCCGGTTTCCGCCAGCATTTTCGACGTCGAACCATAGCCGGGATCGCGGTCGCCCTGAACACTGGCGCGGACGGTGGTGCCATCGGGATATTCGCCGACGAACAATATGTCGTAAAAGCCGTTTTCGCGCTCTTCCTTGCTCGGCCCTTCACCGGGCTTGAGCTTGGATTCGCCGAACGGGTTCGCCTTCGCCATCGCTTCGGCCATCGCTTTCCCGGCATCGCCGATCGTTGTCATCACCATCTCGTCATAGACCAAATCGGCGCCCCACGCGTGGCCGAGCAGGAAATTGGTGCGATGGACGTTCTTGGTATTGATCGGCGCCATGACGAACGGTGCGGTCCAGGTGCCGGTGGCGCTGTCATATTCGGGGAACAGCCCGGTCGGCTGCGACGGTCCCTCGAAACCGGGGGTCAGCGCGAAAGAGGATTTGAGCAGCAGGGCCAGCGAGGGCTTTTTGGCGACGGCCTTCAACGTCTCGGTCAGGCTGGCAATCGTGCCGCCCGACGCGCCGCCCGCCATCTTGCGGACGCGGCCCTTGACGCGCGGCGCGGGCTTGCCGTGGCGACTGACCGCCTCGGCCTGCAGGAAATGGACGCCGAGGTCGAAGGGGATCGAGTCGAACCCGCAGCTGAAGGTGATGCGGGCGCCCGACGCTTTGGCCGCGGCTTCGTGCTCGTCGATCATCTCGCGCATCCAGCCCGGCTCGCCGCACAAATCGGCATAGGCGGTACCCGCCTTGACGCAGGCGGCGACAAGCTCGTTGCCGTAAAGCTGATAGGGTCCGACGGTGGTCAGGATCACTGTGGCGCGCGCCGCCATCGCATCGAGGGTCGCGGGATCGCTGGCGTCGGCGACGACCAGCGGGGTGTCTTTGGGCGCGCCGATCAGGTCGCGTACCTCGGCCAGCTTGGCGGCGCTGCGCCCTGCCATCGCCCATTTCGGCGCGTCCTTGCGGCCCGCATAATGCTGCGCCAGATATTCGGCGACGAGCCGACCGGTGAACCCGGTGGCGCCATAGACGATGATATCAAATTCCCGGCTGGCCATGAAAGCCTCCCCTTACGTAAACGTAAAGGGAGGCTAGCGCAGCCTAACGCCGATGCCAAGTGCGAAGCGTCAGCGGCGCCAGAAGGGCCGTTTTTCCACGACAACCGTCTCACCAACGGCGGCTTCCGCGCGACCCTCGGCGCGGGCGGCGCGGACTTCGGCTTCGGTGGCGCGGAGCTGTGCGTCGCGGGTGGCGAGTTCGTCGCGGCGGCGCTGGCGCAGCGCGTCATAGCTCCAACGGGTATGGCCATAGCCGAACAGGCTGAGCAGGCCGCCCGCGATCGCAAGATTCTTCATCGCCGCCATCGCCTGCATCGGGTCGGTGAATTCGCGGTGGAAGAACAGGATCGTCGCTAGGACAAAGCCCGCGAGCAGGATCGACCACAGCCGCACCGCAATACCGAGCGCGATACACACGCCTGCGATCAACTCGAACAGCCCGGTCGGAATGGCGAGGCCAGCGGGGAGCCCCGCGGCGGTGATCATCGCATTGGTGTCGTTGACATGGATCAGCTTGTTGATCCCCGACACGATGAAAATCAGCGAGATAAATAGACGGCCGATAAAGACAGCGATCATGGACATGCGTCGGTCCTCCAAACGATGCCCCCGCCGCTAGTGCTTTCACGACGCGCGGCGCGGGAGGAGGTTCCGTTTTCCGGTCGAACCGTCAGAGCTTGGGCAGCGTGACGCCCTTTTGCCCCATATATTTGCCCGCGCGGTCGGCGTAGCTGATCTCGCACGGCTCGTTGCCCTGCAGGAACAGGAATTGGCACGCGCCTTCATTGGCGTAAATCTTGGCGGGCAGGGGAGTGGTGTTGGAAAATTCCAGCGTCACATGGCCTTCCCAGCCGGGCTCGAGCGGGGTGACGTTCACGATGATGCCGCAGCGCGCATAGGTCGACTTCCCAAGGCAGATCACCAGCACGTCGCGCGGGATACGGAAATATTCGACCGTGCGGGCGAGGGCAAAGCTGTTCGGCGGAATGATGCAGACGTCGGTTTCGCGATCGACGAAGTTTTTCGGGTCGAAATCTTTGGGATCGACGATCGTCGAATCGACGTTGGTGAAAATCTTGAACTCGGGCGCGACGCGCGCGTCATAGCCGTAGGAGGACAGGCCATAGCTGATGCACCCGTCGCGGCGCTGCGCCTCGACAAAGGGTTCGATCATGCCCTGCGTTTGGGCGGCTTCGCGAATCCAGCGGTCGGAAAGAATGGCCATGCCGCTGTTTGTCGGCGCGCGCAGATTCGCGCAAGCGGTCAGTCGAGGATATTCTTGTGCCCCTGCGAAGGCGGGGCCCATCCCCCAAGTCTCGTCCTTCGCCACCGCGCCGCCGTGACGCAACGGCCGGAGAGGGGCCCGTGCCTTCGCAGGGGCCCCAGCAATGGAGGGTCAATCGATCAGACCGAGATCCTTTGGCCCGAATGCAGCAGGCAGCAGTTCGCTGAGCTTGTAGGTTTTCACCGACGTCCCATCGCCCGACGCGCAATGAACCAGGATATCCGTCTTCGACCGCTCGGCCGCTTCGTTCAATATCTGGCGGCAGCGGCCGCACGGGTTGACGGGATCGCTACCCAGCAGTGCATCACCGTCGGGACGACCGCCGACGATCGCGACTTCGGCAAGCTCGCCGATCCACCCCTCATTGGCAATCTTTGCCACCGCAGCGGTCTCGGCGCAGAGAGTCAGGCCATAGCTGGCGTTCTCTACATTGGCCCCGGTGACCACGTCGCCATTATTGAGCAGCAGGGCGGCACCGACGTGAAAGCCCGAGTAGGGCGCATAAGCGCGGCTCGCGGCGTCGCGGGCGGCGGCGATCAGTTCGTCACGAGCTTCGGTCATCGCGGGTCTCCTTTGGGGCGGACGACATTCCAGCCAACTGTGCCATCGGCGCCCGACAGGCGCACATAGTCATTCGCCTGCCACATCGCCCAGGGGTGCGCGGCATAATCCGGTTCAAAGAAATCGCGGCGCAGCCAGATCGTGCGCGCGATACCTTTGGTCACCTGATAATCGCTTTCAAAGGCCGGGCCGGGGGCGATCAGGCTGCGCTTCCCCATATGCGCCTCGATCTGCGCCAAAAAGGTTGCGAGTTCGGACAACAGCAGCGCGCGTGTTGGCCGGTCGGGGCAGCGGTCGTCATAGTCGAGCCACACGACGGCTGGCAGCGCGTCGGCGCGGCGCGGGACGTGGCGTATGAAATTCGCTGCCTGATCGGTTGCGAGCTGACACAGGCTGTAGCGGTGGATCGCGCCGGCCTGCACCCCCGCCTCGCGCGCCGCGACCATGTTGCGGGTGAATTTGGCGTCGACGCCGCGGGTGCCGTCGGTCCCCATGACATAGGCAAAATCGGCGCCCGCCGCCTTGATCGATCCCCATCGGACATCGCCATTGCCCGCGTCGACCGTCACCCCCTGCGTCGGATAGATCGCCCGATCGGGGGTCCAGCGCGCCGCCCACCACAGAGACAGGCCTGCGGCGAACAAGAGCAGGACGATCGCTGCGCCGATGCGCCGCAGCAGGCGCGCGATGGCGCCGCGCCAATTGCTACCCGGGCTGACCGGAGCCTTGCGTTTGATGGCCCCTGTCGCCACCCTCAACCCTTGATGTGCAGGACGCAGATCAGCGTGAACAGCCGCCGCGCCGTGTCGAAATCCACCGCGATCTTGCCGTCGAGCCGGTCCATCAGCATCTCGGCGGCTTCGTTGTGCAGCCCGCGGCGCGCCATATCGACGGTTTCGATCTGTTGCGCGGTGGAGGTCTTGATCGCCTGATAATAAGAATCGCAAATCGCGAAATAGTCGCGGATCGGGCGGCGGAACCGGCCAAGGCCGAGGATGATTGCCTCAAGCGGGGAACCGTCCTCGCGGCTGATCTCGAAAATCAGCCGCCCTTCCTCGACGCGCAGCAGCAGGCGGTAGGGGCCGGCATAGCCGTCGGCATGGCCGCGCTGCGGGACGAATTTATTGTCCTCGATCAAGTCGAAGATGGCGACGCGGCGTTCCTGTTCGACGTCGGGATTGCGCCAGACGATCGAACCCTCGTCGAGTTCGACCGAAATTATGCGTTGTTTGGAGGGGTCTGCGTCGGCCATGCTGCCTGTGCTTCTACTTGGCGCGGGGCGAAGGGCAAGGGGGTCAGGCTCTTCCTCTGTCCGCCCGACACGAACGGAATTTTGAAGTTATCCCCAGATGCCTCCACGGCCGTGCAGAATGGCAGAGCCTAGCCGGTTGCACGTCGCGTAGTGACAGAGCATGAAGTGACGATGTTAGATGTTGTCCGCCTCGCCCCCTCGGCAACCGCCGGGGAAGCCCCCCAATTGCCGCGCAATATTGAGGCAGAGGCCGCGTTCCTTGGCGCGATCCTGATCGACAACCGAGTCGTTGAAGATCTGCCCATTGCGCTGGCCCCCGATCATTTTTTCGAGCCGCTCCATGGCCGCATTTTCCAGCAGACGATGGCGCTGATCGAGCGCAACAGCATCGCGACGCCGGTGACGCTGAAACCCTATTTCGAAGCTGATGAGGCGATGAAGGCGGTCGGCGGGGTCGGTTATCTGGCGCAGCTCACCGGCAGTGGCGCCGGGCTGATCGGCGCGCGTGACTTTGCCAAGCAGATTTACGACCTCGCCTTGCTGCGTGAACTCGCGGGGGTCGGGCGGGTGCTCGTCGAAAACGCTCTCGACACCAGCGAACGCGTCGACCCGCAGGCGCAGATCGAAGAGGCCGAAACCGCGCTCTACCGCGTCGCGGGCGGCGAGGCCGAAATGGGATCGGTCAAAAGCTTCAGCCAGGCGAGCCTGACCGCGTTGCAAGCGGCGGAACGTGCGCTCAATTCGGGCGGCCATCTGTCGGGGATCACCACCGGCATTTCGAGCATGAATGCCAAGATCGGCGGCATGCACAATTCGGACCTTATGATCCTCGCCGGACGTCCCGGCATGGGCAAGACTTCGCTCGCCACCAACATCGCGTATAACGCTGCCGAACGCTGGCGCCGCGACGAGGATGACGGGATTCCGCCCGAAAAGAATATGGGCGCCAAGGTCGCCTTTTTCAGCCTCGAAATGTCGGCCGACCAGCTCGCGACGCGCGTCCTCGCTGAACAATCCGGGGTGTCGGGCGAGGCGCTGCGCATGGGCAAGATCAGCAAGGAGCAGTTCCAGCAACTGTCGCGCGCGGCGCAGCAGCTCCAGACGCTGCCGCTGTTCATCGACGACACCCCGGCACTGACCATCGCGGGGCTGCGGACGCGCGCGCGGCGCTTGCAGCGGCGACACGGGATCGGTCTGGTCATCGTCGATTATCTCCAGTTGCTGGCGGGCAGCTCGAAGAGCGGTGATAATCGCGTGCAGGAAATTTCAGAAATTTCGCGTGGTTTGAAGACGCTGGCGAAGGAACTTCATGTTCCGGTGATGGCGCTGTCGCAGCTCAGCCGCGCGGTCGAACAGCGCGAAGACAAAAGGCCTATGCTGTCCGATCTACGCGAATCGGGCTCGATCGAGCAGGACGCGGACATGGTGCTGTTCGTGTTTCGCGAGGATTATTATGTCGGTTCGCGCGAGCCGAAACGTCCGATGGAAGGCGACGACGTCAAGATCCACGCGGCGCACGAGGAATGGGCGGCCGAGATGGAGCGCGTCTTTGGCCTCGCCGAAGTGATCGTGGCCAAATCACGACACGGTTCGACGGGCAAGATCCGCATGCACTTCGAGGCGAAGACCACCAAGTTCAGCGATCTGGCCGACGAGAGCCAAGCGTTTGCGGACTATGAGTAACTTTGGATCGCACGACTGAAATTGCTATCCTGAGCACCGCGTTCGAGCCGCATGGAGCCGGGTTTCTCTTCTATCGGAACCGGTCATCGCTAGGTGTTCCAGTGTCGGCGAAAGAGCGTGACGCTTATTTGGCGATGGCCGGCTTTTGGGAGCGCTGGCGGTGGACCAGAAAGGTCGTTCAGCGGCCGGCCACGGTACCGCGCAGGAACGTCGCTCAGGCATCGCGCCGTCTGCGTGCCGCAATGCCGCGCCGTTTTATCGTGTCGGCGCTAGCTTTTACGGCGCTGTTTGTTGCCTTGGCTTTGGGTTCAGACACAGCGATCTGGTTGCGAGCTGTGTTTGCTCTTGTAGCGATTTTCTTCGCTACCAGTGCGATAGTGAATATCCGGGCACGGCTCGGGACGACGAAATCGGATTAGAACGCCGGATCGTTCGCCGGGTCGTCACCGATCGGCGACACCGCTTCATGGATGCCGCATTCGGTCTTGTCCCAGCCGCGCCAGCGGCCCGAGCGCGGATCTTCGCCGGCCTGAACCTTTGACGTGCATGGCGAGCAGCCGATCGACGGATAGCCCTGCGATTCCAGCGGATGCCGCGGCAGGGCGTGCGTTTCGAAATAGGCGTCGAGGTCGGCTCGCGTCCAGTTGGCGAGCGGGTTGAATTTCAGCCGGCCGGTGCTGCCGTCGAGTTCGAAGCGCGGCAGGCCCTGACGGGTTGATGACTGGAAGCCTTTACGCCCAGTGATCGAAGCGTCGAAGTTCGCCATCGCCTTTTCAAGCGGCTTGACCTTGCGGATTTCGCAGCAGCCGTCGGGGTCATAGGACCAGCGCAGTTCGGTCGAATCCTTCGCCGCGAGATCCTCGGCATCGGGGGCCAGGTTGACGATGTTGAGCCCGAGCTGTGCTGCCAGCGTGTCACGATAGGCGAGCGTTTCGGGGAAATGCTTGCCGGTGTCGAGGAACAGCACCGGCATGTCGGGGGCGACCTGTGCGACGAGATGCAGCAGCACCGCGCTTTCGGCGCCAAAGCTGGAAACAATCGCGGTGTCGCCGAGCAAGCCCGCGCCGATAACGCTGGCGACCACCTCGGCGGCGTCCTGCCCGCGGAACAGGTTGTTCAGGCGGATGACGTCGGCGTCGGTGAAACGCGGTGCGACGTCGATCCGGTCGCGCTTTCTGTCGCCACCGTTCGCATCGAGCCCCTCGACTGCTTTGGCAGGCGCTCGGGATAAACTTCCACCGTTGGTGGAAGTCGAGATGCCCGTCGTTGGCGCACGGCCTCCCTGTGTCTCGACTTCGCTCGACACGAACGGGATTCGGGGATCGGCTTTACCCATGCCGCAATTTCCAGATAGGCACCGCGCCATCGGCGGCGCCCTGATAATGTTCGGGCCAGCGCGACAGCGCCGCCTCGACATCGGCTGGGTTCAGATCCTTTTCGGGTGCGAAGCTGTCGAAGCCGCAGCGTTTCAGATAGCCGATCTGGTCGACCAGGACGTCGCCCTGCGCGCGCAGTTCACCGGTATAGCCCGCCTCGCGCAGGATGCGCGCCGAGGAATAGCCGCGGCCATCGCGGAATTTGGGAAAGGCGACCTCAATCAGCTTGAGCCGATCGAGATGCGGGATCAGCGCGC
The DNA here is from genome assembly GCA_016463225.1 of Sphingopyxis sp. Lineage (GTDB taxonomy): Bacteria > Pseudomonadota > Alphaproteobacteria > Sphingomonadales > Sphingomonadaceae > Sphingopyxis. Next base: position 15,303 of record JAEMRT010000015.1, on the reverse strand, counting down.
GTGCATCCTCATCGGATTCGAGCCGCACCGCAGTCGCGTTCGACTGGTCGAGAAAGGCGTCGAGGGTGACGCAGGGTTCCTCGCCATCGGCTTGCAGATGCTCAACCATAGATCGCCTCCTTGAACGGCGCCATGCCGACACGGCGATAGGTGTCGACGAAGCGTTCGCCGTCGGTGCGTGTCGCAAGATATTTGTCGGTCACGCGTTCGATCGCATCGACGATGCCGTCCTCGTCGAAGCCGGGGCCGGTGATCGTGCCGAGCGACACATCCTCGGCGCCCGAACCGCCGAGCAAGAGCTGGTAATTTTCGGTGCCTTTGCGGTCGACCCCCAGGATGCCGATGTGGCCGGCATGATGGTGGCCGCAGGCGTTGATGCAGCCCGAAATCTTGAGCTTCAGCTCGCCAAGGTCGCGCTGGCGCGTCGGATCGGCGAAGCGATGCGCAATCTTCTGCGCAACCGGGATCGAGCGCGCGTTGGCGAGGCTGCAATAGTCGAGCCCCGGGCAGGCGATGATGTCGCTGATCAGGTCGAGGTTCGGCGTCGCGAGCCCGGCGGCGTCGAGCGCCTGCCAGATTGCGTAAAGATCGGCCTTGCGGACGTGCGGCAGCACGATGTTCTGCGCGTGGGTGACGCGCAGTTCGTCATGGCTGTAGCGTTCGGCAAGGTCGGCCATGAGGTCAATCTGCGACGACGATGCGTCGCCGGGGATGCCGCCGAGCGGTTTCAGGCTGATGTTGACGATCGCATGGCCCGGCACCTTGTGCTTGGCGACATTCTGATCGGCCCAGACCGCGAAGTCGGGGTCGCTGCGATCGATGGCGTCGGGCGCCGCCGCATCGAGCGGCGGCAGCGCGAACTGCGCCGCGATGCGATCGAATTCGGCCTTCGGCGGATCGATGCCGAGCGATTTTACATGCGCCCATTCTTCATCGACCTGGCGGCGATATTCGTCGGCACCGAGTTCATGGATCAATATCTTGATCCGCGCCTTGTAGATATTGTCGCGGCGACCATAGCGGTTGTACACGCGCAGGCACGCTTCGGTGTAGCTGAGCAGATCGTCTAGCGGCACGAAATCCTTGATCAGCGGCGCGATCATCGGGGTGCGGCCCATGCCGCCGCCGACATAGAAAGCGGCGCCGTGGACGCCGTCTTTTTCGACGATCTGGATGCCGATGTCGTGGAGGCGCATCGCGGCGCGATCTTCCTCAGCCGCAATCACCGCGATCTTGAACTTGCGCGGCAAATAGCTGAATTCGGGGTGGAAGCTCGACCATTGGCGGAGCAGTTCGGCCCATGGACGCGGATCGGTCAACTCGTCGGCGGCGGCACCCGCCCACTGATCCGAGCTGATGTTGCGGATGCAATTGCCGCTGGTCTGGATCGCATGCATCTCGACCGATGCCAGATCGGCGAGGATCGCCGGAGCATCCTCCAGCTTGATCCAGTTATACTGGATGTTCTGGCGCGTGGTGAAATGGCCGTAATCGCGGTCATATTTGCGCGCGATGTGCGCGAGCATCCGCATCTGACGGCCATCGAGCGTGCCATAAGGCACCGCGACACGCAGCATATAGGCGTGGAGCTGAAGATAGAGGCCGTTCATCAGCCGCAGCGGCTTGAACTGATCCTCGGTGATTTCGCCCGCCAGGCGGCGCTTCACCTGATCGGCAAACTCGGCGACACGGGCATCGACCATCTGCTGGTCATATTCGTCATATTTATACATGTCAGATCACCCAGTCGCCGGCCGCGGGATCGGCGGGTTTTAGTGTCAGGTCGGGGCGCACGGTCGGGCCGAGCGCGCGGATGCGGTCCTTGATGTGCGCGGGGCGCGGCCCGTCGGCGGTTTGCTCGCCAGCGATGATATAGGGCGCGTTGACACGGCGCGCGGCTTCCTCGACCGCGAGGATCGCCTCGCCAGCCTCGCCGACGTTGGCGGCGTCCTCGATATGCAGCGACCAGTCGGCGCCGGTCCACCAGGTGACAAATCCTGTTTTCAGGTCGTTGCCGGTCAGCAGCTTCATGTGAAATCCCTTATCTTTGCGGCAACTCCGGGAGCGCCAAGGCAGTCGAGCGCGTCGGCGCGTGCCGCGACCTTGCCGACGATGATCAGCGCCGGGCTCTTCACCGCTTCGCGTGCGACGAGATCGCCAAGGTCGGTCAGCAGCGTGCGGAGGACACGCGCATCGGCGGTCGTGCCGCGCTCGATCACCGCGACAGGCAAATCGGGCGAAACACCGTCGGCGATCAGCTTGTCGGCGATCGCGGTTGCGGTGGCGATGCCCATATAGATGACGAGCGTGCGGCCTTGGCCCGCGAGGCCCGACCAGTCCTGATCGGACAGATCCTTGCACTGGCCGGCGACAAAGCTGACCGCGCTGGCGTCGTCGCGATGGGTGAGGGGAAGGCCCGCCTGCGCGGCGCAGCCGGCCGCGGCGGTGATGCCGGGGACGACCTCGCACGCCACGCCGGCTTGGCGCGCGGCATCGAGTTCCTCGCCGCCGCGCCCGAAGATGAACGGATCGCCGCCCTTCAGGCGCACAACCTGCTTGCCGGTCAGCGTTTCGCGCACGAGAAGTTCGTTGATCAGTTCCTGCTTCATCGTGTGGCGGCTGCGCTGCTTGGCGACGCTGATCCGTTCCACATGGGCCGGGATCAGTGCGAGCACGCCGTCGCCGACCAGCCCGTCATGGACGACGAGATCGGCGCTCGCCAGCAACCGCGCAGCGCGCAGCGTCAGCAGGTCGGGGTCGCCGGGACCGGCACCGACCAGCCACAATTTGCCGACAGGGGGGAGAGTCTTTTTCATGCACGATAGATGATGGCGCGCCTGCCGAATGGCAAAGCAGGCTTTATTGACGCTGATGAAGGTAAAATTGCGCCGACATTCTTCCACTTGTCATTGCGAGCGCAGCGGAGCAATCCAGAGCGGTTTACGCTACTCTGGATTGCTTCGCTGCGCTCGCAATGACGGGTAGCTAATTGTAGTTCTTGGGAACCAGTCGCGACCCTTCGGGATCGCGCAACCCTACTCCGATCGAAGCGCGCAGCGCGTCGCTTTCCGCGCTCGCAACCGGATAGGCGCAATAATCTGCGGCATAGAAGGCGCTGGGGCGATGATTGCCTGACAAGCCGACACCGCCAAAGGGCGCGGCGGACGAGGCGCCGTTGGTCGGACGGTTCCAGTTGATGATCCCGGCGCGAGCGTTGGCCCAGAACTGGTCGTACAGCTGCGGCGTGCCGCCGACGAGCGCCGCCGACAGGCCAAAGGCGGTGTTGTTCGCCTCGGCAATTGCCGCTTCGAACGTCTCGACGCGGATGACTTGCAGCAACGGACCGAACAGCTCGATGTCGGGCCGCTCGGGCATCGACGTGACGTCGATGATGCCGGGGGTGAGGAACGGGCGTCCTGGAACCGGGCGCGTCATGTGGCGGATCACCTGGCCGCCGTTCGACATCAGGATCAGAAAGCTTTCAGTGAGGCCGTCGGCAGCCTCGTTGTCGATCACCGGCCCCATATAGGGCACGGGATCGGCGTGCGGATGGTCGACAATCAGCCGGTTGGTCAGCGCCTTGACCTCTTCGATCAGCGCGTCGGCCAGCGTGTCGCGCACGATCAGCCGCCGCGCGTTGCTGCACCGCTGGCCGGCGCTGAGGAACGCCGACTGGACGACAATGATGGCCGCGGTGCGGATGTCGGCGGTATCCCACACGACGATCGGGTTGTTGCCGCCCATTTCGAGCGCCAGCATCTTGCCCGGCTGGCCCGCGAACTGGCGGTTGAGCGCGAGCCCGGTGCGCGCCGAGCCGGTGAACAGCAGGCCGTCGATGCCTTGATGCCCGGCCAGCGCCTTGCCCGTGTCGGGGCCGCCGATGATCAGCCGCAACACCTCCTGCGGCACCCCGGCGCTGTGGAACAGCTCGACCAGCTTGGCGCCGACCGCGGGGGTTTTTTCGGACGGCTTGAACAGCACCGAATTGCCCGCGATCAGCGCCGGGACGATATGGCCGTTCGGCAAATGGGCGGGAAAATTATACGGCCCGAGCACCGCCAGCGCGCCATGCGGTTTGTGGCGCACCGCGTTGCGCAGCCCCATCGCGCCCTCAATCCGCCGGTTCGGGGTGCGTTCGCCATAGGATTTCACCGAAATATCGACCTTGGCCACGACTGATTCGACCTCGGTGCGCGCTTCCCATAACGGCTTGCCGGTTTCGCGCGCGATCAGGTCGGCGAGCACTTCGCCTTCGGCTTTGACCCGATCGGCAAAGCGGCGCAGCGTTTCGGTGCGGAAGGTGACGGCTTTGGCCGCCCATTCGGGCCAGGCACCCCGCGCAATGGCCACCTCGTCATCGACATTGCTGACCGCGCCGCGCCACAGCTCTTCGCCGGTTGCGGGTTCGAATGAAAGCAGGGTGTCGCTCATGGTCGATCGGGTCTTATCGGCGAAAGCCTGTGGCGGCAACCTGCGCTGCGGCATGGTATGACGGATTGCTTGCACCGCGCGGCCTGGTTGGCGATAGACGCAACCGGGTTCCGGGCGCCGGGACATGCCAGGACACGAACCAAGGGGATTCGCCATTTTGGCCAAGCAGGAGGCAAAGCAGGACGGGCGCCGCGACTGGTCGGACCAATATTGGTGGTCGGGCGACGGCGTGCGGCTGCATGCGCGCGTTTATGCAGGGCCAGAGGGGGCCGATATGGCGCCGCCCGTGCTGTGCATGCCGGGCTTGGCGCGCAATGCGCGTGATTTCGAGGCACTGGCGCCGCATGTCGCCCGCCACCGCAGGACGATCGTCATCGAATTTCGCGGCCGCGGCGAAAGCGCTTATGCCAAGGATCCGATGACCTATGTGCCGCTGACCTATGTTCAGGATGTCGTCGCGCTGCTCGACGAACTCGGCATCGATCGCTTTGCGACGATCGGCACGTCGCTGGGCGGGCTGGTGTCGATGCTGATGGCGGCAACGCTGCCCGGGCGGCTGGTCGGCGCGGTGCTCAACGATGTTGGCCCCGAACTCCAGACGAGCGGGCTTGAGCGGATCCGCGATTATATCGGGGCGGGCGGCAGTCAGCCGACATGGATGCACGCGGCGCGCGCCTTTTCCGAGCTTAACGGCGCGATCTATCCACATTATGCCATTCACGACTGGCTGCGGCTCACTAAACGTACCCACCGGTTGACCCCCGAAGGGCGGATCGTCACCGATTATGACAAGCAGATCGCGGCGCCTTTGCGCGTGACCGGCGGCGAGGCAGCGTTCGACATGTGGCCGGTCTATCGCGCGCTTGGCGCTGTCCCTTTGCTGATCTTGCGCGGCGAATTGTCAGATATCTTGGCGCGGTCGGCGGGTGAAAAGATGATTGCCGCGCTGCCGCAAGCGCAGCTGGTCGAGGTGCCAGGGGTCGGTCATGCCCCGACGCTGGACGAGCCCGAAGCGGTCGCGGCGATCGACGCGTGGCTGGCGGAGCTGCCTGCCGCGTGATCGGCGCGACGGCTCCCGCGCGGCTGCTCCACCTCCATTCCAGTTTCTCGCTGGGGGGCAAGGAAGCGCGCGCGGTGCGGCTGATGAATCTGATGGGGCCACGCGCCCGCCACACCATCTTGTCGGCGGTGCCCGAGGCGATGGGCGCGCGTGACGCGATCGATCCCGCGATCGACGTCGAATTTCCTGCCGACGCGCCGCCGCTGCACGGCAAGCCGGGGCTGGCACGCTACCGCAATCTGGCGCGCTATATGCAGCAGTTCGACTTGGTGCTGAGCTATAATTGGGGGTCGATGGACGGGGTGATGGCGCACCGCGTCTTTGCGCCGTTCCGCGATCTGCCGCCGCTGATCCATCATGAGGATGGGTTCAACGAGGATGAGAGCGTCCGGCGCAACTGGAAGCGCAACGGCTTTCGCCGCCTCGCGCTGCCGACCGCCGGGGCGCTGGTGGTGCCTTCGGCCCTGCTCGAGCGGATCGCGGCGGACGAATGGGGCGCGCGGCGGCGGACGGTGCTCATCCGCAACGGGATCGACGCGGCGGCGTATGAAGCCGAACCATCGGTTGCGATTCCGGGGTTCGAACGCCGCGAAGGTGAGGTTGTCATCGGCACAGTTGCTGGGCTGCGGAAGGTCAAAGATCTGCCGCGGCTCGTCCGTGCGGTTGCGACTTTGCCCACCAATGTCCGGCTGGTCATCGTCGGCGAAGGGCCGGAACGCGCCGCCATCGCCGCAGAAGCGGAGTCCTGCGGGACCGCCGATCGACTCGTGATGCCGGGGTTCATGGCCGAGCCGGCGTGCTGGATCGGCCATTTCGATCTGCTCGCGCTGTCGTCGCAGAGCGAGCAGGCGCCGATCGCCGTGATCGAGGCGATGGCGGCGGGTTTGCCGGTGGTCAGCCCCGATGTTGGCGATGTTGCCGCGATGGTCGCACCCGGCAACCGGCACTTTATCGCCGCCGACGAGACGGCGTTTCGCGTCGCACTAGCCCAACTGGTTGCCGATCCCGACCTACGCGCACGGGTTGGCGCCGCGAACCGGCGCGTCGCTGCAGAGCGTTTCGACGAATCGGCGATGGTCGCGGCGTATGAAAATCTCTATGGTCGGGCGCTCAAAGGCCGACGCCTCTTTGCGGGCTAGCCAGCCGCGGAACCATTGACTTTCGCCGCGCGCTTCCGCTTACGGAACCGGCATGGGGACTGGCCGGAAAGTGGACGGCCGGTGGAGAGAAAGAGATCTAAAATGTTCAAAGGATTGAAGCCCATCCTTTACGGCGGACGTGAAGTCTGGCCGTTGGTCGAGGGCGGTAAAGGCGTGTCGGCGACCAACCATATGTCGAGCGGCGCATGGGCCGCGGCGGGTGGTATCGGCACCGTGTCGGCGGTCAACGCCGACAGTTATGACGCCGAGGGCAAGATCGTCCCGCAGGTTTACAAGTCACTGACCCGCAAGGAACGCCATGAAGAGCTGATCCACTACGGCATCGAGGGCGCCGTCGCCCAGGTCGAGCGCGCCTATGAAGTGTCGGGCGGCAAGGGCGCGATCAACATCAACGTGCTCTGGGAAATGGGTGGCGCGCAGCAAATCCTCGAGGGTGTGCTGGCGCGGACCAAGGGCATGGTCGCCGGGGTCACCTGCGGCGCCGGGATGCCGTACAAGCTCAGCGAAATCGCCGAGCGCCACAATGTCATGTATCTGCCGATCATCAGCTCGGCGCGCGCCTTCCGCGCGCTGTGGAAACGCGCCTATCACAAGGTGCCGCATCTGCTGGGCGCGGTGGTGTATGAGGATCCCTGGCTGGCCGGCGGTCACAACGGCCTGTCGAACGCCGAAGATCCGCTGGTGCCGCAGGATCCGTACCCGCGCGTTGCCGCGGTGCGCGAAACGATGCGCGCCGAAGGCATCGCCGATACTGTGCCGATCGTTATGGCCGGTGGCGTCTGGTATCTGCGCGACTGGGAAAACTGGATCGACAACCCCGAACTCGGCCAGATCGTCTTTCAATACGGTACCCGCCCGCTGCTGACCGAAGAAAGCCCGATCCCGCAAGCGTGGAAGGACCGCCTCCGCACCCTCGACGACGGCGATGTGCTTTTGCACCGCTTTTCGCCGACCGGCTTTTACTCGAGCGCGGTGCGCACGCCCTTCCTGCGCGACCTCGAAGCACGCTCGGAACGCCAGATTCCGTACTCGAAGCAGGAAGCTGGCGATCATATCGTCCAGCTCGACGTTGGGGTGAAGGGCAAGAATTTCTGGGTCACCCCGCACGACCGCGCCCGCGCGCGCGACTGGGCGGCCGAAGGTTATACCGATGCGCTGAAGACCCCCGACAACACCGTGGTGTTCGTCACCGAGGCCGACAAGGCGGTGATCCGCAAGGACCAGACCGACTGCATGGGCTGTCTGTCGCATTGCGGCTTTTCGTCGTGGAAGGACCATGACGATTACACCACCGGTTACCTCGCCGACCCGCGCAGCTTCTGCATCCAGAAGACGCTGCAGGACATCGCGCACGGCGGCGATCCCGAACAAAATCTGATGTTTGCGGGCCACGCCGCGTTCAATTTCAAGACCGATCCCTTTTATTCGAACAACTTCACCCCGACGGTGAAGCAGCTGGTCGATCGGATTTTGACGGGCGATTGAGCCAAGCTCGCGTTAATCGGTAAGAAAACGGCTGGAAACTTGTTGCATGAAGCACATCTTGCGAATGACAGCGGTTGCTGCGGCATTGACCCTCGGAACAACCGCCGCACTTGCCGAACCTCCGGCCGAGCGCGCCCTGCGCAACTATGAGCTACTCCGCAGCGGCGCCAAGGGACTGCATGACCTGAGCGATGCCGAGCGGCGCGAACTGGCCGCTCTTGCGCAATTGATGCGTGAAGGCAAAAGCGTGGATCGGCGAACGCCGCGGCAACGCTGCGTCGATGAAGAGGTCGCGCGTGAAGGGAAGAAGCCGAGCGAACTAGCGATGCGGGTGATCGACCTCAAGTGCAGAGAACGCTGAGCCTCCCAATCCCGAAGCGACTGGCGCCGCGATTTTGGACCCGACCGCTGTTCTCAAGCCCACCCCTCCAGAACCTGATCCTGCGGGCGGTGACCGTCGCACCAGGCGCGGATGTTGGCGATGACTTTTTCGCCAGACGCCTCGCGGCCTTCGATCGTCGCCGATCCCAGGTGCGGCAGCAGCACGACATTGTCGAGCGCGAGCAGCGCCGGATCGACGGCGGGTTCGTGGGTGTACACATCCAGCCCGGCGCCCGCGATGCGTCCGGTCTGGAGCGCAGCGATCAGCGCCTTTTCGTCAACGATTTCGCCGCGCGCTGTGTTGATGAGGTACGCGGTCGGTTTCATCGACCCGATCCGCGCCGCGCTCACCATTTCATGCGTTTCGGCGGTGTGCGGGCAATGCAGCGTCACGATGTCGCTGATCCGCAGCAATGTGTCGACGCTGGCGTGATAGCTCGCGCCCAATTCCTCCTCGATCGCCTCGGGCAGGCGGCGGCGGTTGTGATAATGGATCGACAGGCCGAACGCGCGCGCGCGGCGCGCCACCGCCAGCCCGATGCGCCCCATGCCGATAATGCCGAGCAATTTGCCGCCAACGCGGTGGCCAAGCATCGCGCTGGGCGCCCAGCCGGCCCATTGGCCCGACCGCATCAGCTTCTCGCCCTCGGCCAGCCGCCGCGGCACCGACAGGATCAGCGCCATCGTCATGTCGGCCGTGTCTTCGGTGAAGACGCCGGGCGTGTTCGAAACCATGATCCCCTTGGCGCGCGCGGCTGCCAGATCGATATGATCGACCCCGGCGCCGAAATTTGCGATCAGTTTCAGGCGCTCGCCTGCCGCTGCCAGCACCTCGGCGTCAATCTCGTCGGTCACCGTCGGGACGAAGACGTCGCAATCGGCGACCGCGGCCTTCAATTCGTCCTTGGTAAACGCCTGATCGTTCGCCGACAGCGCGACGTCGAACAATTCGGCCATGCGCGCCTCGACATGCGGCATCAATTGGCGGGTGACGATAACGCGCGGGCGTTTCGGGCGGGTTGAATCGGGCATGGCCGCCGATAGAGCGCGCCGAAGAGCAACGGTCAAGAGCATGGGCCCGGAAAGCATCGCGAAAAGTCTGGGGATGAACGCAGCCTTTTGCGCGGCGAGCGGTTGAATTGCCGACCCGAGTTTGACAAGGCAATATGATGACCAGCCGCCTGATATTTACAACCGCAGCGCTTTTCGCCGTCGTGGGGCCGGCCGCCGCGCAATCCGACCCCCAATTGCCCTATTGGGCGTCGATCAGCGTCGACGAGGCGCGGATGCGCAAGGGGCCGTCACCCGACGTGCCGGTCATCTGGGAATATCGGCGCAAGGATCTGCCGGTCAAGGTCGTCGCGCGGTTCGAAACCTGGCGCAAGATCGAGGATCCCGACGGCACGCAGGGCTGGATGGCAGCGCGATTGCTGAGCCGCACGCGCACCGCGATCGTCACCGGCGACATCCGTCCGCTGCGCGACGAGGCCAGCGCGTCGGCCGCCGTCGCCTACCGCGCCGAACCCGGCGTCGTCGGGCGGATCACCGAATGCGCCGCCGGCTGGTGCCGGTTCGACGTGAAGGGCCGCAAGGGCTGGATCCAGACCGACCATATCTGGGGCGACTGAACCCGCAGCGACGGCCGTGTCCGACCGGAAGCGTTATTGCTTTCTGGGCGTGACCGTGACCACCGTGCCTTCGGGCGAGGTGGCGGTAAAGCTGCCGTCGGCGCCGGGCTTGGTGACGTCCCAGCATGCGCCCAACGCTTCGCCCTCGGGATCGAAGCAATCCTTGCCGTCCCTGCTTGCGTATAGCCCTTTGATGACCTCGCCCTTGGCGCTGGTGTCGACATAGCTGCCGTCGGCATTGATCACCGTCGTCCCCATCGTACCATCGGCCATTTTGACGTCATAGGTCCCCGGTTGGGTTCCCGAGTCGGCCGCTGGCGCCGGTGTTGCCGCCTCGGTCGGTGCGGCAGCAGTTTCTTTCGATTCTTCAGCCTTTTGCGAACAGGCCGAGAGCGCCGTGAGCGCGGTCAGCAAAAGCAGCTTTTTCATGGCAAAATCTCCCCAAACGAACGCGCGCAGGCTATGCCTTTGACGAGGGGGCGGCAACGACAATCGCCACGCAACAAAAGAGGGCCGATGGTTGCCCATCGACCCTCTCCGTCGTTCAAATGCTGACTATCGCTTAGCGGCGCCAGTTGAAGTGGTTGCGATAGACCCGGATAACCCGGCCGTTGCGCTCGTTGACGAGCAGCAGGTCGTTGTAGTGACGCACATACGTCAGGTTGCGACCGGCGCGCGGCAGGCCCCAGCGGCTGTCATAGCCCGGACGATACGCGGGGGCGTAATAGTTCGGGCGGAGCGTCGCGCCGACGCGGAACTGCTGGTAACGGAACGGCGCGCGATAGTTCGAATAGCGACGGTCCTGGCGCCAGTCCTGGCGGCTGTCGCGCAGGTCGCCACGCGCGTCGCGCAGCTCGCGGCGCTCTTCGCGAACATCGCCGCGATCGCCATAACGCTGGGCGTCGCGCAGTTCGCGCTGTTCTTCACGGACGTCGCGGCGGTCTTCACGGATCTCGCGGGTCTGGGCCTGCGCGGCGGCGGGAACCATCATCGCGGCGATCAGGCCGGCGGTGAGAAATTTGCTCTTCATGTGCCATTCCTTTCAATCGGTCAGGGGGAGGGGATCTGCCCGATGACAAATATGGAATAGGCGGGCCCGTTTGAACGGCGCCGGAATGCGCCGTTTATTTTCAGGACATTAGTGTCGCAAATTGTCGCGGCGTTGCGATGAAGCGGCGCCGCCTTGCGACGGCGCCGTGCAACCTTTTCGTTTTGGCTGATCAGATGAGTTCGATCGCCACCGCGGTCGCTTCGCCGCCGCCGATGCACAGGCTGGCGATGCCGCGCGTCTTGCCGTGGCGTTGCAGCGCCGCGATCAGCGTCGTGATGATGCGCGTGCCGCTGGCGCCGATCGGGTGGCCGAGCGCGGTCGCGCCGCCATGGACGTTGATCTTGTCGTGGGGAATGCCGAGGTCATGCATCGCGAACATCGCGACGCAGGCAAAGGCTTCGTTGACCTCGAACAGGTCGACGTCGCCGATCGTCCAGCCGGCCTTGGCCAGCACCTTGTTGATCGCGCCGACCGGGGCGATTGTAAAATCCTTCGGCTCCTGTGCGTGCGCGGCGTGTGCGACAAGGCGGGCGACGGGCTTGGCGCCCTTGGCATCGGCGACCGACTGGCGCGTCAGCACGACCGCGGCGGCACCGTCCGAAATCGAGCTGCTCGTCGCCGCGGTGATCGTGCCGTCCTTGGCAAAGGCGGGCTTCAGTGTCGGGATTTTGTCGGGCATCGCCTTGCCGGGCGCTTCGTCGGTGTCGACGATGGTGTCGCCCTTGCGGCCTGCGATCGTCACCGGCGCGATTTCGGCGGCGAAAGCACCGTCGGTGATCGCGGCCTTGGCGCGGCTCAGCGAGGTCAGCGTGTAGTCGTCCTGCGCCTGACGGCTCAGCTGATAGGCATCGGCGGTATCCTGCGCAAAGGTGCCCATAGCGCGGCCCGCCTCATAGGCGTCTTCCAGCCCGTCGAGGAACATATGGTCATAGGCGGTGTCGTGACCGATGCGGGCGCCGCCGCGATGCTTTTTGAGCAGGTAGGGCGCGTTGGTCATCGATTCCATGCCGCCCGCGACGATCATGTCGACGCTGCCCGCGGCGAGCGCTTCTGCGCCCATGATCACCGTCTGCATGCCCGAACCGCACACCTTGTTGACGGTGGTCGCCTGCACCGACTTGGGCAGGCCGGCCTTGATCGCTGCCTGACGCGCCGGCGCTTGGCCGAGCCCGGCGGGGAGGACGCAGCCCATGTAAATACGCTCGATATCGTCGCCGCTGACACCGGCACGCTCAACCGCAGCCTTGACTGCCGTCGCGCCCAGATCGGTCGCGCTGGCGTCCGACAGGCTGCCCTGCATGCTGCCCATCGGGGTGCGGGCATAGGACAGGAAGACGACGGGATCGGTGGCGGACATGGGACAAGACTCCGTAAGGGAAAACAGGATTAGCGGCCCGATTAGCGGAATTGCTGCAGCTGCGAAAGGGGCTGAACCGAGATAGGCAGCCGGTTTCATCTTGCAACCCGCCGTGGCTCATGGTCAAACACGCACCAACAAAACAGGGAGACGGGCAATGGCAACGGTCGCAACCAACATCACCGGTGAAACGCAGCGCATGGTCGAAGTGCTCGCGGCGCAAAAGGCGAGCTTTACCGCCGCGATGCCCGAAACGCTGGCGGTGCGCACCGACCGCATCGACCGCGCGGTCGCGCTGCTCGTCGACCATGCTGAGGACTTCGCCAAGGCGGTGAGCGAGGATTTCGGCCATCGCAGCCGCGAACAGACGCTGATGACCGACATCATGCCCTCGGTCAGCGCGCTCAAGCATGCGAAAAAGCATATGGCGAGCTGGGCCAAAGGAGAGAAGCGCAAGCCGACCTTTCCGCTGGGATTGCTCGGCGCGAAGGCTGAGGTGCAGTTTCAGCCCAAGGGCGTCGTCGGCGTCGTCGCGCCGTGGAATTTTCCGGTCGGCATGGTCTTCGTCCCGATGGCGGGCGTGCTCGCCGCCGGCAACCGCGCGATGATCAAGCCGAGCGAGTTCACCGAGAATGTGTCGGCGTTGATGGCGCGGCTGGTGCCTGAATATTTCGACGAAGCCGAAATGGCGGTGTTTACCGGCGACGCCGATGTCGGCGTCGCTTTTTCGAAGCTCGCGTTCGATCACATGATCTTTACCGGCGCGACGAGCGTCGGGCGCCACATCATGCGCGCCGCGGCCGATAATCTCGTTCCGGTGACGCTCGAACTCGGCGGCAAGTCGCCGACCTTTATCGGGCGCAGCGCGAACAAGGATCTCGTCGGCCAGCGCGTCGCGCTCGGCAAGATGATGAACGCCGGGCAGATCTGCCTCGCCCCCGATTATCTGCTCGTCGCCGAGGATCAGGAGGGCGCCGTGATCGACAGCGTCACCAAAAGCGCGGGCGCGCTTTACCCGACCTTGCTCGCCAATGACGATTACACATCGGTGGTCAACACGCGCAATTACGACCGCCTGCAATCCTATCTGACCGACGCGCGCGAGAAGGGCGCCGAGGTGATCGAGGTCAATCCGGGCAAGGAGGATTTCGCGAGCGCCAATGGTCACAAAATGCCGCTCCACATCGTCCGCAACCCCACCGACGACATGAAGGTGATGCAGGAGGAAATCTTCGGCCCGATCCTGCCGGTCAAGACGTACAAGACGATCGACGACGCGATCGACTATGTGAACGCCAACGATCGTCCGCTCGGCCTCTATTACTTCGGGCAGGACAAGAGCGAGGAGGACCGCGTGCTGACGCGGACGATCTCGGGCGGCGTGACGGTCAACGACGTGCTGTTCCACAATGCGATGGAGGATCTGCCCTTCGGTGGCGTCGGCCCGTCGGGGATGGGCAATTATCACGGGGTCGACGGGTTCCGCACCTTTAGCCATGCGCGGGCGGTGTATCGGCAGCCGAAGCTCGATGTCGCAGGGCTGGCCGGGTTCAAGCCGCCCTATGGCAAGGCGACCGCGAAGACGCTGGCGAAGGAGCTGAAGAAGTAGGGCTCCGATTTCCGCTCGCATCTCGACTTCGCTCGATGCGAACGGATTTAGAGCTAATCCTGCCCGGCGATCTTGATCTTTTTGCCCAGCAGCGTCTTCACATAGATCCGCTGCACCAGCACATAGACCACCACGGTCAGCGGCGCGGCGAGCAGGACGCCGAGGAAGCCGAACAGCGCCCCCGCCGCGACGACTGCGAACAGCAGCACCGCGGGCGGCACGTCGACCGCCTGTTTCTGGATCATCGGTTGCAGGAAATTGCCCTGCAACTGCTGGATCACAAGGAACAGCACGAGCGTCCACAGCGCGGTGGCGGGCGACACGGTGAACGCGAGCAGCACCGCGGGGATGCCCGCAATGATCGGGCCGATCATCGGGATGACGTCGAGCAAGCCGGCGATCAGCCCAAGACCGCCCGCGGCGGGTACGCCGAGCAGCGCGAGCCCGGCGCCGGTCAGCGCCGCGACGACGAGCGACGACACCGCCTGGCCGACCATCCAGCCCTTCAGCCCGCGCGAGGCATCGTCGAGTGCCAGTGATGCGGTTTCCTCGGCCTTGGCGGGCATCAGCAGCAACAGGCCGCGGCGATAGGTCGCAGGGTCGCTGGCGAGGAAGATTGCGGCGACCAGCACAAGCACGAAATCGGCGATGCCGCTGCCCGCCGCCAGCGCATAACCGCCCGCTTGCGAAATGAGCTGCGAAATATCCTTGCCGCCAACCTCGGCGAGTTCGCGCATCCGCGTGCCGAGGCCGTAGCGGTCGAGGAACGCTTCGACGCCGCGCAGTGCCTGCGGCACCTGCTCGCGGATCGTGTCGATCTCGCGCGCCAGCTGCGATCCGAACAGGATGAAGGCGCCGGCAAAGATCGCGACGATCCCGGCGACCGACAGCGCCAGTGCGATCCCGCGCCGCATTGCGGTACGGCGGACCAGCCAGCTGGCGATCGCGTCGAAAATCGCGCCCAGCACGATCGCGGCGAATACCAGCATGAAAAACCGGGTCAGCGTGATCGCCAGCCAGGCGACGCCGATGATCGCGATGACGGTCACCGCCGCCATCGCGATGCGGCCGGGTCCGAACGGCGCGGCGGGTGCCGGTTTGGCGCGGGCGGCGGGGGATGCGGAGCGGGCAGGGGCTGCCA
>JAEMRT010000158.1:5933-8382 GCA_016463225.1 Sphingopyxis sp. | reverse complement strand
CGCGCTGGCCCGACAGGAAGATGACCGGCGAATGTTCGACCAGCGCGCACTGGATGGCGGGCGCCATATTGGCGATGCCCGGCCCCAGCGTACCGATGGCAACGGCGGGCTTGCCGGTGATGCGCGAGGCGGCTTCGGCCATGAAGCCGGCGGCAGCTTCATGGTGCGGGGCCACCACGGTCCAGCCGCGCCGTTCCGCTTCCAGGAACATATGGACGAAATTCGGGTCGGGAATACCGAACAGCGTATTGATGCCTTCGGCTTCGAACAGGTCGAGGACGCGCTTGTAAACCGGGGTGCCCGGCTTGCCCGATGCGGTCACAGCGGCAGCGGCGGGCTTGGGATCGTCATAGCTCATTTCAGGTGCCTCGGTGCGCCCGTACCCATGTACGCGGCTAGGTTGCGGTGAAAATTGGTGATCTTGCGTTCCTGATGCGGATTGGGCAGCGGCCCGCGGAAACCGCGCGACTTCATCCCCTTCTGCACCCATTCCATGTTGGAAAAATCCTGCGCCAAGACAGCGCCCCAGCCTTCGGCGGTCGCGGGCGCATTGTCCCATTGCGTCTGCGGTTCTTCCCCTTCAGGGAAACGCTCGATCGCGTAGGATTCAAAAATGCACATATTGGGATCGTCGCCATAGGGGCGCGTGCGATAGCAAAGCGCGAAGGTGATCCCGTGCAGCACCGACATGTTGGGAAAGATGTTCCAGGCAAGGCCCGCTTCCGACATGATTTCGGGCGGAATTTCCGGCCAGATGACGCCGCGCGCCGCATCGTCAGCCTTGGCCGACTTCATCCAGTGGGCGATGACATCGGCAGGCGGCGTGCCTTCGGGCAGTTCGTCGACCAGGCGGCTGGCGGCATTGACCAGCGTCTCGGTAGAGGCCGCATAGTTGAGCGTTTCGTAATTTTCGCGGATCAGTTCGTAAGTCGAGCGGCGCGGATCGTCGCCCTTGCCCGCGCGAGTCACGCTGCTGCTCTGGCTCATGCTGAAGGCCGGGTCGCGCTGGTCGAAGCCGCTGACGCCGTGCAGGCCATAGGCGGCGCTATAGGCGTAATAGTCACCATAAGCGAGCAGCTGGCTATGGGTGCCAGCGACATGATAGGGTTCCATGAACGCTTCGAGCGCGGTCTTCCAGTTGGCCGGATAGACGACCCATTTGCGCCATTTGTAGCGCATCTTGTCCAGTTCGAAATGCGACAATATGCGCCCGGCATCGCCCAGAAATGCGTCCAGCGGCTCTGCATCCATATCCATATGGACCCAGACCCAGCCGCCCCATGTGTCGACCTTGACCTCCGACAAATGGGTGCAGTCGGGCGTCAATGCGCCCTGCCAGTCCTGCGGATCGAGAATATAGGTGTTGTCGCCTTCGATATCGAAGGTCCAGCCGTGGAAGCCGCAGATGAAATTCCTGCGTCCGTTGCCGCGCACCGAATGGACGGTGTCAGGCGTATTGACCAGCTGACGGCCGCGATGCGGGCAGACGTTGAAATAGGCCTTCAGCCGGTCTGGCGCGGTGCGCACGATGATGATCGAATCGTCGCAGATATTATAGGTAAGCCAGTCGCCGACGTTCGGTAATTCTTCGACCCGGCACGCCATCTGCCAGACCTTTGGCCACAGATATTCCTTCTCCGCCGCCGCATAGTCCTTCGACAGGAACCCCTCGGTCGGATAGGTCAGTGGCTTGGTCAGATCGTCCACATCGATGTTGGTCGGGCTATTCATGCCATCCTCTCGCATCCTGATCCCGCGCGTCCGAATATCGCGACAGACAGGCTTGACCCAAGTGAAAGCGGGACGCGCGGTGACATCATCCCCCCGGCGATCATGACCGCAACTCCATGCCCGCCAGATCGCCCTTTGCGCGCCACTCCTCCAGCAAGGTCTGGAACGCAGCCCAGCCCGGCCCGTAGCTGCGGAACAGCGCCCAGGGGGCTTTTACCTGTCCTTCATTGGTGAAGTAGCTGGGGGTGCATTCGATCTGGAAAGCGGAGGTGTCATATTCCACCTCGTGAAAATGCTGGACATAGGCGTCCTGCGCTTCCCTGCTGGTTTCGACCGAGCTTGCGCCCTTTTCCATCGTCGCATGGATGATGTGGGCGATATGCTGCGCCTGCCGCCCGAACTGTTCGGTGACGCTGGCATTGAGGCCGCCCTGAATATAGCCGATGAAGAACTGGTTGGGGAAACCATGGGTCATGGTGCCGTGCAGGGTCAGCGGACCATCAGCCCAATGATCGTAGATGGACAGGCCGCCCCGCCCCTCCACCACGTCGATGCCCCAGCGCCGCTTGAGGTCGCTGGTGACTTCAAAACCGCTGGCGAAGATCATCGCATCGACTTCATATTCGACGCCGTTCGACACGAAGCCCTTTTCCGTCATCCGTTCCAGCCCGCGCGAATCCGCGACGTCGATCAGCTTCACATTGGGCTGGTTGAAGGC
>JAEMRT010000158.1:0-5923 GCA_016463225.1 Sphingopyxis sp. | reverse complement strand
TGCGGGAATCGGACCAAGAAGGCCTGGATGGTCGCGTAAAAATCGTTGCTGGACAGCGGGCGCTTGCACAGGAAACGATACCAAGGCTTGAGCGAGGCGGCGGTCGCCTCGTCCTTCACCATCTCATCGACGCGCGCGCGCAGCCGTTCCATGACGCGATAATCCACCACTTCGCGCCGGGCCATAAATTCTTCAGGCGAGAGTTGCGGCCAGCCTTCGGCTTCCAGCTCGGCGTGGAGGTTGCGCGCGATTTCGGTCCAGATGTCGCAGATCAGATCCTGTTCGCCGGGCATGAAAAATTCCATCGCGGCGCGGTGGAAATTGGCCTGCCGCTCCGCCTGCCAGCCCGGTTGCAGCGATTCCGCCCAGTCGGGATCGGTCGGCGGATTGGGCCGTTCGTCCACGGTCGAAGGCGTGCGCTGGATGACGTAGAGTTGCTCGGCGTAGCGGGCGAGATGCGGCACCGCCTGGATCGCGGTGGCACCCGTGCCAAGGATGGCGACGCGCTTGTCGCCCAGCCTGTCCAGCACAGGATTTTCGTAACTGCCGCCAGTATAGCCATAGTCCCAGCGGGCGGTGTGGAAAATCTTGCCCTTATACTGGTTGATCCCTTCGATCCCCGGCAGCTTGGGCATGTTGAGGACGCCGCAGCCCATGATGACGAAGCGGGCGCGGAATTCGTCGCCCCGGCTGGTGGCGACGCGCCAGCGCTGAATGCCCTCATCCCATTTCAGCGCGGTGATGAGGGTGTGGAACAGGGCGCGGTCGTGAAAGCCGAATGTCTGCGCGATCTGCTTGATATAACCCTGAATTTCCGCGCCATCGGCGAATTTCTTGGACGGCATGAAGCCGGTTTCTTCGAGCAGCGGCAGATAGCAATAGGCGTCATTATCGCACTGGATGCCGGGATAGCGGTTCCAGTACCAGACCCCGCCAAAGTCGCCGGCATGGTCGATATTGCGGAAATTGGTGACGCCCTGTTTGGTCAGATGATAGCTCGCCAGCACGCCGGCAAAGCCCGCGCCCAGCACCAGCACGTCCAGTTCCTCGACGATCCGATCGCGCGGAACGACGGGCTGATGGGGATCCTCGTCATAGCTGTGGGTCGTGTCGTCGGTCGTGGGCTGATATTGCCCCTGCCCGTCGCCGCGCAGCCGCTTGTCGCGCTCCTCGCGATATTTTTCGCGCAGCGCAGGGATATCGAATGTATCGGGCGCTGGCGTCCGCGTGGGCTTGCAACTCATATCCGCTCCATGGATTCGATCGTTGCCGGGAGTTAATCAACACTACTGTTCATTTGCAACGCAGAGCGCCCGGTTAGCGCTGTGGCGATCTTTTCGCGCCGCCCCTGTTTTGCCCGCCTCGCCTCGCGCTAGAACCGCGACCGACAAGAGAATGAGAGGACAGAGCATGGCGCAACCGCTAATGAGTTTTGAGGGGCGCACGATCATCGTCACCGGCGCCGCCGGCGGCGGCATCGGCACCGCGACGACCAGGATGCTGGCGCAGGCGGGTGCCACCGTGATCGCCGCCGGACGGACGCAGGCCAAGTTCGACGCGCATATCGCGCCGCTGATTGCGGAAGGGTTGGCGATTGTGCCGGTGATTGCCGACGTTGGCACGGACGAGGGTGTGTCGAAGGTGATGGAGGCGGCGCTGGCCGCGCCCGGCACCCTCTATGGCTTGGCCAATGTCGCAGGCGGGGCCGCGCCGCAGACCTGGATGCGGGCGGAACGGGTGACGCGGGCGGACTGGCGCGCGCTGTTCGAGCAAAATCTGGAAACGATGTTCTTCATGAGCCAGGCGGTGGCGCGGGAGCTGCGCGCGCGGGGCAATCCGGGCGCGATCGTTGGCGTGTCCTCGATCAGCGGGCTGAACACGGCCCCCTATCATATCGCCTATGGCACGGCGAAGGCGGCGATCGTTGCAGCGACGCGCACGCTGGCGACCGAGTTGGCGCTCGACAATATTCGCGTCAACACGGTGGCCCCCGGCACCACGATCACGCCGGGATCGGGTGCCTATATTGACGAGGATGTCGCCCGCGATCAGGCCGCCATCGCCATGGGCCGCCGCGCCCAGCCGGAGGAGCAGGCCGGGGCCATCGCTTTCCTGCTGTCCGACCTGTCGAGCTATATCACCGGGCAGACCATCCTTGTCGATGGCGGGCTGAACCTGAAATGGACCCATTTGGGGGCGGACAATACGTCGCTGTTCCTGAAGAATGAGGATTTCCGCGCGGCGATAAAGGCGTAAAGCCAGTGCCATGAGCGCGATCGAACGACTGACCCTGCGCGGCGCAGGCCTGGACCTGGCTGCCGATGCGACCGGCCCTGTGGACGGGCAACCTTTATTGTTTCTGCATGGCAGCGGGCAGACGCGGCAAAGTTGGGGCAAGGCGCTGGTGGAGGCCGCGCGGCATGGTTTTCGCGCGATCAGCCTGGATTTGCGCGGCCATGGCGACAGCGATTGGTCGCCGGACGGGCGCTATGATCTCGACCTGTTTGCCGACGATCTGCGCGCCGTGCTGACGCAGTTGGAGCGACCGCCGGTGGTGGTGGGCGCGTCGCTGGGCGGCATCGTCGGGATGATGGTGGCGGCGGCGGACCCGACTGCACTGCGCGCGCTGGTGCTGGTGGACATTACCGCCCATGTCGACATGGAAGGCGCGAACGAGGTGATAGCTTTCATGAGCGCGGGTGCGGACGGCTTCGCCTCGATTGAGGAGGCAGCGGACGCCGTGTCCGCCTATCTCCCCCATCGCGACAAGCCGCGCAGCAGCAAGGGGCTGGCCAAGAATCTGCGCCAGCGGGGTGATCGCTGGTACTGGCATTGGGACCCGGCCTTCATGTCGATGGGCGCGGACGTGAAGCAACATGCCGAGGGACCAACCGTGATGGAAAGCGCGGCGCGTGGCCTGACCATCCCCACACTGCTGATCCGGGGCGGGCGCAGCCGTATCGTCACCGAAGAAGGCGCGCGGGCCTTCATGGAAATGGTGCCGCACGCCGACTATGTCCATATCGACGGCGCCCACCATATGGTGGCGGGCGACGCCAATGATGCATTCAACGACGCGGTGTTCGCCTTTGCAGACCGGCAGGCGGGGTAAGCATTACACCCGCCCCGTTACCGGGATCAGCGCGCCTGTGATCGGCGTGGCGTCTGCCGACAGCAGAAAAGCCACCACGCCCGCAAGCTGCGCGGGCGACACCCATTTCGCATAATCCGCGTCCGGCATGTCGGCGCGGTTGGCGGGCGTGTCGAGGATGCTCGGCAAGATGGCGTTCACGCGCACGCCTTCGTCCTTCAGTTCCTCGGCCAGGGCCTCGGTCAGGCGCGCGACGCCGGACTTGGATGCGGCATAGGCACCCATCCCCGCCCCAGCCTTGACCGATGCCGCCGCGCCGATGTTGACGATCGCCCCCTGATTGGCGCGCAATAGCGGCAACAGCGCGCGGCTGGCGATCAGGGCGGTGCGGACGTTCATGGCATAGAGCCTGTCCCATGTCGCGACGCTGCCATCCGCCACGGTTTCCCAAGCGAAACCGCCCGCGATATTGACCAGCCCGTCGAGCCGTCCAAGCTCGCCTTCGATCCGCGCGGCCGCTGTGGTCATAGCCGCCTCATCGGTCAGGTCCACGCCGCCGAGCGCCAATGCAACGCCATCGGGCGCTACATCGCCGAGGTCGATACCGACCACGCTCCACCCCGCAGCGCTCAATATCTCGACCGCCTTGCGTCCCAATGCACCCGCCGCGCCCGTAACCGCTACTATGCCTGCCATCGCCCTACCCTTCTCTGATCCCGCCTAGATGCCCGCCATGCACATATATTTGATCTCGACATAATCCTCGATACCATGGCGCGATCCTTCGCGGCCCATGCCCGATTGCTTGATGCCGCCAAACGGCGCGACCTCGGTCGAGATCAGCCCGGTGTTGATGCCGACCATGCCAACCTCCAGTGCCTCCCCTACCCGCCAGGCGCGCGCCAGATCGCGCGTGTAGAAATAGCCGGCCAGCCCAACCTCAGTATCATTGGCCATCGCGATCACCTCTTCCTCCGTATCGAAGGTGAAGAGCGCGGCGAGCGGGCCGAATGTTTCTTCGCTGGCCAGCGCCATCGCGGGGGTGCAGCCTGCAATGATGGTCGGTTCGTAGAAGCTGTGGCCCAGCGCATGGCGACGCCCGCCGCTGACCAGCCGCGCGCCTTTGTTCAGGGCGTCGGCGACATGCTCCTCGACCTTCTCGACGGCCTTGTCATCGATCAGCGGTCCCTGGGTGACACCCGCATCGGTGCCAGGTCCCACTTTAAGCTTTGCGACGGCTTCGGTCAGTTTCTGTTCGAAAGCCGGGGCTATTTCGCGCTGGACGAAGATGCGGTTGACGCACACACAGGTCTGGCCGCTGTTGCGATATTTGGACGCTATTGCCCCTTCGACTGCGGCATCGAGATCGGCGTCGGCAAAGACGATGAAGGGCGCATTGCCGCCCAGTTCCATCGACAATTTCTTCATGGTCGGCGCGCACTGCGCCATCAATGTGCGGCCGACCTCGGTCGATCCCGTGAAGCTCAGTTTGCGCACCAGCGGATTGGCGGTGAGTTCGCCGCCGATAATGCGTGACGATCCCGTAACGACATTGAACACCCCCGCCGGCACCCCTGCCCGCTCCGCCAGCACGGCCAGCGCAAGCGCGGTCAGCGGGGTTTGGGTCGCAGGTTTCAGCACCATGGTGCAGCCCGCCGCCAGCGCCGGGGCGGCCTTGCGCGTGATCATCGCGGCGGGGAAGTTCCAGGGGGTGATCGCGGCGACGACGCCGACCGGCTGTTTGATGACGACGATGCGGCTGTCGGCGCGGTGGGACGGGATGATCTCGCCATAGACGCGCTTGGTTTCTTCCGCGAACCATTCGACGAAGCTGGCGGCATAGGCGATCTCGCCTTTGGCCTCGGCCAGCGCCTTGCCCTGTTCGCGGGTCAGGATCATGGCCAGGTCATCCTGATGCGCGATCAGCAGGTCGAACCAGCGGCGCAGGATACGTGCGCGCTCCGCCGCTGTTTTCGCCCGCCATGCCGGAAGCGCCGCATCGGCAGCGGCGATGGCAGCGTGGGTATCGCTCACGCCCAGATCGGGGATCGAGGCGATGGTCGCGCCGGTCGCCGGGTCGGTCACGGGAATGGTCGGCACCCCGGTCCAGGCGCCGTCGATCAGGCACTGGTCGCGGAGCAGCGATGGATCGGCAAGGGCGATGGTCATGATGTCAGCTTTCGGGCGGGTGGCAACATGGACGGTGGTTTGGCCACCGCGTGGCTATGCGTCAACGCGGGCGATGAAGGATCGACCCAGCGATGGGCGGTCGGCCCACGAGAGGTGGCATAGGAGTGGACTTGCTATATAGAGTATATTGTTTAATCTAACTCATAAGGTCATTGTTTTATATAATTTATTCTATCCAATATATTTGGTGAAATTGCCGCTATGCAACCCGCTGATCCGCGCTTCGACCGCCGAAACAGGCTAATCCTTGCCTATGCCGAAGCGCAAGGGGCGCTGGAACGGCTGGAGGAGCGGCGCAGGCTCAGCCCGGTTCGCTATCCCTGGAGGATTCGCACGCTTATTGCGGAACGGCAAGCTCTGGCGCGGATCGACAATAGCCCTGTCAATGATCAGGATTTTACGATCGACGGCCGTGGTGCTGTCTCGACTTCTGCCTTTGATCTCAGTCATTGGCGGCAGGCCGTCGGCGCACCGATTACACTCGATGCACTACTTAATGACGGCTTGGCGGTGCTGCGCTGGCTTGGCGTGGTCCCGCCGATCGGGACTGATCCGGCTTCTGCCTTGCAGTCAGGGCGCGATATGGCGGACATTCTACTAGCTGTTGCTGCATGGCAGCGCGATGTCGCGGCACTCCCCCCC
>JAEMRT010000059.1 GCA_016463225.1 Sphingopyxis sp. | reverse complement strand
CGGCGGCGAGGTCGGCGGCGACCTTGGCGCGCATGTCGTCGGACATGCCGCGCGCGCGTTCGCCCTCGACAAAGGCCTCGCGCGCTTTTTTGAGCGCCGACAGCCGCGCCGCCTTGCCTTCGGGGGTGTCGTTGCACGCGAACATATACACGCGGCTGCGCTTGGCGCCGTCGCTCTCGTCGCGGTTGACGATCGGCGCCGCCTTCTTGCCGTCGCCGCATTTGCCCAAACCCATCGTCTGGCCATGGACCGACGACCAGGCGCCATGCGGCATTGCCGGCATCGGCGGCATCGGCTGTATCGGGGCCAGCACGGTGCGGATACGTTCCTTGCGTTTCGCTTCCAGCTTGTCGGCGATCGCGTCGGCCTGCTGACCGGTGATGCCCTGTTCTTTCAGCGTCGCGAGCACATCGTCGCGCGACAGGCTGCCCGGCATGCGGACGTCGATACGGCGCATCTTGTCCTTGCCGTCGGCGGGCGCGAGCATCACTGTTGGCGCTTTGCCCGCGCCGTCGCCGTCGCGGCGGATGACGATGCGATGCACTTCGCGCTTCTTGCCGTCCGTGCCGGTCGTCACATGCTCGCTATGGTCAGTGAAGACCATGACGCCCGGGGCGTCCGGCGCGTCGGGCGCTTCGACGGGCAGCGGTGCTTCGGGCGGCATCGGCGGCGCGGGCGGTTCGGCCATATCGACCGTTTGCGCCGTGGCCGTCACGACCCCCGCCGGCACCAGCGTCGCGGTCGTCGCCAGCACCGCCAGCGTCGCCCCGCCGATCAGCAACCGACCAGCCAGCCCGCGCTGTTTCGAAATATCCCTCCGCATCAACATCGTCAGCCTCTCCTGCAAATTATCGTGAACCGCCATCGGCGCCGCGAGCGACAGCCGCGATCCCACCGCGGCCTTGGCGATCGCGGTCGCATAGCGCGCGGTACGCTCGCCGCGCATGTCCGCGTCGGCCATCGTCAGCACGCGCGCGTCGCACGCCGCTTCCTGATCAAAGCGAAAGGCACGGATCGCGCGCCACGCAAAGGGATTGAACCATTGCGACGCCAGCAGCACGAGCGCCGCGGCATTCGCCCACAGATCGCCATGACGGTGGTGCGCCAGCTCGTGATCGACCGCGAGCGCACGCTCGTCGGCGGCATAGCGGGCAAAGAAATCCTGCGGCACCGCAACGACGCGATGCCACAGGCCAAAGGCGACGGGACCATCAACCGCGTCGGTCATCACCAGCCGGATCGTGCCGATCGGCTCAAGCTCGACCGCTTCGTCGAGCACCCCGGCGCGGAAGCGGCGATGCGACAACAGCGCCATCGCGAGCACCGCCGTCATACCCATCGCCCACAGGATGAAAACATACGGCATGGCTTCGACGATCGACCATGCGGGTGTCGCCGAAACCGTCATCGGCGCGTCGACCGCGACCAGCATGATCTCGCCGCTGTCGGGCTCCGCCACGGGATCGGCGAACGGGAGGGGCGGCAACACCATCCGCAGCGCCGGGATCAGCCACAGGCTATACGCCAGCCGCGGCCCGAAATGGCGCGCAAACGGCTTGCGGATCAGCAGCACCGCCAGCACGAGCAGCGCGGTGGTGAGCATCGTGTCGCCCCACACCTGCATCCAGCTTGCGGCGCTCATGACTTGAGCTTCCGCAGCAGCGCTTCGATCTCGGCGATGTCGGTGTCGGTCAGCGCCTCGCGATCGGCGAGATGCGCGATCAGCGGGCTGACGCGGCCGCCGAACAGGCGATCGACAAAACGCTGCGACTCCTCGCCGACGGCCTCGGCGCGTTCGATCGCAGGGCTATAGAGAAAACGGCGACCATCGGCTGCAGCGGTCACCGCACCCTTCTGGACCAGCCGCGCGAGCAGCGTCTTGACAGTCGCCTGCGTCCAGCCATTGGCTTTGCCGATCCGGGTGGTGAGGTTGGCCGCAGTCTGCGGAGCGTCGTCCCATAGGGCCGACAGCACCTGCATCTCCGACTCGCTTGCTCTTTCTGCCATCAGAACCCCTCCCATTGGCACCGCTCATCTGCGATGCGACTACAAATGTAGTCAAAGGGCTGAATGGTCGATGAACAAAGCTGAATGGTATGCGTCCGTCATCCCGGCGAAGGCCGGGATCTCGACGGTGCGACAGAATGTGAAGGCGATATCCCGGCCTTCGCCGGGATGACGAGACGGGGAGGTCGCCAATGTGTCGGGATTTTTAACAACTGCATGGACTGGTAAGGAATCGCTAACCACCGTCTCCCGCGCATATCCGCCGCCGCGCCAAACTGGCACGGCAATTGAATAGTATCAGATGTTCCCGAGTGTTCCGCTCAATTGGAGCGGTGGGGGGCATCGGTCTGGTCCCTGATGTCCCCTGCCCCCACCGGGAAATCCCCACTTGCCCCCGATGCAGACGGGGGGCGGAGCGGCCGAAAGGCCCCGCCCCCCGGACGCTCTACCTTCGATTTGCGAAACAGGCCGAAGGCTGGAAACGACAAATTGCGGACGGAATCGTTAGATGCGATTGCTGACCGCTTCGAAATGCTCTTCGCTCGTCGTCCCTGATCCCTCGTCGTAAAGATAAAGCGTGACGGGACATTTTTGTTGGCTAGCCCAAGCTACGGCTTGCTGGACCGATACGCCCTCCAATTGCTCGTAATCTACGACAATCGATACATCGGCTTCAGGCGCTTGGTCTGCATCAGAACAACTATTGTCGTGTTCTACGGCTTCAATAATCGCGTTCACAGCTTTCCAGCGATAAACCCGCTTTCTTCGATCAACGATGTTCCAGATCATGGCCGACGGCATAGTGTAAAGGGGACGCTGCCGCCAGCGATGTCCACACACCCCCCAAAACAGGCAAACAAAAGCCCGCCGAAACGCATGCTCCGACGGGCCTTTCATCTTTGGGCGCCGTTTATTCCGCCCGTGCAGGTATCCCGGTCATCAGCGTGTGAAGCTCGCCCGCTTCCCACATTTCCATCATGATGTCGCTGCCGCCGACAAACTCGCCCTTCACATACAGCTGGGGGATTGTCGGCCAGTCGGAAAATTCCTTGATGCCCTGCCGGACTTCCATGTCCTGCAGCACGTCGACGGTGTCATATTCGACGCCGAGCCGGTCGAGCATCGCGATCGCGCGCGACGAAAAGCCGCATTGCGGGAACAGTGGTGTGCCCTTCATGAACAGCAGCACGGGGTTGTCGGCGACCAGCTTGGCGATGCGGTCATGCGTGGGTTCGGTCATAATCGTCTCCGTTGGCGCCGTGCGCCAGAAATTTGATGCTGGCCCCTATGAAGGGACGGCGGTGGTCAATTGCAAGGCATGAAGTTCGCCGCCCATGCGTCCGCCCAGCGCGGCATAGACCGCCTTGTGCTGCGCGACCCGCGTCATCCCGCGAAAGGATTCGCTGATCACATGCGCGGCATAATGGTCATTGTCGCCAGCCAGATCGGTGATCGCGACGTCCGCATCGGGAAAGGCCGCGACGATCATCGCCCGCAAATCATCCTCGCGCATGCCCATGGCTTAGCTCTGGCTATCCATGAACTGACGCCGTGCTTCGACCGACTTGTCATTCAGCGCTGCACGAATTTCGGCGTCGCTGATCTCGACCTGCGCCGCGGTCAGGTCGCCCGCGAGCTTGCGGATGACATCCTCGTCGCCCGCTTCCTCGAAATCGGCCTGCACCACCGCCTTGGCATAGGCATCGGTTTCTTCGGGCGTCAGCCCCATGCGCTCAGCGGCCCATTCACCGACCAGCCGGTTGCGCCGCGCGGTGATCCGGAACTGCAATTCCTGATCGCGGGCGAACTGGGCCTCAAAGGCGCGTTCTCGGTCGTCGAATCCGCTCATATTGTCCTCACGGGTTTGAAACTGTCGCCCTGCAGATAGGTTGCGCGTCCCATGGGCGCAAGCGGCCTGTGCCGCTGATCACTTCCCTTTTACAGGCGAAGGGGTTAGGGTCCGGGAGAGGGAATGGGTCGCACCGCAGCAATGAAGACTGCGCCTTGCCACGATTGCGTTGGCAGGGCGCCTCTGGCCTTGTGTTTGGGGAATTGGTGATGATCGCTCGACGTCTGTTTTGCCTGCCGATTCTGGCGGCGCTCGCTTTCGCAGCGCCCGGAGCCGCGCAAGCGCAGGGCACCGACCCTACATTGCGCGACAGTTTTTCGATCGGCAATCAGGGCGGCTCGCTGTGCGCGGTGCAGGCGACAGTGCGCGACAGCGTCATCGACGGCATGTTCGACCGCGCCTGGGTGATCCTGTGCCGCGACACCAGCCAGCCGGTCGGCACCGTGCGCATGCTCCGCGCCGGCCCCGACGCCGCAAAAGCCCGGATCGAACGCGGCCGCGCCGACACCATCACCTGCGCCGCCGACGGAACTTGCACGGTCAAGAACAGCAGCGTCGTATGGCAGACGCGGATCGAGACCGACGGCAACACCGCTTATACGGTCGAAGGTTTCGCCGCCTATGGCGACGCACTGAACCTCGCGCTAGAATCGATCCGCCAGCGCAAGGTCGTCCTCGGCATCATCAAGGTCGCAACGACATCGGTCGGCGGCAACGACGGTTTCGCCCGCACGCTGGCCGGGGCGATCGACGTCGACAAGGCATTGGCCGAGGGATACCGGCGCAACCACAGCGGCGATTATGCCGAAGCCGCCGAATTTTTCGAAACCCTGTCGCGCCGCACCCAGGGCGACGAAGCGGCCGCCGACATCGATCCGACCGAATTCACCCTGAACCGCGCGCTGCAACGCTCCAACCTCGGCGAGTTCGGCGAGGCCGAACGGCTGTTCGCCGAAGCCGAGGCGGTCCCGACCAGCGACCCCGTGCAGCTGCGCCTGCGCCGCAACTTTCGCGCCATCCACGCCCTGAACCAGCGCGATTACGACGGAGCGGCCGACTTGCTGCAACGGCCGATTGCACCGCTGACCAGTGCGGTCACCGTCGAGGGTGCCACCGTGACCCTGACCCCGACGATCGTCGCCGGGGTGAACAGCGGCAGCACCGCCCGTGCAGTCCAGCAAGGTTCGGACCGCGAACGACTGACCCCGCTCGAACGCGCCCAGATTATCGACGCGCAGGCGGTCCACCTGCTCGGCACCGTCGAACGGCTGCGCGGCAACGCCGCCGCTGCCAAGGCGGCGCAGCTCAAAGGTCTCTCCGACGCGCTCGTGGTGCGCGAGGGCCGCGTCACCTCGATCGTGCGCTTGCGCTCGCAGATGCTGGGCGAACTCGCGCTCGCCGAAGAGGCGCTCGGCGACACCGCGGCCGCCGACGCGCGTTTTCTGGAATCGGTGAACGCGCTCGCGATCGAATATCCCGAAACCAACGCGCTCGCTTCGGCGCGCGCGCGCTATGCCGCCTTCCTGACCCGCCATGGTCAGGACGACAAGGCGCTGACCATCTATCGCGAAGTCGTGACCGCGCTGGCGAGTTCGCAGCGCTCGACCACCGGCATGGCCAACATGATGGCGCCCTACTACCGGCTGCTCGCCAATCGCGCCGCTACGGATCCGGCCGCTGTCGGCGATTTCTTCGTCGCCAGCCAGTTGCAGGTTCGCCCCGGCGTCGCCGACACGCAAGCAGTGTTGGCGCGCGAATTGTCGAGCGGCAGCGATGATGGCGCGCGGCTGTTCCGCCAGGCAACGACGCTGAACCGCGATATCGAACGCGCCCGGATCGAGGATGCGCGGCTAGCGCAGCTGCCGGTGTCGCCCGAAGTGGGCGCCCTGCGCGCCGACCTGAAGACCCAGCTCGACAATCTGTCGTTCCAGCAGGCCGAAACGATCGTCGCGCTCGGCGCCTTCCCGCAATATCGCGTCGTTGCCCCGGGCAAGCTCGACCTGCCCGAACTGCAGCAGGTGCTGCGCGCCGACGAAGCCTATCTGAAAATGCTCGTCGTAGGTGACTCTGTCTATGCGATGCTGATCGAGCCTGACGGCGCGCAGCTGTGGAAATCGGATATCAGCACGGCAGCGCTCGACACCGCGGTCGACACGCTCCGCTCGACGATCTCGCTCGTCGAAAATGGCCGCCGCGTCACCTATCCCTTCGATGCCGCCACCGCCTATAAACTCTATGGCCAGCTGTTCGGCCCGGTTGCGGCCAAGCTGCCCACCGTCGCGCATCTGATTTTCGAACCCGACGGGGCGATGCTCCGGCTGCCGGTCAACCTGCTCATCACCGCCGACACCGGCCTGGCCGCCTATGAACAGCGACTGCTCGACCCCGATGCCGATCCGTTCGACATGCGCCAGGTGGCATGGCTCGGGCGCACGACGCGGCCAAGCACTGCGGTGTCGACACTCGCCTTCCGCAATGCGCGGCAGGCCGCGCCATCGAAGGCCGCCAACCAATATTTCGGGCTAGGCCAGAACCTGCCGATCAATGGCACCACCCTGCCCTCGCTCGGCACCCGCGGCGCGGCTGGCGCCAGTATCGACGGCAACTGCCAGTGGGACGTGTCGCAATGGGCGCGGCCGATTTCCGCTGACGAGCTGGTGACCGCCCGCAATGCCATGGGCGGCGACGCGGGGACGCTGCTGACCGGCGGCGCGTTCACCGACAGCGCGGTCAAGACCCGCGCCGACCTCAGCGACTATCGCATCATCCATTTTGCCACCCACGGGCTCGTGACCGCGCCGCGCGCCGCCTGCCCGGCGCGCCCCGCGCTGGTCACGTCGTTCGGTGACGGCGATTCGGACGGGCTGCTCACCTTCCAGGAAATCTTCGACCTCAAGATCAACGCCGACCTTGTCATCCTGTCGGCGTGCGACACCGCGGGCGCGGCGTCGGTCGCGGCGACGCGCGAAGCGGGACTGTCGGGCGGCGGCAATGCGCTCGACGGGCTGGTGCGCAGCTTTATCGGGGCCGGCGGCCGTTCGGTGATCGCGAGCCATTGGCCAGCGCCCGACGATTTTGACGCGACCAAGCGGCTGATCGGCGGGCTATTCGGCGCCGATCAAGGCACGAGCGTCGCCGACGCGATGTGGGGAACGCAGATGCGCCTGATGGACGACAAACAGACGTCGCATCCCTATTATTGGGCCGGGTTCGCGATCATCGGCGACGGTGGTCAGCCGCTGCTCCACAGCGCCGCCGCCAGCGCCGATGCCGCGCCCGTACAGGAAGGTGCCGGCCGCGCTGCCCGCTGATCCGATGACCGCACCCGACACCAGCACGCCCGCGGTCGAAGCGTCCGCGCCGGATGGCCAGCGGCCCGCAGTGCCGCTGCGCAAGCAGATACGCCGGCTGGTCATGCAGCTCGGCCCGTCGCGGATGGCGGCGACAATCCTGTTCCTGATTGTTGCGGTATTGATCGCGCGCTTCAGCTGGCAGATGCCACTGGTAGATGCCGCCGAACGCGCGCTGTACGATGCGCGCGCGACGCTGATGGCGCCGCATGTCGAACAGGACAAACGCATCGTCCTCGTCACCTATAATGACGAAACCCTGTTCAACACCGGCATCCGGTCACCGCTCGATCGCACCCTGCTCGCCAATGCGCTCGGCAATATCGACCAGATGGGCGCGAAGGCGATCGGCATCGATATCGCGTTCGATTCGCCGCGTCCCGACGACGAGGTGCTGAAGACCCAACTGCGCGCGATGACGACCCCGACCTGGCTCGCCTATGCCGAACAGGCGAGCAATCCGAACACGATCTTTTACGAGCAGCAGAAGTTTCTCGAGGCTTTCATCGCCGCGGTCGCCACCGACAAGACCAAGCCGACGAGCGTGCTGTTCCGCACCGACGACGACAGCGTGATCCGTAACTGGCCCGACCGTCCGAAAAACCTGCCGCCGCTGATGTCGAACGCCATGGCGCCGGTCGATCCGGCGCACGCCGCATTCCGGGGCAATATCCGCTTTCTGGTGCCAGCGCGTGCCGCGGCGGGGCAGGAAGAGCCGGTTTTTGCCAATATCCCGATCGACACCTTCGCGATGCCGATGGATGCTGACATGCGCGCGGGTTTTTCGGAGCTGGTGAAGGGCCGCTACGTCCTGATCGGCGGTGACATCATCGACAACGACCAGTTCAACACGCCGCTCAGCCGCTTCACCGATCCGATCACCGGCCAGCACGAAACGATGATCGGGCTGGAGGTCCACGCCCATATGCTGGCGCAGCAACTCGATAACGCCTGGTCGCGGCCCTTGTCTGCCCCGGTGCTGTGGATTCTCGCCATCCTGATCGTCCTCGCGGGCGGGCTGACCAGCCTGATCGACCTGCGCGCGCGCTGGGTCGCGCTCGCCTTTTTGG
This sequence comes from Sphingopyxis sp., assembly GCA_016463225.1. GTDB lineage: Bacteria > Pseudomonadota > Alphaproteobacteria > Sphingomonadales > Sphingomonadaceae > Sphingopyxis. Next base: position 22,789 of record JAEMRT010000059.1, on the reverse strand, counting down.
GGCAGATGGCCTTTTTCATCGCCTTCCCCTTCTGGTTGCAGGGCCGGGGGGTCGATACCACCACCCTCCCCACCTTTGGCTGGGCGATTGGCTGGCTGTTCGGCTATGCTGCGGTCGGCACCGCGGCGCGCACCGTCGGATCGCGCCAGCGCGCCTTTGCCCAGTCAGCGCTCGGCAAATATCTGCCCGCCGACGTCGCGGCGCAGATCATGCGCGACCCCGACCAGCTGTCGCTCCACGGCGAACGGCGCAATATCTTCTGTGTCTTCACCGACCTTGAGGGGTTCACCAAGCTCAGCCACGCGGTCACCCCGGAAACCGTCGCGCGGCTGCTCAACGAATATCTCGATCGCCTCTCCGACATCGTGCTTGATCATGGCGGGACGATCGACAAATTTGTCGGCGACGCCGTCGTTGCTTTTTGGGGCGCGCCGCTCAGCCGCCCCGATGATGGACCAAAGGCCGCCGCCGCGGCGCTCGCCATGTATGAAGCGGGTGAGAAGTTTCGCGTCGACATGGCTGAGGGCGTCCCGCCGCTCGGCATGACGCGCGTCGGGCTGCACGTCGGCGACGCGATCGTTGGCAATTTCGGCGGTGAGGGACGAATCCAATATACCGCGCTTGGCGACGCCATGAACACCGCCTCGCGGCTGGAGGCCGCCAACAAGGCGCTCAAGTCCGGCGTCCTGATCTCCGCCGAAGCCGCGGCGCGCGCCGATCGCGACGACCTGATGCCGATGGGGCGGGTGACATTGCGTGGCCGCGCGCAGCCGGTCGATGTCTTCACCCCGCGCCCCGACCTCGACCCCGAACAACGCGCGCGCATCGCCGCAATGGTTGCCGCGCACACTGCGGGCGATAAAAATGTCTATGTGACCTGTGCCACAGCAATACAGGCGGAATTCGGTCAGGATCCAGCCATCATGTTTCTGATAGAACGCCTGAACAATACGAAGAATGGAGAAAGCTATGTCCTTTCCTGATCTGCCTATGCGCCGCCTGAGCCTCACCGCCGCCGCGGCTGTCATGGCGGTGGCCGTCGTCGGCACCGCCGCCGCGCAATCGATGGTCGTCCGTTCGACCGGACCGTCGGCAAGCAAATATCCGACCGGTGCCAAGCTCAAATCCGCCGACAAGCTGACCCTCGTTGCGGGTGACAAGGTCGTGCTGATGCAGGCGGGCAAGACGCGCACCCTGTCCGGTCCCGGTACCTTTGGCGCCAGCGGCACGATCCAGACCAGCCAGTCGATGAGCGGCACCGTTACGCGCATGCTCGCCAAGGGACCGACGATGCGCTCGCGCGGCGGATTTACGCGCGGCGACCCGTTGCTTGCATCCGTTGACGTGCGCGCGCCGAACCTGTGGCTGCTCGACTATCGCGAAGCGGGTACCTTCTGCGTCGTCGATCCGGCCATGCTGACGCTGTGGCGCCCGAACATGGAAGGCGACACCGCACTGGAAATCGAAAGCGCCGGCAAAAAGACGACCGTGGCGATCGTCGACGGCGCCAATTTCCGTAAATGGCCGACCGACACGCTACCGGTGCAATATGGCGTCGACTATCGCCTGTCGGGCGGCGGCCTGCCCGCGCCGGTGAAGGTGCGTTTCACGTCGCTGGCCAATGCGCCCGACACGGTGGAAGGATCGGTCGACATGCTGATGGCCAAGGGTTGCACGCCGCAACTCAACCGACTGGTCGATGCGATGTCGGACGCCGAAGCGGGTTGAGGTAAACGGATTCGGCCGGGCATTGAACCCGGCCGAGCCATCTGATACAAATCAGGCGAAAATCCGCCGAGCCAATCGGCGGAATCTTTCCTTGGGTCGAACAATTCGCGCTGCCGGTTTCCGGCAGAGCTATATGATTTTCCGCACCGCGATTTCGCGGCTGCGTTCGTACTCAAGGGGTGGTGATGTTTACGGGGGATCTGGGGTATATTGCGGGCGCGCGCTCGAAACGGGCTGTGCTGCGCCGGACTTTGATTGGCTCGGCAGGTTTGTTCGCAGTCGCGATACCCGCCTCGGTGCTGGCGCAGGCCACGCCGCAAATCCCGACCCGCGAGGAAATCCAGCAACCGACGCTTGCGCCGCTGACGCCGCCAAGCGAACAGGTGGTGTCAGCCGACGATGCCATCGAACGGGCACCCTGCCCGCTCGCCAACCCTGAGTTCGCGAACGTCCGTATCACGCTGCGCGGGGTTGAATTTTCGCGCGTCGAGGGCATCGATCCCGCGATGCTCGCGCCGAGCTGGTCCGACCGGGTCGGACAGGATCTACCGATTTCGGTCGTCTGCGACATCCGCGACCGCGCTGCGACGATGCTGCGCTCCAAAGGCTATCTGGCGGCGGTCCGCGTGCCGCCGCAGACCATCGACGACGGCATCGTCCGGCTCGACATTCTCGCGGCGCGGATGACCCGCATCGAGGTGCGCGGCGACGCTGGTGCCAACGAACCGCTGCTGCAACGCTATCTGTCGCGGCTCGACGACCAGCCGGTGTTCAACATCGTCGATGCCGAACGCTATTTACTGCTCGCGCGCGACATCCCCGGGCTCGACGCGCGGCTGACGCTGCGTCCCGGCGCCGCGCCGGGCGAAGTCGTCGGCGAAGTGCTGGTGGCGCGCACCCCGGGCCTGTTCGACTTCAACGCCCAGAATTTCGGGTCGCGCGACGTCGGGCGCTGGGGCGGCGTCGCGCGCGTTCGTTTTGCCGGACTGACCGGCATGGGCGACCTCACCACCGCCAGCTTCTATTCGACCCCCGACTTCGACGAACAGCAGGTCGTCCAGCTGGCGCACGAATTCCGCGTCGGCGGCGAAGGGCTGCGCTTTGGCGCCAGCTACACCTATGCCTGGACGCGCCCCGACATCGCGGCATTCCCGATCAAGTCGAAAACGCAGATCGCCAGCCTGTTTGCATCCTATCCGGTCACGCTGACGCAGGCGCAGCGCCTGACGATTGGCGGCGGGCTTGATATCATTGATCAGGACATCGGCCTTGGCGGCGTGCCGATCAACCGCGACCGCCTGCGCGTGTTCAACCTGCGCGCCGATGCGAGCTGGATCGATCCCGGCTCGGTCGCCGGGCGCAGCGGCTTCAGCCCCAGCGAGCCGCGCTGGGCGTTGTCAACCTCGCTCGAAGCGCGGCAGGGCGCCAGCTTCCTCGGCGCCAGCGACGATTGCGGCCCCGGCGGCGCGACCTGTTTCCTGCCCGGCGCGGTGCCGCTGACCCGCGTCGAGGGCAAAGCCGACGCGTTCCTGCTGCGCGCCAATGCGCTCGCCGAATGGCGACCGCACAAGCTTTTCGCCCTGTCGGCCGCGCCGCGCGCGCAATGGGCCAGCGATCCGCTGCTCGCCTATGAAGAATTTTCGGGCGGCAATTTCACCGTCGGGCGCGGTTTCGATCCCGGCACCATCATCGGCGACAGCGGAGTTGGGGTTGCGCTGGAGGCGCGCTACGGCTCGTTCGTCCCCGCCAATACCAAGGCGTTCGCGATTCAGCCCTTCGCCTTTTTCGACGCCGCGTGGGTCTGGAACAAGGACAGCGTCTTCGACGGCCTCGATCCGCAAAAACTCTTTTCGGCGGGCGGCGGGGTGCGCGTTGCTTATGGCGATGTTGCGCGGCTCGACGTGACGGTCGCGGTTCCGCTGAACCGCGGCGGGTTCCTGGCGCAAAAGCCCGACCCCCGGCTGTTGGTGTCGCTCACCACCCAATTTGGCGTGAAGGCGCGCTGACCCATGACGATTTCATCGAGGACAACTGACATGCGCGCCACCGCAACTCCTGCTACGACCCGAAGCGGCAAGCGACGCCTGCTCGAAAGCTGTGCGATCACAGCGGGCTTGATAGCGCTCGGTTATGGTGGACCGGCGTTGGCGCAGGTCAACGGCACCGGCACGATCGTCACTGGCGGCGCCGGCAGCTCGATCAGCAGCAACGCGGGCACCAATACGACCACGGTGAATGTTACCGCCGATCAGACCATCATCAATTGGGTTCCGACCGACACCGCCACGACAGGCGGCGCGATCGATTTCTTGCCGACCGGCGAAAACTGGAGTTTCAGCGGCTCGGGCAATTACATCGTTCTCAACCGCTTCCTGAACGGCACCGGCGGATCGCTCAGCCGTCAGATCGCCCTCAACGGAACCATCAACAGCGTGGACTTCGCCACCTCGGGCGGACGCGGCGGCAATATCTGGTTCTATAATGCCGGCGGGATCCTGATCGGCGCCACCGGGGTTATCAACGTCGGCAGCCTGGTGCTGACCGCCAACGATATCTTCACGACCGACGGCTTGCTGGGTCCGGCGGGCGAAATCCGCTTTCGCGGCGCCGCGGGCAGCACGTCGGGCGTGACCGTCGCGGCCGGTGCCGCGATCAATGCCAACAACGCGTTCGATCCCGGCAGCAGCTATGTCGCGCTGGTCGCGCCGCGCATCGTTCAGGCCGGCGCCGTCCGCGTCGACGGATCGGTCGGCTATGTCGCCGCCGAACAGGCCGACATCCGCATCAACGGCGGCCTGTTCGACATCAACGTCCTGGTCGGGGCCGAGGGCGGCAACGTCATCACCCACACTGGCACCACCACTGGCCCGGCGCACCAGCAGGGCGATAGCGACCAGAGCCGCATCTATATGGTCGCCATGCCCAAAAATGATGCCGTCACGATGCTGGTGGCGGGACAGCTCGGCTATGACGACGCCGTGACGGCGCAGACCGATCCCGACGGCGCGGTGCGCCTGTCGGCGGGGTACAATATCACCAATGGCGAGCTGGATTTGACCCCGGCGAGCGCGACGGCCGCCAGTATTACCGTCAATGATACGCTGTTCCGCAGCAACACCTATGCCCGCGCCAGCGGCGCTTTCCTCGCCCAGCCGCTGCAACAGGTACCGGCCGAAGGGCCATCGACCTTCCTGCCCCCGCCGCATCTGGGACGCGTCGTGGTCCAGGGCAATGGCACCTTTATCGGCGACACCAGCGCCACCATGAACGTCGGCGCCGGTCAGGTCATCGGCGCGACCGGCAATCTGACCCTGTTGTCCAACGGCGCCAATGGCGCGTCCGGCAGCGCCGCCATAAACGTGACCGGCGGGCAGCTGCTGACCGGCGGCACGCTGGCGGTTCTGGCCGGGGGCCAGATCGACGCGGCGACGGGGAACAGCAGCGCCGGCACCGCCGCCTTTACGATGACCGACGGCCTGGTCCAGCTTGGCGATCTGTTCGTCGGCGCCGATGCCGCGGCGAACACCGGCACCGATGGCACCGCGGGCACCGGCACCGGCGGCACCGCAACGATCGCCCTGCTGGGCGGCGTATTGAACAGCGGCTCGGTCACGGCTTCGGCGACCGGGACCGGCAGCGCCGGCCCCAATGGCAGCGACGACAATGCGGCGAACATCATCCCCGGCGGCACCGGCGGAACCGGCGTTGGGGGCAGCGCATCGATCATGATCGACGGGTCGGTGGTTACCGCCACCGGTGCTGTCGCGGCTTATGCCGACGGTCAGGGCGGCGCAGGCGGCAATTTCAGCGCCTTTGGCGGCATCGCCGACGCGGGCGGCCTCGGCGGCAACGGCCAGGGCGGCACCGCGACGATCGACATGCTTTCGGGCACGCTCAACACCGGCGATCTGATCGCTGGCGCTGGCGGGTTCGGCGGCAACGGCGGCAATGTCTTTGCGTCGAGCAGCTCGGGCTCGGTCACCGGCGTCGGGATCGGCGGCAACGGCGGCAATGGTCAGGGCGGCACCGCGACGATGAACCTGAACGCGCCGGTCAATGCATTGGGAACGGTGGCCAGCATCGCCGCTGGGCAGGGCGGCGATGGCGGCTTTGGCCTGCTCGGCGGCAGCGGCGGCGACGCGCTGGGTGGACTGGCGCAGATCATCGTGACCGATTTCGACGCCGGTTCACTGGTCGTCAACGTCGACGCCTCGGCGCTCGGCGGCAACGGTGCGTTCGGCAACAATGGCGCGGGCGGCAATGGCGGTAACGCGGCGGGCGGCACCGGCCGGATCGAAGCGACAGGTGCCACCGGGATGGTCACGCTCAGCCAGGCCAATTTCCAGATCGACGGCACCGGCGGCAACGGCGCTAGCGCCGGATCGTCATTCTTTGGCGCCGAAATGGTAGGAGCAGCGGGCGGCAACGGCGGGTCAGCTCGCGGCGGCACGCTGGAAATCGCCGCCAGCAATGGCGCTACGGTCGTTCTTGACACGGACGCCGGCGGCCTTGTCTCGCTCGGTAGCAACGGAACCGGCGGCACCGGCGGCTCCGGCGCTTTCAACGGCTTTGGCGAAGGCTTTGTCGGCGGCGACGGCGGCAATGGCGGCGCTGCAACCGGCGGCACGGTACGCCTGTTCGCCAATGGCGGCACGATCACATCAGGCGGCAATCCGGTCAGCATCACGGTTGGCGGGACAAGCGGCGACGGCGGACTCGGCGGCACCGGAACCAGCGGCAATGGCGCGGCGGGCGCGGTGGCGCAAACCACCGGTGGCCGGGCGCTGATCGAGGCGGCCGGCGCGGAAACTGCCTCGCTGGTCAACCTTGGGGTCACGACGATTGCCGCCAATGGCGATGTCGCGGGCCGCATCGAAATGCGTACTTCGGGCGGCGGGGCGGTGCGGATGACCAGCCTGACCGCCGAAGCGCTGGGCACCGCGCCACCGACCAACAACGACACCGACGAGGCGCCCGCAGGTATCTTCTTTGCCGCGACAGGGGGCATGATCGCCACGACCGGCAACATGACGCTGAGCACCGACAGCTCGTTCGGCGCCTATGCACAGTCGAACGGCACCGTCAGCGCAGGCGGCAATCTGACCATCGATGCGGGCGACCAGATCGACATCCGCCACGACTTTCGCGAAGGAACCGCCCCGACGATCGCGGCGGTCGGCAACCTCAGCGCGACCGCGGGCGGCATCAGCGGCGCGCCGGGCAGCTTGCTGGGCGCGGGCGGCACGCTGGCGCTCACGTCCACGCTGGGCGCGATCGGAGTCGACCGGCTCGACGCCAACAACATCGTCATCGCCGCCACCGGCGCGGCATCGGTCGAACATGCCGAAGCCGTCAATGATTTCACCGCCAGCGGCGCGAGTTTCCGGACCAGCCTCAATTCGATCATCACCGGCGGCGACATCGTCATCACCTCGCCCGGCGCGGTCGATCTGGGCAATTCGACCGCGGGCGGCTTCGTTCAGGTCAATGGCCAGTCGATCCTGTTCAACAACATCGACGCGGGCGCGTCGGTGTCGCTGACCGCGACCGGCAATGTCGCGGGCGCCGACGGGATCAGCGGCGGATCGATCGATGCCGGGGGCAACGTCAATCTCCTCGCGACGCGCATTGCGATCACCGGCACGATCACTGGCGCATCGTCGCTGTTTGCGACGAGCAGCGCCGGGCCGATCGCGATCAATCTGGCGACGATCGGTGACGATATTGCAATCTCGGCGCGCGGCGACGTCACCGGCACCTATAATGCGGTCGGCAATGTCCGGCTGCGGTCGGGCGCCAACATCAATGCGTCGGCCAATGCGACCGGATTTGAAAGCTCGAGCAGTGGCCCGCCGATCGCGGCGAGCGTTTTCGCCGATGCCGTCGGCAATGTCGCCCTCGCCAACAGCAGCGCGACGGGCATGTTCGGCGTCAACGCCGGCGGATCGGCGTCGCTCAGCGGGATCAATGCCGGCGAAGACATATTGGTGCTGGCGGGAACGACCGCAACGCTGACCAACCTGACCGCGGGCGACGATCTGACCGCGATCGCCGCGGGCGGGATCATCGCCAATGGTCTGACCACCACCGGGGCCGGCCCTGATAGCGCAACGCTGACCTATTCACCGCCCAGCCCCGTGGCGCCGGGGGGCTTCCAGATCAACGCATCGCCGCCCGACCAGTCGAACATTGTCCTGACCGCATCGGCGGGCAGCATCGGCGGCGGCAACATCAATGCGTTCGACAATCTGGCGCTGACCGCTTCGGGCGCCGTGAGCACCACTGGCACACTGGCGTCGGGCCTCGCGACCACCATCAATGGCGACAGCATCACATTCGCCGCGATCGATGCCGGCAGCACGGTGAATCTGACAGCCACCAACGCGATCAACGGTGCCAACATCGCCGCGGGCAACGACATCAACCTTGTCGGCAACAGCATTGCGCTTACCGGCGCGGTGACCGGCGATGCATCTTTCTTCGCCTTTGGCCTTGGCGGCCCGGTGGCGGTCAATCAGGCGACCGTCGCGGGGACGATTTCGATCTTCGCCGACGGCGACCTGACTGGCACCTATGTCGCGGGCGGCGATATTCGTTTGAATTCCAACGCGAATATCAACACCTCGGCGACCGCGAACGGCGGTTACACCGATTCGAGCGGCCTCGCGACCCAAGGCAATCTCTTTGTCGAAGCCGCGGGCAACGTCGTGCTGGCGAACAGCGCCGCGGCACGGATGTTCGGGGTCAACGCCGGCGGGTCGGCATCAATCGCGGGCGGCAATGCAGGCGAGGATCTGCTGGTCCGCGCCGGGACATCAGCAACGCTGGCCAACATCACTGCCGGCGATGACATCGACATCCGCGCAACCGGCAATCTGACCGCGACGAACCTCAGCGCGACCGGGACGGGCCCCGACACCCGTGCCCTCGACTATGTCGCGGGCAGCGGCTTCACGATCACCCCGACGACCGCGGCGCCGGTTGTCAACGGGGCGGACATTCTGCTGTCCGCGGGCGGATCGATCACTGCCACCGCCCTGTCAGCGGGCGACGACATCCTCGCCGCGACGCCCGGCGCGATTGCGATCAACGGTGCGACGACGCTCGGCTTGGGAGCAACCGGCGGCAGCAGCGACATTCGCACCCAGGGCGGCAACACCGCGCTCGCGGGGCTCAATGCCTTCACCGACGTCCTTGTCACCGCAACCGGTACGCTCGACGCGACCGGCCCCGTGGCAGCCGGCCGCAACATCGCAATCACCGCCGCCGCCGCCAATCTGACGACGCTGGCCAGCCCCGGCGGCGCCTTCGTCAGCACCCTCGACGCGGGCGGCAATCTCTCGCTCGTCACGGCGGGTGACATTCAGGGTGGCCGCGTCCGCGCCGGGGGCGCCCTGACGCTGACCGGCGCGCGCATCGACATCACCCGCGCTCAGACCACCGGCAGCGGGCAGCTGACGCTCACCGGCACGAACGGCGTCAACGCCACCAATATTCAGGCGGGCGGCGCAACATTGCTCAATGCCAGCAACGGCGCGGTGACCTCCGACGGGCTGATTTCGACCGGCCCGGTGACCGTGACCGGCAACAGTATCGACCTCGACACCGGCGGCGACATCGTCTTTGCGGTCCTCGACGCCGATGTCGGCGATGCGGTGGTGACCAACGGGTCGGGGACGCTGACGATCACGTCGAGCGTCGTCGCGGGCCGGACCACGCTGACCTCCGAAAACGGCAATGACATCATCATTTCAGGGTTGGCCGCCAACGCCGCCGACATTTCGGCCGAGGGCGATATCGTCGTCAACGGCGTGCTGACCGCGCGCAATATATCCTTGCGATCCAACGACATCATCATCGCCAACGGCGCGCGCGTCGGGACCGCGGGCAGCACCGAGGGGCTGTCGATCGAGAATATCGACGTGTTCAGCCAGACCTTCGTCGGTGGCACCGGCGCGCGCAATGGCTTCCACCTCGACGCCAGCGAGCTGACCCGCCTCTTCGGCACGAACATTGAGGTATTTGCGCCCGAGGTTCAGGTCGTCAGCGGCACATCGGTTGGCAGCAGCGCCCCGCCCGACATCATCGTCGACAGCTTCACGCTTGCCGGGGGGGCCGCCGGGTCCAACCTTGGCGCCAACGGCGCGCTGACCATCCGCACCCCGGGCAAGATGCGCGTCATCGGCAATGTCCAGCTGACCGGCCTCTCCGATACCAACGCGCTCAACCTGTTCGCCGACGACGCGCTCGAGGTCATTTTGGGGCAGGGTACGGTGCGGCTGGTCAACGGCAGTAACGCCGCGGGACAGCTCAACATGGTGTCCGACGACATCATCGTCGCGACGATCGCGGCGATCAACGACGTCGGCGCGGCGACGACAACCGACGCGATCGAGGCGCGGCTTGCCCAGAACGACGGGATCGTCCTCGACGAAGGATCGCTGTTCGCGCGCGGCATTCGCGCCGAAGTCATCGGCGGCTTCTATGTCCAGAACAGCGGCGCCGGCACCGATTTTACCAGCCGCCGCGGGCTGACCTTTGGCGCGGGCGGGCTCGACGTGCTGACCGAAGGAAGCACTTCGCGGATCGTCGTCAACGGGGTTCAGATCGGCCCCAATGGCCAGGTAACCGGGCTCGACACCATCCCGCTGCTCACCATCGGCGGTTCGGTACCATCGGCGGGCGGCTTCGACCCGCGCTCGACCTTCAACGGATGCCTCATCGCCAGCGCCGCAAGCTGCGCCTTCATCGACATCGAAAACAACTTCCCGGTCCAGGATGTCATCGAAGAAGAAGCCGATGCCGATAGCGACGAGAGCGATGGCAACAACCTGCCCGTCTCGCCGCTGATCACGATGCGCGACCTCGACCCGCTCAGCGGCGAACCGCTGCTCGACGATCCGGTCACCGGCGCGGGCAACGACGATCTGTGGACGCCGACCGAGGGGCCGTAAGGCTTTCGGTTGACGGAGCCGCTCGGGGCGGGGCATGGGCGCAGGTATGACCGACGCCCCTGCCCCGACCCCGCTCAAGCTGTTCAACAGCCTGACGCGCCAGCTGGAAGAATTCCAGCCCGTCCACCCCGGTGAGGCGCGCGTCTATAGCTGTGGCCCGACGGTCTATAATTACCCGCACATCGGCAACATGCGCGCCTATGTCTTTGCCGATACGCTGGGCCGCACCCTTTCGTTCAAGGGCTACAAGCTCACCCACGTCATCAACATCACCGACGTCGGCCATTTGACCGACGACGCCGATGCGGGCGAGGACAAGATGGAAAAGATGGCGGCGGAAAAGGCGCAGTCGATCTGGGACATCGCGCGCCACTATACCGAGGCCTATTGGGCTGACATCAAGGCGCTGAATATCCGCCAGCCCGCGCACTGGTCGATCGCCACCGACTATGTCCCGCAAATGATCGAGTTTGCGAAGGCGATCGCCGACAAGCATTGCTACGAACTGGACGGCGGCCTCTATTTCGACACCTCCACGGTGACCGATTACGGCGCCCTTGCACGCGCAAAAACCGACGAAGGCGAAGGCCGCATCGAAGAGGTCGAGGGCAAGCGCCACGCCGCCGACTTCGCGATCTGGCGCAAGACCCCCGCGGGCGAGACGCGCCAGATGGAGTGGGACTCGCCCTGGGGCCGCGGCGCCCCCGGCTGGCACCTCGAATGTTCGGTGATGTCCGAAGCCCTGCTCGGCTTTCCGTTCGACATCCACACCGGCGGCATCGACCACCGCGAGATCCACCACCCGAACGAGATCGCGCAGAACCAGGCGCACAGTTGCAGCGACGCCAGCGGCGCGCGCATCTGGATGCACAATAATTTCCTGATCGAACGCAGCGGCAAGATGAGCAAGAGCGCGGGCGAATTCCTGCGCCTGCAATTGCTGATCGACAAGGGCTATCACCCGCTGGCGTACCGCCTGATGTGCCTGCAGGCGCATTACCGCAGCGAGCTGGAGTTTTCGTGGGAGGGTTTGGGTGCGGCACTGACGCGGCTGAAGCGGATGGTGATGGGTGTAGAGAAATTGAGAGCCCAAGCGTTGGGAGTATTGCCGGAACAGGAAGATGTTCATTCGGTGGTTGTTGAACAGTTCGCCGGTTCGTTGTGCAATGATCTTAACACCGCGCGCGCCATTGGACACCTAGAGGCCAGCTTGAACGCGACCGAATTTCCAGCGACACGATACGCCACAGTTATCGAGATGGACTCAGTTCTCGGCCTGAACCTCGCAACACTGACCCGCGCCGACCTCCGCATCCGCCCTAAAGCCGCCACGATCACCGAGGCCGAAATCGAAGCCGCGCTCGCCCGCCGCAAGGAAGCCCGCGCTGCGAAGGACTTCGCCACCTCCGACAAACTCCGCGACGAACTCACCGCCGCGGGAGTAGAGGTGATGGATGGCGACCCGCTCGGCTGGGACTGGCGGCTGGACACCAATTAGAGGCTTGTCCCGGCCTCGCGGGCTGCTAGCTTCGTTGCATGTCGCAACTGATCTGCTGGCTCCTTGTCGGTCTTGTCCATCTGATCCCCGCGCTCGCGCTGGTCCGCCCGGCGTTGATCACGCGCCTCTATGGCGTCGCGCCCGACAGCCCGATCTTTCTGCTCATGCACCACCGCGCAGCGCTGTTCTTTGCAGTGCTCGTCGCCTGCGTCTGGGCGGCGTTCGACCCCGGCGGGCGCAAGCTTGCGACCTTGCTCGCCGCAATCTCGATGCTCAGCTTCCTGTTTCTCTATCAGGCATACGGGCGCCCCGCGCAGCTCACCACCATCGCGCTCGTCGATCTGATCGGCCTCGTCCCGCTCGCCTGGGCGGGCTGGCACGCATTTCAGCAGTAGGAATTTTATGACCAAGACCGTCACCGTCCTGTCGGGCCTCATCCGTCCGCTCGTCGAAAACCGCCTGCCCGACTGGGTCGAACCGCGCTTTTTCCAGTCGAAGGACGAAGCGCTCGCGCTCGCCCCCGACGCCGAAATCGGCTGGTTTGATATGTACGACAAGAAAGACATGGCCGCGGTCATCACCGCCGCAACGAACCTCAAATGGCTGAACTCGATCTACGCCGGGGTCGACGGCATGCCGCTCGACCTGCTGCAAAAGCGCGGCACGGTCGTCACCAACGGCGCCGGGATCAACGCGATCACCATCGCCGAATATGTCGTGATGGGCATGCTCACCGTCGCCAAGGGCTACCGCGACGTTGTCCGCGCGCAGGAGCGCCGCGAGTGGTTGATGGACTCGCCCGGCAAGGTCGAACTGTTCGGGTCGAAAGCGCTGCTGCTCGGCTATGGCGCAATCGGCAAGCTGATCGAGGAACGGCTGAAGGCGTTCGCGGTCGACGTGACCGTCGTGCGCCGCTCACCCGGGCCCAACACGCTGACCCCCGATCAATGGCGCGCCAGCTTAAGCGATTTCGACTGGGTGATCCTCGCTGTCCCCGCGACCCCCGAAACCGACGGCATGATCGGCGCCGGGGAGCTGGCCGCGATGAAGCCGACCGCGACGCTGATCAACATCGCGCGCGGCAGCGTCGTCGATCAGGACGCGCTGGTCGCCGCGCTGAACGAAAAGCAGATCGCCTCGGCGTTCCTCGACGTCACCACCCCCGAACCGCTCCCCGCCGATGACCCGCTGTGGAGCCTCGACAACGCGCACATCACCATGCACCTGTCGGGCCGCGCACAGGACAAAATGTTCGTGCGGTCGGCGCAGCGGTTTCTGGAAAATCTCGACCGCTGGCACAAGGGCGAGGCGGTTGAGCCGCGGGTGGATTTGACGCTGGGGTATTGACCGCCTGATCTCGTCATCCCGGCAAAGAATAGAGTGGCTTGGCAGCCGCGCTAAGCCGGCCGCTCCGCCTTCAACTCGCGTACCAGTGGCTGCAGATGCGCGTCATATTTCGCCAGCATCGTATGCGCCCCGGCGAAGTCGTAAAAGCTCACCAGTTCGCGTCCGTTCCAGCGGTGGAGCGCGTAGGCGGGGTCTTCGGCGACGATCATCGGGCGGTCGTCGGGGCGGTTCTCGTCGATCGGACGAAGATCAAGCGAGACCTGCGGCGCGGTCGATGAACAAATGGCGACGGTGCGCCCCTCCCACGCCACGGTGACGCTGCGGTGCAGGTGGCCGCAGATCAGCCCGCGCACTTGCCGGTGGCGGTTCACCACATCGGTAAAGGTTGTAACCCATGGTTCGTCGGGATGGGTATTCATCCATTCGATGCCGCTTTCGACCGGCGGGTGGTGCATCACGATATAGGTGGGCTTGGCCGGATCCTTCGCCAGTTCGGCATCGAGCCACTTGGCGCGGGCGTCGCAAAAGGCGCCGCCATGGCGCCCTTCCTCCAGCGTGTCGATTGTCACCAGCCGCATTTCGGGCAGCTCGATCGTGTATTGGACAAAGCCATTGCCATCGTCGAGGCCGGGAAACTGCGCCTGGAAATTGTCGCGCAAATCATGGTTGCCGACGCTGGGCCACACTGGAAAGGGGCAGCGCGAAAAGGCGTTGGCAAGACGGCGGTAGCTGTCCTCATCGCCGCGATCGGTGATGTCACCGGTGGCGAGCAACAGATCGGGGCGGTTCGGCCCGTCGATCAGCACATCGAGCACCTCGTCGAGGCGTTTGCGGTTATATTCGGCCGGATTGTCCGGATCGAACCCCAAATGGATATCGGTGATCTGCGCGATCAGCACATCCGTCCCCTGCTCCGGCCCATCATCGGTCCCGGTCCTAAACCTATCCGCCCCGTCTTGCCCCATGCAAAGCAGGTGTGCGCCATGTCACATTGTAAAGACCGCGTGCCCCGGTGCCTGTGATCAAGCTCACATCATAGGTACCGCGCTGGGGTTTATTTGTGATTGCCGCGGCATTTACCTTCCGCTGACGGTTCGGAACCCACGGCTGGCCACCGTCCGAATGATATTCGTGGCACATCGCGCACGGCGATTCGGTCGCGGTTTCGACCTTGACGATCCGCGCCCCGCCCTCGCCGACATGACAATCGCGGCATTGGCGCAGACCGGGGACGAGCAGATCGGTCGACGCTTTCGACGCGGGCGCCGCGGTGTGGCAGTCGGCGCAGTCGGTCTCGCGGTGCGCGTCATGGTCGAACCAGCCCTTTTGCAGATAACGCGGCGTCTGGTCGACCGCCGCCACGCGCCAGCCGTTCCCGGCTTGCGGGGCAAAGATCGTATGACAATCGTAACAGGCGCCGCCCTTAGAGAACACCGCGCGCACAGCATCCTCGGCGCGGCCGGGCCGCACCGCGACTTCGCGGAAATAGATGTTATATACCTGCCCCTCGGCATAGGCGCCGGGACGCCGCCGCTGCATCCCGCCGAGCTGCAACGGACGCGCCGGCGGGGTCGAACGGTAATAGGCGGTAAGGTCGGCGACGACTTGATCGGGTTCGCCGTGGCGCAGCGTCCGCGTCGTGCCGCCAACGGTCTCGAACGCCAGACTGTGACACATCGCGCAGTCGCGCTCCATTTCGACCGGCTTGACGCGCACCCCGTCGGCCTCGACGCGGTGGCAATTTTCGCATTCCAGCTTTTGCCCGAAATCATAACGCCCGCGGAAACTCGTCGCCATGCGCGCGACCCCGCCGGTCGCCTGCAAATGCATGTCGTGCGGGAATTTCAGGCCGTTATAATCGACCGTCCCCTTGCCCGTTGCGGCGCGCGCCAGCTTCGCGCCCGGTGCAGCACGGACGAGCGGGCGGAATTCGGGGTGGCCGGTGCCGAAATCGGCGGCATCGGCCAGCGTCGTCGGATGCCCCGCGGTCTTCAACCTGCCCTGCATCCCGTCGTGGCAATCGGCGCAGAATTTTTGCGGCGTCGCGGGCATCGGCCCGGCGCCCTCATGCTCGGTATGGCAATCGACGCAGCGCCCCTGCGGCCGGTTGAACACGTCGCCGACGTTCGCCAGCAATTTGTCGAACCCGCCGTCGGGCGAGCGCGCGGCGAGCAGCATCGTGGTCGGCGCCCTGGCGTGCGCGGTGCTCATCGTCTTGTGCTCGCCGGTGTGGCAGCTGACACACGCTTTGTCGGTGACCGCGACGAACGGTTCGACATGGCACGACTGGCAATCGTCCTTCAGGCTGGCATGGGCGCTCGACAGCGGTCCCGACAGCCAGCTGCTGTCGGCGTGAAAACCGTCGGGGCGCTCGTTGACGCTCTTGTAGCTGTACCAGGCCCAGATCGGCCCGACCAGAAAGGCGAGCAGCATCAGCAGGCCAAACGCCCACGCCCCCATGCGCTTGCCGAGCATCACGCCCTGCAACGAGAACGCCTTGGCCTCGTCGACGTCCTTCGACGATTGCGACAGCTCGTCGATCCGCTCGACGAGCAGGATGATATTCTCCCCCTCGCGCGCGATCGTCAGCCGGTGCCCGCCGAAGCGCAGTTCGCCGCCCGCGGCGCTGTCGATGTCGGCAACGGTCTCGCTGCGGCCGTTGAGGTCGAACCCCAGCCCCTCGCTCGCCGCGACGCGGACGTGGCGTCCGTCCGAACTGCTGATCGTCGCATGATGCGGGTTCACCGCCAGGTCGGCAACATGGATGATGTTGCTGCCCTCGCGACCGAGGGTGATCGTGTCGCCGGGCAGCGGCGTGTCGCGGATGATCTGTTTGCCGGTCTTCGTGGTCGAAATACGGCGCAGGATGAAGCTCATCGTCCCCGCCTCACCAGTAAAAGAAAACGCTGATGATGTGCGCCGACAGCGCTGCGATCAGCGCAAAGGTCAGCGGCACATGCACGTAGAGCCAGATTTCGAGCAGCGCGCGCAGCCGCAGATGCGCGCGCAGTCGCGCCAGCGCCGCGACCTTCTGCTTGAGCAGCCCGACGACCTTTTCGCGCGCCGCGGCATCGCTGCTGTGCGACGCCGCCAGCGTGCGCAGCGCCGCCGCCGTGGCGCAGTTCGGGTAGCGGCCGCCCAGCCGTGCGACGATGCCGCCCGCGAACGGGTCTTCATCGAGCGCGGCGAGTACCGGCGCGGTATCCGCCGGAGTCAGCGGCTGCGCGGCGCTGTGCAGCTGGCGGTCGAAAGCGCGGATCGCCTCGAGCATCTGCATCTGCGTCATTTCGTCGCGGTTGTTCGACAGCGCGGCGGGCAGCGTCGCATAAACGATGACGCCATACAGCCCTGACAGGATCACCAGCATCATCAGCGCCCATGCGAGCGTGTGTACGTTCCAGCCGAGCTGGAACCCGGTATGCCAGGTGCCGATGACGATCAGGCTGAGCCCCAGATAGACATGCGCCGACGTCCATGCCTTGAGCGACCAATAATCGTTCGTCATCTTGCGTTTGCGATAGCCGAGCGCGGTGAGCCACAGGATCAGCCCCGCGCCGATCGTGCCGAGCGTATAGCCGTACCAGCTGCCGCCATTGTGCCGTGGTGTCACATCGACCAGCGCGTAGGAGATGACAATGAGCAAGCACAGCCCGCCCGAAATCTTCGCCCAGCGAAAGCCCGCGTAACGCAGAAACCCCTCATGCTTGCGCTCGCGCACCCGCTCGGTCTGCGTGGCCTTGTTGCGACGCCGCCGGAACAGACTGGCCATCAGTCGGTCCCCTCTTCCAGCCGCGCGATCGACAGGAACTCCTCGGGCGAGACGCGGATCGCGGCGCCAGTCGGGCACGCGCGCACGCAAGCGGGGCCGCCCGATATGCCCTTGCACATGTCGCATTTGACCGCGATTTTCTTGGGCTTCTCGTCGCCCAACTGCTTCTTGGTCCATTTGGGCGACGGCTCACCCGGCCCCGGCCCAAAACCGGTGAGCAGCCAGCGTAGCAGGCTGGGCTTTTCGGGCGGCGCGGCTTCCATGCGGATCACGCCATAGGGGCAGTTGCGCATGCAATTGCCGCAGCCGATGCACCCCGGCTCCATGAACACCTCGCCATCGGGGCCGCGGTGGATGACGTTCGGCGGGCAGTCGGCCATGCAGTGCGGGTGCTCGCAGTGACGGCAGCTGGTCGGTACGTGCAGATGCGCAAAGGTCTTGCCCGCCTCGCGGTCGAGCCGCGACAGCCCTTCGTGGCTGTCGGCGCACGCCTTTTCGCAATTGTCGCAGCCGACGCACAGATTCTCGTCGATCAGCAGCGCGTCGGTCGCCTCGCCCAGCCCCTCCTTCATGATGAAGGTCGCGGTGTCCGAATAAAGGTCGACCGCGCTCGAATAGCTCGCCTTGCGCGATTCGATGAAGTCGTTCATCGCCGCGCGCTCGGCGACCGCAGCCTCGGTCGCGGCGCGCACCTGCGGCCGCTTGGCGAGCATCGCCTTGAACGCCTCGCCCTTCAGGCGGATCACTTCGCTCGCGACCGCCGCCTTGACCGTGGCGTTGCGCGGCGCGCCGCTGAGCACCGCCATTTCGCCGAAAAAGCTGCCAGCAGGCAGGTAGCGCAGAAAGATCGGTTTGCCGCCGATGTCCTTCTCGACCACCATCGACCCCGACCGGATGACATAGACGTCGTCGCCTTCGTCACCCTCGGCGAGTACGACCTTGCCCGCAGGAACGCGCTCGATCGCCGGATCCTCGACGATCGGTTCCAGATCCTCGACGGTCAGCCCGCCCTTGAAAATCTGGAGCAGCTGGCGTTCGAGCGAGATGCGGTTGATCACACGCTTCGCGCCCGGGACCGCCGCCATCA
This sequence comes from Sphingopyxis sp., assembly GCA_016463225.1. Classification (GTDB taxonomy): domain Bacteria; phylum Pseudomonadota; class Alphaproteobacteria; order Sphingomonadales; family Sphingomonadaceae; genus Sphingopyxis. The sequence goes on along the minus strand of JAEMRT010000059.1, from coordinate 4,406 downwards.
GCTTCAATGCCGCGGTGCGCGACACTTCGACAAAGATGCTGTCCTCACCCGCGCGGATCGTCGCACCGCGCTTGCGGCCCGAAATCAGCCCGACTTCGCCAAAGATCGACCCCTCTTCGATCGGCACGGTAAAGTCGGGTCCAACCTCGACCACCGCATGACCGTCGGCGATCGCAAACAACGACGACCCCGGATCGCCCTTCTCGAATACGATGTCGCCCTTCGAATAAAAGGCGACCTTCGAATCGAGCATGAATTCGCGCATCTGGAGCGGCGAGACGTCGGCGAAGATGCGGATGCGGGTGCGCAGATAGTCCAGCCATTCGCTGACCGGTTTCTGTTGCGGCAGCGCTGCAAAGATTGCTGCCAGATCCTTTTCGTCGGCCGGGGTCAGCGCCGTATTGCCATTCAGGAACTCGACGACGTCATAGCCCTGATTCATGCAATGCTTGATCAGCGGATAACCCGCGAGCGCGCCAATAACATACAGGCCAGGGACCGTCGTCTCGAAGGTCGGCGACAGCTTGGGAAAGGCTTCGCGGTCAGGGCCGGTGAACTCGATCCCCATCGATTCGACGAATCCGCGCGGCGCGACCGAGCCCAGCCGCGCAACGATCACATCGCACTCGATCTTTTCCTCGCCAGTCGGGGTTTCCAGCGTCAGCCAGCCGGGCTCGACCAGCTTCGGCTGGGTCTCGGTGCGGATCGACATGAAGCCATTCTCGCCCGCCTCGGTCATGTCGGCGACATTCTTCGCCTTCGCGCGCGCAAAATCCTTCGAACGGTTGAGGATGGTGACGGTGTTTTCGAGCGCTTCTTCGGCGACGCCCAGCGCATTTTCAATCCCCGCGTCGCCCGATCCGACGACAGTGATATGCTTGTCCTTGAAATCTTCGGGATCGTCGACCTGATAGATGATGTGCGGCAGGTCGGCACCGCCGCAGCGCATCCGGTTCGGATTGCCCTGCGTCCCGATCGCCAGCACGATATTTTCGGCGTGAAAGACGTCGCCCTTCGCGGTCTTGATCGCGAACGCACCCTTTTCGCCGGTCACCTCGGCAACCTCGGCGTGATACGCCACATTCACCTTGTTGTTCGCGGCATCCTCGTCCCAATTGCCCAGGATATATTCGCGCGCACCCTCGGCAAAGCGGCAGTCGGAGCGCAGGTCGAGCCGCTCGGGCGTCGCGAGGACGCGCTTGCCCTTCTGATATTTGAAGATGGTGTCCGACAGATGGTCGGTCTTTTCGAGCAATATATGGCTGAGCCCCAGCTGCGCGGCGCGCGATGCCGCGCTCAGCCCCGCTGGCCCCGACCCGATGATCGCAACCTTGACCGGCTCGCTCATGCGCGCGCGGCCAGGCGGCGGCAAAAGCCGCTCATCCAGTCACTGGCCATGATGCTGACGAACGCGCGCACGGGCATCCTACCCCCCTCTCGCCAGCCCCCCGGCGAATACATAACGGATGCGACCCGGACTTATGTCCTGGACGCAGAGCTATGCCCTTGAAAGCGGGGAAAGGTCAACCGGTGGCATGGAAATGTCAGCCGAAACCGGCAATATTCCGCCGGGACGCAAGCCATATGCCAAAGCGGTGTGTCAAAGCGCCGCCGCCTCGCCTCTCACAACCGCTATTTCCAGAGCAAAAGCGGTACCAGGCCAAAAGCGGCCAGGGTTCCGAGCCACTGCAACGCCGCCGCCGCCGCCAGCAGTTCGATCCGGCGACCGGCGTAGCGCGAACGCCAGGCCGTCACCCCCTGCCAGACGAGCGCAAGCGGCAGTGCTATCGTCACCAGCGCCAGCAACGCCGATCCCGGCGTCAGGTCGCCCAGTTGCTGGAACGGCTGGACATATAGCAAGGCGCCGACAACGGGGCAGATCGCAAAAACGATCAGGACGGGCGACACGATCTGCCGTTTGGTGCGCCACGCCACGATCGGGGCGGCAAGCAAAAGATAGAGCAGGCCGCCAAGCCCCGCGAACAGGCCGATCAGCAACGCCGGACGCTCGGCCCAATGGGCGCGGCGGAAGGTGCGGAAATCGGTGCTGACCAGCTGCCTGCCGCCGGGATCGGCGTGGAGCACATGCGACGGCCGGACCTTGTCCTTGTCGCGCAGCAAATTGCGCCCCACCGCGACCAGCTCGACAATCTTGCCGTCATCGTGCCTGATCGTGGCGCCGGTCTGGGTGAGCGCGACATCGATCCCGTCCGACAGGAGTTCGGGATAGCGCCCGATGGCGACCCTGCTGACGAGCGGCACATAGCGCCCACCCCAGCCGAGATAAATGCTGGCCAGCGGCGCGGCCTGTGATCGTGATGCGGTTGGCAGGTTTAGGCTGGCGATCAGCATCCGGTCAAACTGGCGATAATCGGCCCCCTCCTTGTCGATGTTGATCGACCGGAAATACGCCTTTTTGTCCTCTGGATAGAGGCACAGCATCGCCCGAAAGCCGACGATGTCACCGCCGTGGCAGCGGCCGACATGGCCCGCACGGTCGAACAGACCCAGCCCGAGCGCGTAGCCATCGACAAGTCCCGCGCGCGCCGCGCCATGGCGGGGCCGCGCCATCGCCGCGAGCAGGTCGGGCCGGACGATCCGAACCCCGTCGGCGCGGCCGTCCCCCATCAGAAACTGGGCGAGGCGCGCCATGTCGCGCGGGGTGGTCGTCAGCTGACCCGCGGGCCGGACCGCGACCGGCATCGCGGCGACCCGGTCCCCCCGATCCTGATGCCCCCACGCCAGCCGCGCGTCACGCCCTTTGCCCCGCTGGGTTTGAAAGGTCGCGGTGCTGTCACGCATCCCGATCGGCGCCAATATATTGTGGTCGAGCCAGCGTTCATAAGGCGTCCGCGTCGTGCGTTCGATGATCATGCCCAGCAGCGTGTAGCCGATGTTGGAGTAGGAGAATATCTGCCCCGGCCGGGTGCGGATTTGCAGGACGGAGGGATCGCGGGCCATCAATGCCGCCAGCGGATCGTTCGGGCCCGTCTGCGCGCTGAAGATGTGCCACAGGCGGGCGTCTTCCAGTCCCGCCGTGTGATCAAGCAGATGCCGCACGGTCACCGGGCTTGCCGCCTGCCAGCGATTGTCGAAGTCGACGCCGGGCAGCAGTTGTTCGACGGGCTGATCCAGCCCGACCCGCCCCTCGCTGACCAGCCGCAACACGCCAAGCGCCACGACGGTCTTGGCGATCGACCCGACATGGACCCGATCGTCGGCGCGCAGTGGCCGCCTGGCGGGCTGGTCGCTAAAGCCTTCCGCCCCGACCGTAATGCTATCGCCGTCGACGATGCTCCATGCGATTCCAGTCATGCCGTCACGAGCGAGCGCCGCACCCAGCACGTCGGCGGGGTCGCTAACCGCGGTCGTCGCGCCGGCGGGGATGGCGAGAAGCGCCAGCAAGAGCGCCAACCGACAGTGAAGCAGCGTGGCGATCATGCGGATCCCGCGCGATATTCTTTTCATGTTTTGCCCCGAGGGCGACACGCTACACCGGATCGCCATCGTCATCCGGCGTCATCGATCACCTGCATCCGCGGCGTTGCGGCATCGTAGGTGGCGATGACTTTGCAGGGCTTGACGAAGCATTGCCGTTCTACACGGGCCGCAACCGACGCCGGGTCGATCTTGGGCTTTTTCCTCCTGTAGCTCCCGAGCGGCTCAATCACCCTTTTCGTCACCGCGCTCGTCCAGCCCGCTTTTCCTTTCGCATCTACGAACCGAACCAACACGCCGTTCGAGACATAAGCGTCGATTGCGCAAGATACGCCCGAGTCCGCACGGCAGCGATCGAGAACCGATTTCCGGGCCTCCGCCGAATTCTGGCTGCCACTGATCAACCAGGCCTTGTTTTGCGAAGCAGCAGGCGCGGTGCCTTCCGGTCTGGCAAGCAACGCCCAATGGTGCCGCTTCACCCCATAACGGGGAAAATTATCGATGACGAAATTGGCCGGCGGCACTTCATCTTCTGGTATGGACCATGGCCATATAACTTCTTCGAACTCGCAGCCGAATGAACTTTTAAGGCACTGCAGTGCAAGCGCTTGGTATCGGATCGATTGTAGTGTGCCTTTGGGAACATCAGCGCCGGATTTAATCCAGCGCAGACCCATCGCATCGATCATCACACCGAAAGTGCCATATCCATATACCGTTTCGTTGAGGACACATCCTTCACCCATCGCCGCCTTACAGGCCGCAAGCGCCCGTTTATTGGCCGAATCCGCAGTCCAGTGCCCGCGCGAAACCCAATAGGAAGACGTATCGATGTGCGTCACCGCCGCCATGTAGCTGGGCTGGGTCGGCGTAGAGTATGTAGCACCTGTTTGCGATGTGGATCTGGATTCATCGTCACCATCATAGCCGCCTTGGTCATAACCTGGAATTGGGGCGCAGCCGATAAA
>JAEMRT010000157.1 GCA_016463225.1 Sphingopyxis sp. | reverse complement strand
ATAACGGATGCTCCTTCTCACAAGTTGGAGCCTCCTGGAAACCCGGGGCGCTTCAGTCCGTTTTGGCGCTCGGTCTGGTTGTCGCGTCCGTTTCGGCATTCGCCGCGATCTGGGCGCTGATGCGCGTCCTTGAGCGGTTCTCCGCTTGGCCGTTCGTCATCTATCGTGGGACACTTGGCGTGCTTCTGCTCGTTGCGACCTCGAACGCGTGGCTGATTTGACTTTGGAGCGCCACATAAACGAGTGCGAGCGTCACGCACAACGGCGAGGCTAATCGCTGGGCGACTGGGCACCTAAACCTTTATGGCCCGACTAAAGTGAAAGACACCAAGATGATTTGGGAAGGTGTTCCGGTTACTCGGCGTCACATGATGAGGGGGCTCATTTACGCCGGCGCTTTCGTAGCTGAAGCTCATTTCAAGCTTACCCAGGCGCGCGAGGTGACCGCGCGCCAGGAATGGACGGGGTTTTCTACCTCCCCTCTATGGCAACCGTTCAGCCTTGTAACAGGCGATACGATAATTCTCTCGATCGACGTGGCGGGTCTTAGCGTTGGCGCGATTATTGACAGTGGTAGCGCAGCATCGATCATTAGTTCTTCGCTAGCGACAAAATTAGGGCTCTCACCTACTGAGAAGCGAACAGTTCGAGGTGTCAGCGGGCGAGCAAGTGCTCTGTTGGCACGCAATATCGAGATAAAGTTTGGAGGTGAACGGCGACGCTTGCCCTCTGTCTTCATAGCCGACCTGAAAGCCGTTTCGTCTGCGCTAGGCCGCCCCGTCGAGATGGTGCTTGGCGAAGACATGCTGGCGGAGCGTTGTGTCGCTTTCGACTTTGCCAACCGGCGCCTTTCAGTTGGCGCCACAGGCGGATTTGCGGGCGAAAAAGGCTGGGAGCGCGTTTCGCTTATACACGGGTCGAACCGCGAACTCCTTGTGGACGCCTCTGTGATGGACCTCGCAAATATGCCTATGGTCTTCGATTTGGGGAGTTCAACGGCGTTAATGCTGGCCCCGTCTTATGTAAGTGATCACCGACTCCTTCAAGGAGTTCGTCAGTCCACAGCTGCGATCGGAGGCATCGACGGCATAACGAGTGCCACCACGTTCATTACCGATCGAGTTAAATTAGGTAAAGTTCCGATCCGGGCCGCCCCGACGCTTTCCCCCACAACTTGGCTTTCCACCAGTGCCGTCGGAAGCATAGGACTACCTTTAATCGCACAGTTCGATGTGGTGCTTGACGTTTCAGCCGGCCAGCTTTGGCTCAGGCCGGCCCAGCGGGGCTTACCAATGCTAGAGGATCACAGCGGCTTTGGATTGGCGCTTACCAAAGACGAACTCCACGTTGTTCATGTAGCGAAAAACAGCCCCGCTGCCCAAAGCGGCTGGGGCGTTGGAGATGGCATTCTCGCAATCAATGGTCGCGATATCGATTCATCATATACTTTCGACCATCATTGGCGGTGGCGCTTCATGAAGCCCGGTACGATCGTGGCGTTGAAGGATCACTTAGGGCGGACGCGCGACCTTTGTCTGGCCGATTATTATTAAAACGACCACCAGAATGAGGTTGCCAAAGAACCAAACAACGACGTCGCGACCGATGCCGCGCCTGCTAAGCGCAATGCCGATGCCGATGATGAATGTCACCGGATATGAATCATGTTGAGTAGCAACCTATGCTCCGGAGGCCCATCCCACAGGATTTTTCGTCTGAGATCACTGTACATCGACCGTAGTTAGACGGCGATCGTTGTTAGATATCCAAATCAAGCTAAGATCGCGACGGGCTAGGTAATCGACGCGATTAATGTTGAGGCGCGCGCTGAAACGCCCCGTCGCACGAGGAACTTTACCAAGTTCGCCAAGTTAGAAGCTAACGAGACCAGATCCGTGCCCAATGCGAACAAAGCTCCGACCATCAAATTGTGGGCGAGCCAAAACGGTGCGCCTGCCAGGAAAATGCCTTTCATCCGCGTCGTTGAGGTCTGAAGTCTTGCGAGACTGCCCAACGAACTGCCGGCAAATGCCAAAGCCGACGGGATGCCGTGCCAAGTCACAACCGAGAGGAAGGCCAACAAAATGAGGGTCGCTCCATAAAGTCTCTTAACCACGTAGCGATCGCGCACTGACGCGGAGATGACGAGCTGCGAGCATGAAATGAGGCACGCTATCGCCGCAGTGGGTGAGCCGAGCATCAAAAAATAGAGCGCGAAGGCGGCAGCACCCGCGCTCTGGATTTTCACCGCGGTTCGATAGTCGTCGAAAAACGGCCAGCTAATGACGCACAAAAGCGCGACGCAGCCGAACGCGGTGGCAATCATGATTGCCGCCACCCGGTTGTTTCGCTCAAGACCTGCGTTTCGCGCCCAGCTCTATCTTTCTTCATAGTGCAAGCGTGAACGAACAAGGTTAATTACGATTTAAGAACGCCCGTAGTAGCGCGGATTTACGGCTGCTTTTGGATCGCCGTTACCTCGCCGGCGTTGCCCGTCAACATAAGGTCAAAATCGACCTTATCGCCAACCTTCACTGCATCTGTGATCGCCGGGGCAGCCTTGAACGCCATTGTCATTGCCGGCCATTTGGCTTCGGGGATGGCGCCATGATCGAGTGTGATCGTGCCCGCAGACTTGTCGATCGCGGTGACCGTGCCGTGTCCCTTCACCTTGATTGCAGTGGCAGCCGACGGCTCCATCGCCATATTTGCCATGTTGCCGCTCATAGCGGCGGCGGGTTCTGCCTTGTTGGTCTCGACCGCAACGGGCGGTTCGGCTTTTTTCCCGCAAGCGACGGTCAGTGCCGCGAGGCCGAGGGCAAAGGTCAGTCGTCCGTAGTTCATGGTCTTCTCCTTTATAATGAAACGTGTTGGTCATTGGGCTTCATCTTCGGCCGCCGAAGCAGCAGATAGGCGGCAGGCAGGACGAACATCGACAACAGCGGCGCGGTCAGCATGCCGCCTATCATCGGCGCGGCGATCCGGCTCATGACTTCGGATCCGGCGCCCGATCCCAGCAGGATCGGCAAGAGGGCAGCGAGGATCACGGCGACCGTCATCGCCTTGGGCCGGACCCGCAAAAGCGCCCCTTCGCGCACGGCAGTTTTCACCTGATCGGCGTCGGGAGCCCCGCCCCGCTCCTCAAGCGCATTCTTAAGGTAGATCAGCATCACGACGCCGAATTCGGCGGAGACGCCCGCCAAGGCGATGAACCCGACGCCGGTCGCGACCGACTGGTTGAAACCTAGAAGATAGAGGATCCAGAAGCCGCCCGTCAGTGCGAACGGCAAAGTGCCCATGATCAAAGCTGCTTCATCGAACCGCCCGAAGATCATGTAGAGCAGCACGAAGATGATCAGCAGCGTCGCTGGCACGACGAGCTTCAATTTGGCAACGGCACGCTGGAGATATTCGAACTGTCCCGAATAGGCGACGCTAACCCCTGGCGAGAGCGTCACCTGTCTTGCGATCGCATGCTGCAGGTCACTCACGACCGACGCAAGGTCGCGTCCGCGCACGTCGACATAGACCCAGGTCGATGGGCGGGCGTTTTCGGTCTTGAGCATCGGGGGCCCCTCAGCGATCGAGACGCGCGCAATGGTGCCGAGCGTGATCTGCTGTCCGGACGGGGTCAGGACCGGCAGCATCCGTATTCCGTCAAGACTGTCGCGTAGCTCCCGCGGATAGCGGACGCTGATCGGATACCGTGCCAGCCCCTCGACCGTCTCGCCGATCGTCTCGCCGCCGATCGCGCCAGAGACGATCCGCTGCACGTCCGTAATATTGAGCCCAAATCGGGCGGCAGCGGCCCGATCGACATCGACATCGACATAGCGCCCGCCCGTCAAGCGCTCTGCGAGCGCCGAACTGACCCCAGGCACGGTTTTCGCAACTGTCTCGAGATCGTGCGCGATGCGGTCGAGCTCAGCGAGGTCAGCACCCGACACCTTGACCCCGATCGGGCTCTTGATGCCGGTCGCCAGCATGTCGATCCGGTTGCGAATGGGCGGCACCCACACATTGGCGAGGCCGGGCAGTTTTACCGTTCGATCAAGCTCCTCGACCAGCTTGTCCGGAGTCATGCCCGGTCGCCATTGGTCGCGAGGTTTGAACTGGATCGTCGTCTCGAACATCTCAAGCGGCGCAGGATCGGTGGCAGTCTCGGCGCGGCCGGCCTTGCCGAACACGCTCTCGACCTCGGGCACGGTCTTGATCAGGCGGTCGGTCTGCTGGAGCAGGTCCGACGCCTTCGCCGCCGAGAGACCCGGCAGCGCCGAGGGCATGTAGAGCAGATCACCCTCCTCCATCTTCGGCATGAACTCGCCGCCAAGCTGGGTGAGCGGCCAGGCGGTTGTTGCAAAAGCGAGCGCCGCGATCAGCAGTACGGTCCTTGGCCGCCGCATCGTCCAGTCGAGCGCGGGCCGGTAGATGTTCGTCAGCCAGCGATTGACCGGGTTGGACTGCTCGGGCGGAATCTTGCCCCGGATCAGCAAACCCATGAGCACCGGCACCAGGGTCACCGAAAGGATCGCCGCCGACGCCATCGCATAGGTCTTGGTGAAAGCGAGCGGTGCGAACAGCCGCCCTTCCTGTCCTTCCAGCGTGAACACCGGAATGAACGACAGGGTGATGATCAGAAGGCTGAAGAACAGCGCTGGCCCAACTTCGGCTGCCGCTTCGGTGATGACGGTCCATCGGGTATCCCCCTCGAGATGTTCGTCCGGGTGATCCTCCTCCCATCGCTCGATTTTCTTATGGGCATTCTCGATCATGACGACCGCGGCATCGACCATCGCGCCGATGGCGATCGCGATGCCGCCCAACGACATGATGTTGGCATTGACCCCCTGGAAACGCATGACGACGAAGGCTGCCAGCACACCAAGCGGAAGCGTGAGAATTGCAACGAGCGCCGAACGGACATGCCAAAGGAAGAGCCCGCAGACGATCGCAACGACTATGAATTCCTCGACCAGCTTGTGGGTCAGATTCTCAACGGCGCGGTCGATGAGCTGCGAGCGATCATAGACCGTAACCACATCGACGCCGGGTGGCAGGCCCTTCTTGAGCTCTGCGAGCTTGTCCTTGACCGCCGCGATTGTCTCGCGCGCATTCTTGCCCGAGCGCAGGATCACAACGCCGCCCGCGACCTCGCCCTCACCGTTCAGTTCGGCAATCCCGCGCCGCATCTCGGGGCCGGCCTGGATCGTGGCAACGTCGCCCAGTCGCACCGGCACACCGCCGGCTGCGGTCCTTAAGGGAATGGCGCGGAAATCGTCGAGCGTCTTCAGATAGCCGGAGACACGGACCATATATTCGGCCTCGGCCATCTCCAGTACCGAGCCGCCGCTCTCCTGATTGGCCTTCTGAATGGCATCGACCGTCTGGGCGTGGGTCACGCCGTAGGCGGCGAGCTTCACCGGATCGAGCAGCACCTGATATTGCTTCACCATGCCGCCAATGCTGGCGACCTCTGCGACCCCCGTTACCGTTTTCAGCTCGTAGCGCAGGAACCAGTCCTGAAGCCCGCGAAGCTGCGAGAGATCGTGGCGGCCAGTGCGATCGACCAGCGCATATTCATAGACCCAGCCCACCCCGGTCGCATCCGGCCCCAGCGCGCTGCGGGCGCTGGCCGGCAGCCGGCCTTGTACCTGGTTGAGATATTCGAGCACGCGGCTGCGCGCCCAATAGAGATCGGTGCCGTCCTCGAAGATCACATAGACAAAGCTGTCGCCGAAGAAGGAATAGCCGCGGACGGTCTTTGCGCCGGGCACAGAGAGCATTGTGGTGGTGAGCGGATAAGTGACTTGGTTCTCGACGATCTGCGGCGCCTGCCCGGGATAGGAGGTGCGGATGATCACCTGCGTGTCCGAGAGATCGGGCAACGCATCGATCGCGGTCGATCGCACCGCCCAGACGCCCACGCCGATCAGCGTCAGCACCCCGATCATGACGAAGAAGCGGTTTCTGACTGACCAGCGGATGAGATGGGCGATCACTGGCCCATTACCTTCGCCATGCGTCGCACGGTTGGTCCACTCGGTGGTTGATCGAACCCGAACCGGACCCGGTCGCCCGTCTTTAAGCCGCGCGCGACTTTCGGGTCTGTGAGCTGAAACGTCATCGTCATCGCTGGCCAGCCAATGGCTGGCACGGCTTGATGGCTCAGCGTCACCGACTGGGCGGTGATCTTTTCGATCGTACCGACGGTCTCATAGACTGCGCCGGTCGGCATAGGTTTGGCAGGACTCTTTGGCATGTCAGCACCGATCGGCCGTGCTTCCACGCCCGAGAGGCTTGCTTCGGAATCGATCAGGAACTGACCCGAAGCGACGATCTTTTCGCCTTCGCTCAGGCCCGCCAGAATCTCCGTATCATCGCCAGCTTCCCTCCCAGTTTGCACCTCGGCAGGGCGGTAGCGCCCCTTGTCGAGCGCGAGCATGACCAACGTGCGCTTGCCAGTGCGGATCAGGGCTTCGGACGGCACCAGCAACGCCGGCTGCGCGCTCCCGCCAAACGAGACGGTCGCAAACATGCCGGGACGCAGTCGCCCGCCGCGATTGGGCAGCTCGATCCGAACGGTGAGTGTGCGGCTGTCGGCCTGTGTCTCGGGGAGGATCGCCGAAACGCGCCCGGAGATGGTTTCGCCGGGGAAGGCTGCAAGCGCGGCTCGCACCGCTTGTCCAGGCTTCAAGGGACCGGCGACCGCTTCCGGCACGGCGGCATTCAACCAGACCGTGCCGAGCCCGTTGACCTCGGCAAGCGTCTCTCCTGCCATCAAGGTCATGCCGCCCCGCACGTTCAACGTCTTGATCACGCCGCCCGTGGGCGTGGAGATGGTGATCACATTATGCGGTCGTCCGGTTTGCTCGACCGATGCGATCGTGCCGGAGGGCATGCCGAGCAGCATGAGCCGTTGACGCGCGGCCTGGATCAGAGCGGCGTTGCCGGTGCGGCGGACCGCCAGAAACTCGGTCTGTGCGCCGCCCCATTCCGGCACCAGAACATCGGCAAGCGGCGCGCCTGCACCGATCACATCACCAGGTGCGCGGCCATAGACACGGGAAACGAAGCCGCCTGCACGCGCCTGAACGATCGCAACGTCGCGCTGGTTGAAGTCGATCGTGCCGGTGGCGGTGAGACTGCTCGCCAATTCGCCGCGCCGCACAGCCACCGTTCGCATCCCGAGCGCCTGGGAGGCGGACGGGTCGATCGATATTCCCGGCTGTGCCGCGCTTGCCCCCACCTCATCCGCATAGCGCGGGATTGTTTGCATTCCCATCGACGACAGGCCTGGACCGTCATGATGCTCAGCGGGGATCATCGGGTCATACCAATAGAGGATCTTGCGTGCCGGCGGTTTGGCGGCCGTAGCGTCGGGTGATCCTCCTCTCCATTCAGAGATGGTGAAACCGACCCCGCCAGCGGCGACCGCGAGCAGCGCCGCGGCACCGAAAAGGCCGCCCCGAGGGATTGTGAAATGGCTCATTGCGATTCGCTCCGATACGTGAGGTTCAGTCGAACACCGTCAGCAGCGACAAGGGCTTCACGGTCGAGAGTGTTGAGGGTGACGTCGGCAAGGGCCGCATAGGCATCCGCGATATCGACAAGATTGGCGCGACCTGCCCCGTAGCTTGCCGTCTCCAACGTCACCCGCTGCTCGGCGAGTGGCAGCAATGTGTCCCGCGCGCGCAGCCACTGTTCATGATGCATGATATGGTCCGCAAGATCGGTTTCGAGATCAGCGGCCAGCGCCCGCAGGGCCGCGTCGCGTTCGGCCAGGATGCGTCCGGCATTCTCCTGGGCCGCCGCAATGCCCGCATTCTGTCGACTGCGGGTGAAGAAGGGCAGACTGACCGTCACACCGGCTGACACATAATCTCCAAAACGAGGGTCGCGGCGTTGATAGGCAAGGTTCACCCCGAAGTCGGAACGGCGGTTGGCATCGGCCATACGCACATCGGCCATTGCCTGACCGGACTGGGCGTCGATCATTGCCATGGTGGGAAGGCGATCCAGGCCAGCGCGCAGTTCGGCCCCATCGACAGGGAAGTCGGGAATAGATCCGGCAATTTCAGGCGCCGGGTCACCCGTCCATCGCGTCAGAGCAGCCCGTGCCCGCGCTATGTTTGAGACCAGTTCGCTGCGACGATCTTCTAATGAGGCGATAGCCTGTCGGCCGGCAAGAGTCTGCGCAGGCCGGGCATTGCCCGACGCGACGGCACTGGGCGTTGTCCGCACCACGCGCTCCAGACGGGCTAGAAGATCATCAAGCGCGGTCAGCCGGCGCTCGGCATAGGCAAGGTTGATCCAGGCAAGCGCAGTGCCGACCTCAACCGAACGCGCCTCAAATGCGGTGTCGGCATCTGCAGCCTTGATATCGCTGTCAGCGCGGGCGCGTTGCGCACGGCGCTTGGCGAGGTTGGGAATATCCTGGGACACGCCCACCCGCGCCATCGTGAAATTGTCCTGCCCGGGAGCAAACGCCAATGGCCC
>JAEMRT010000233.1 GCA_016463225.1 Sphingopyxis sp. | reverse complement strand
TGTCAACGGCACAGTAATTTTCCCCGGAATGGGCAAAGTAAAATTCCCCACTTTGCGGTTTGAGGTTTAGGAGCCGGGCATCGGTACACCTCCATCTTTTGGCGGTCGCCCGCGGCGACGAGCTTCTGTCGGCGCCGGCGGCGTGATCCGGGCGGTCGAGCGCACATGCTCGGGTAGTAGGTCTGCATGTCGCCTGAGGCGATAACTCGAGCCATCGATCTGGATGACGATGGCGTGATGCAACAGGCGGTCGAGCAGCGCGGTGGCGACGACGGGGCTGCCGAAGATTTCACCCCATTCGGCAAAGCCTCGGTTCGAGGTGAGGATCATCGCCCCTTTTTCATAGCGCGCATTGACCAGCTGGAAGAACAGATTGCCACCTCCGGGTATGACCGGGAGGTAACCGATCTCGTCGACGATCAGCAAAGATGGCCTGCAGTAGAAGCGGATCCTCTCGCGCAGCGAGCCCTCTCGTTCGGCCTTGGCAAGCGCACCGATCAAGTCCGCAAGCGTGATGAACGAGACGCTTTTGCCGGCTTTGACGGCTTCCAGGCCAAGTGCGCTGGCAAGGTGGCTCTTGCCGGTGCCGGGCGGCCCCAGCAGGTGGACGACCTCGCAGCGCGCGACGAAGTTCAGTTCGGCCAGCGCCAGGATGCGGGCTTTGTCGAGCGAGGGCTGGAACGAGAAGTCGTATCCGGCGAGGGTTTTGACAGTATTGAGCCGGCCCATCCGCAAAGCGGTCCGGATCCGCCGATCCTCGCGGAACGTCAGCTCCTCGAGCAGCAGTTGTTCGACCAACTCCAGCCCGGTGATCTCGCCGCGATCGAGGCGGGAGACGCAGGTGTCGACGACCTCGATGGCGCGCGGCATTTTGAGGCCGACCATACTGATCTTGACGCGATCAAGCAGCGACGCTGTTGGATCAGGAAGAAGCGAGTTCATACTCTTGCTCCCGATGCCGCCAGTTGCTGACCGATGGCGGCGTAGAAGTCGAGTGAGCGGCGCGTGACCAGTTCGCCGGTAAAGCCATGCGGAACCGGGTTTTCCTCTTTAGGCCGATATTGCCGCCGGTGGCCTTCCAGCAGCGAGCGTTGTCGCCGTCCCTCGAGCAGGGGATGTCGTGCGATCAGCCGATTATCTTCGAAGATATGGATTTCGTCCGCCAGGCTGTGAACCTCGACCACGCGCCGTCGTGTCGCGTCAGGCACCGAGTAATAATTGCCGCCGACGCTCACCATGCCTTCATGACTGATCCTGCGTTCGAGCTTGAGAACCGCGCCGAACGGGATCAGAGGCAGGAGCTGCAGTGTCGGCTGCTCTTGGGCGAACGCCTCGTTGACAACACGACCGGTGGAGGCGTGAACACGCGGGTTGGCGACGTTGCCAAGCCAGTTTACGAACTGGAGGTTGAGATCATCGAGATCGCGGAACGTGCCGCCCAGGAAGAAGTCTTCACGGATGTAGCGGAACGGCCGCTCCACCTTGCCTTTGGTTTCGGGCCGATAGGCGCGGCAGGCTTTTGGCAGAAAGCCATAATGGTGAGCGAACTCGCCGAGCGTCCGGTTGTAAACGACGCGACCATCCTCATCCTCGCCCAGAACGGCTGTCTTCATACGATCGTAGAGGATTTCGCGCGGCACGCCGCCGATCGTCTCGAACGCGGCTCTGTGGCACGCCAATACGGTCTGCATCGTTTGACGCTGGGCGAAGCGCGCCCAGATCAGCCGGGAGAAGCCCAGCACCATCGAGAACAACCACACGATCTGGACGCTGTCCGGCGCGCTGGTAAATCGCACCCGGAACTGAGCAAAATCGACCTGTGCCTGTTGCCCGGGCGGCGTCTCGAAGCGTACGGCGAAGGGGCTGCCGCCGCCTGCCGGTCGCAATGCACGCACCGTATCGCGGACGGTGCTATAGCCGCCGGTGTAACCACGCTCGCAAATCTCGCGCAAAAGGCGCCGCGCGCTCAAACCTGGATAGGCATCAAGCCTGGACCTCAGATAGTCCATCCAAGGGTCAAGCAAGCGCTCGCGTGGCTGCCTGGGTCCGTAGGTCGGCACTTCGATGCCTTGCGCAATGTATTTACGGACGGTCTTGCGGTCGATCCCGACCTGGCGGGCGATAACGGCCACCTTCAGACCTTGGCGATGTAAATCCAGGATCATTATCAGATCTCCAAGCTTCTTCATCGTAGCGCGCCTCCCGTCAGGAGGATCATGCCCGATATTTTGCTTTGGCCCTTGTCCGGGGCTCGCCCCGGACAAGGGCCAATCAGAAGAAGTGGGGAATTTTCAAATGTCCGTTCCGGGGCATTTTACTCCGCCATCAACA
>JAEMRT010000058.1 GCA_016463225.1 Sphingopyxis sp. | reverse complement strand
CATCCTCTCAGACCAGCTAAAGATCGTCGCCTTGGTGAGCTTTTACCTCACCAACTAGCTAATCTTACGCGGGCTCATCCTTGGGCGATAAATCTTTGGTCCGAAGACATTATACGGTATTAGCACAAATTTCTCTGAGTTATTCCGTACCCAAGGGCAGATTCCCACGCGTTACGCACCCGTGCGCCACTAACTCCGAAGAGTTCGTTCGACTTGCATGTGTTAGGCATGCCGCCAGCGTTCGTTCTGAGCCAGGATCAAACTCTCAAGTTTGATGTTCGAATTTGCCAAGGTGGAATTCCCTCGCAAACCCGCTCATTTTAAGGAGCCTGGCCTACACAAATTTGGAACGGTCCCGTCATCAACCTGTAGCGAACCACAGGCAAACGAAGAGCCGCTCCCACGTAATGGAAACGTGTTAGACATGTAGGTCAGGCTTGGCTTTTTATCCTGAGTTACTGACACCCTAAAGCTGTCAGACCCAGGGCCGCCGCCCACATGTCCCTTCATCGACAATCACAATTTCAAAGAGCCACCGACAAGAAATGGCGGACAGTTGTCGTTCCCCGCTATTGCTATCGGGGGACATCTGTCCGTATCTGTTGGCGACCGGCTGGAGCGTAGCAGTTTCTGCCGCGCCCCGTCCGGTGAACAGGCCTCTAAGGCGGTCATCGATTCGCGTCAACAACCTTTTTGCAATTTTGTTTCACTGCGCTGAAAAATCGGCGGAAATGCGGGAGATTGCGATAGCCTTGGTCGCTTTTGACGCGCCATAGCACCGGAACAAGCCACGGCTGCGCGAGAAATTCCGTGGTCGAATCGATTCGAATGGTTGTCAGAAAGCCCCACAAAACCGGGCATTGCCCTGTTCGACTCACCAAAGATTAGCGGATGCATGCTAGGACCGCCGCGATGAACAACCCTTGTGACCGACCTGCTCCCCGGATTTCCGTTATCGTTCCCGCTTATGGCGTCGCCCACCTGTTGGGCGAGGCGCTGGATTCGCTGCTCGCGCAGGATTTCAGCGACTGGGAGGCGATCGTCATCGACGACGGCGCACTCGATGATGTCGCGGGCGCCGTGCAGCCATACCTGACCGACCCGCGCATCCAGTTTCTGACGACGACGAATCACGGCGTGTCGACAGCGCGCAACCACGCGATCGCCAAGAGCCGCGCGCCGCTGATCGCACTGCTTGACGGCGACGATCTATACCGGCCCCATTATCTGGCCGAAATGGTCGCGGCGATGAACAATGATCCGGTGGCGACGATCGCCGCGTGCAACGCGCGCGTTTTTGGCGCGGTGGCGAAAGAAGAGCTGGTGATCGGCGACGACCAGAACCGCAGCGCGACCGCCAGCCTGGCCGATGTTCTGGACCGGCGCTTCATGATCTATATCGGCGCGACCTTCCGGCGCGAGGCGTTCGACCGCATCGGCGGTTTTGATACGCTGATGACGAATTCCGAGGATTTCGATCTTTGGGTGCGGCTGCTGATGAATGGCGGCCACGTCCGCTACATCGATGCGGTGCTGGCCGACTATCGCGTCCGCCCGCGGTCGGCGTCGGTCAGCCTGCTGCGAAACATCCGCGGCAACATTCGCGTGTATGACAAGGTCATCGCCGCGATGCCGGGAAGCCACGAAGCCGCGGTTGCCGAAGCAGTCCGACGGGGCGAGCTTGAGCGGCTCGATGTCGAGGAAGCGCTGGCGGCGGTGATTGCCGGCGATGTCCGGCCCGGGCTGGCCAAATTGCGCGCGCGGCGCCAATATCTGAACAACCCATTGTGGTCCGCGGCCTTCCTTCTATGGAATGTCTGTCCTTGGCTCGCGCCACCAATGTTGGCCTGGCGCCAGCAACGCCACCAGGGATCGAACCGCCGCCGCCCGGCACGCGGCGCCGCACAGGGACAGGTACAGCGCGCTTGAGCGATTTTGACGGTCAGGATGGAAAGGTCGACACCGCGAAGTTCGGCGATCGCGTCCGCTCGGCGGTGATCTGGCGGTCGGGCAGCCAGATTCTGGCGCAGATTATCACCTGGTCTGCGACCTTGATGGTGATTCGCCTGCTCGACCCGGCCGACTACGGGCTTTTCGCGATGACGCAGGTCGTCCTCGCTTTCCTGACCTTCCTCAACGGCTGGGGCTTCGCCAGCGCGCTGGTCCAGTCCGATTCGGTCGATCCGTTCCGGCTCCGGCAGGCGTTCGGGCTGCTGCTGCTGCTCAACGCGATGCTCGCTGCGATCCAGTATTTTGGCGCGCCTGTCGCGGCGGCCTATTATGGCCAGCCGATCGTCGCAGAGCTGCTCCGCGTCCAGGCGCTGATATTCCTCGCCACCCCCTTTATTGCGCTGCCCGAAGTGATCATGAGCCGCGCGCTCGATTTTCGGCGGCAGGCACTGGTCAATCTGTTCGCGGCGCTGGCTGGCGCCAGCACCGCGCTGGCCTGCGCACTCGCGGGTTATGGCGTGTGGACTTTGGTCTATGCGCCGATCGCGCTGTTCTGGACGCGCGCGATCGGGCTGACGATCGTCGCGCGGCTGTTGGTGTGGCCCAGTTTCAATTTCAAAGGTTGCGGCCAGATCATCGGTTTCGGATCGGCGATATTGTTCAGCCAGCTGTTCTGGCTGGTGCAAAGCCAGTCCGACATCCTGATCGCCGGCAGCCGTTTCGACCCGCACGCGCTCGGCCTGTACGCCGAGGCGCTGTTCCTCGCGCAGATCTTCATGGCAAAGTTCGTGCCGCCGCTGAACGAGGTGGCCTTTCCCGCTTATGCGCGGATCAAGCACGACCGGGATGCAGTGCGGTGGAGTTTCCTGAAGACAGTGCGCTTGCTGATGCTCGTTGCGGCGCCCTTCTATTGCGGGCTCGCGGTCACCGCGGCGCCGATGGTCGAAACGGTGTTCGGCGCGAAGTGGCTGGGGATGGTGCCCTATGTCCAGATTATCGCGCTCGCGCTGATGCTGATGACGGTGCAGATCTTGTTCGCGCCGCTGGTCAATGCGCTCGGCAAACCATCACTGGCAATGTTCAACGCGCTGAGCGGCGCGATCATCTTTCCCACCGCCTTTCTGATCGGCGCGCAATGGGGATTGATCGGCATGGCCTGGGCCTGGCTGATCGCCGCGCCGCTCCTGCTGATCATCACCGCATACCGCTCGGCGCCGTTGATCGGGGTGTCGGTATGGGAGGTGGCGCGCGCGATGCTGCCGGGGCTGACCCCGGCGCTGGCGATGGCGGTCGGGGTCGGGCTAACCGCGCAGGCGATCGCGCCGCTCGGCATTGTCGCGCCGCTTCGGCTGGTGGCGCTCGTCGCGTTGGGGATGGCGCTCTATGGCGGCCTGCTCTGGCTGCTCGAACGCGACGCCATTGCCGAGGTCGTGCGGCTGGTCGTCCGCCGCCAGCCGCCAGCCGCAGAGCTAGCGCCTCAGGACGCGATATAATCGCGCATCGCCGCGGCTTCGGCTTCGATGCGGTCGATACGATATTTGACCAGATCGCCGATCGACACGAAACCAACGAGCCGCCCGCCGTCGATGACAGGCAAATGGCGGATACGACGCTGGGTCATTTGCGACAGCGCCCCCATCACCGCCGTCGACGGTTCACAGGTGACGGGCGATTTCGTCATCACCTCGTCAAGCTGGCGATCGAGCGCCTCGGGGCCATAGGAGGACATCAGCCGAACCAGGTCGCGTTCGGAAAAAATGCCGACGATGGCGTCGTCTTCCATCACCGGTACCGCGCCAATGCGATGCTGCGCGAGCAGGTCGAGCACCGCGCGCACCGTGTCTTCCTTGCGCGCTGCAATTACCGGGCCAGTGCGCCCGTGGAGGATTGCTCCGATCGTCATGCCTTGCCGCTCCCCATGTCGATTCTCTGGAGTGCAAGCCTATCATGATTCGCGGCAAAGCCGAAACAACTGGCCGCATTCCATTCGCGCTTGGCCTTGGTCGCGGCTTGGTTCATGGAGGCGCCATGGTCAAACCCTCCCCGCTCGACAAGGACGCCACGTCGAAAATCGCCTGGGCGCGGTATCGCCGCCTGATGCGCGGCATGGCGCTGGTGTCGCTGCTCGCCGTCGTCGGTGCGCTCGGCTGGTTGCGCTTCAGCATGGGCGAGGCGCTGACCATCCATATGATCATCGCGACCGCGGCGGGGGTCGGCCTGTCGGTCATGCTCGGCGCGGCGCTGATGGGGCTCGTCTTCCTGTCAAGCGGCAGCGGGCATGATGAGGCGATCGAAGACCCTTTCGAAAACGATCCGGATATGAACCATGACCGATAACAATCCGTCCGGTGCCCTGCGCGACCCGATCCTGCGCGTCGTCCCCGCCCCCGCCGACATCAACAGCAACGGCCATATCTTTGGCGGCTGGGTGCTGAGCCAGATGGACATCGCCGGCGGCATCGTCGCGGCGCGTGTGGCGCAGGGGCCGACCGCAACGGTCGCAATCGAGGCGATGGAGTTTATCGCGCCGATCCTGCTGCGCGACATCATCTCGGTCTATGCGCATCTCGAACGGCGCGGGCGTACCTCGATGGGCATCCGCATCGAAGTGATCGCAACGCGCGGGCGCGGGCAGGAAGAAGTGAAGGTCACCGGCGGGCTGTTCACCTTTGTGGCGCTCGACGAAAACCACCGGCCGCGCGTGTTGCCGTCGGCTTAGCGCCCAATCATAACTAATGGTTCGTCGTCCGGGCGAAGGCCGGGATGACGGATATCGGATGGAAAACCGTTCAAGGTTCCTCGGGTTCTTCCCAATCATCCTGATTGTCGGCGCCGATCCGTTTGACTTCGCGTACGCGGTAATCGATCGCCCGCGTGCCTTTGGCGGGGACGGTTGCCGACCAGATGCGCTTGCCGTCGCGCAATTTCGTCGCGCGGCTGATCGTGTCGATCGCATGGTAATGATCATTGGCAAAGCTGACCTCGACCGGCTCGGCACTCTCGCTCTCATTTTCGATCGTCAGGCGATAGCGTGTCCAGCCCTCGCCCGAATCGAGTTCCTCCTGATCGGCGTCGACGTCGATATCCTCGGCGCCTTCGAGCTGAAAATCGACGAGTTCGCCGACTGCCTTGTCCTTGACCCGGGTTTCGGCGACCAGCATCGGCTCGCCGACGCGGCGCTGGAACAGTGCGACCTGACCGCCGGGCAGCGGTTCTGCAAGCGGGCCGCCCCTTTTATTGTCGATGCGCAGCACCGGACCGTCCGGCCGATCGAAATCCTCGCCGCGCACCTCGAATACATGCAACAGCCGCGCGGCGACCCCGGGCTTTTCCAGGAACGCGACCTGCTTGCGGCTCTGCGCCCCCAGCGTCGTCGGCTGCGGGACGCGGTAGAGTTTATAATCGCCGATGTCCTCGCGCGGCGCGATCCGCGATCCGGTGACGATGATCTCTCCACACACGTCGTCATCGCATCCGCCGCCGCCAAAATTGGCGCCGCCGAGCATCCCGAGCGCATATTCGGGCCAGCCCGCGGGGCCGTACAACCGCGGGTCGCCTGATCCGCCGCCGGTGCTGCTCTGCGGCCAGCAACTGAACCAGACCTCGATATTGTCGGGGTTCCAGGGGTCGTTCTCTGCCTCTTCCGCGCGCCGCTCTTCCTCTTCCCAATCATCGTCGCCGGCTGGCGGGTGACCGAAAAAAGCGATGCGGCCCGCAATCACCGCCATGTCGGCGCCGGTGAAGCTGGTCGAATCGCCGCTCGCGACGGTCAGCCAGGCAAACAGGTCGACCGCATCGGCCCGGTCACCGATCGCGCCGACATAGTTCGACTGCCAGTCAAAGTTCGACGCCAGATAGGTGAGTTCGAGTTTGGTGCGCCCGCCCGGCTGGTCGCCCAGCGTCATCGACAGCGTCGGCACCGGCGTAAGCCCCGCCGGCACCGCATCATAAAGCAGCGTGTTGGGCAGCCCGCTGCACTGGACCGCTTCGAATCCGCCCCGGCGCTCGACGATCAGCTGTTCGGGGCCCGAACGGATGCGCACCCGCTCATAGCTCGGCTTGCCGCTCGCGGGGTCGGTGGTGCGCAGCAACACCTGCTGCCCGGTGAAGCCATCGACCAGCCCGCGCTGCGACAGCAGGCGGCGGTCATAATTTTTCTCGCGCGGCTTGCCACCGCCGCGCAGCAGCGCCGATTCGGGCAGGATGCTGCTCGACACCCCTTCAAAGCGCACCGTCACCGGCCCCGGCGGCAGCTCGACGGTACGCGTTTCGCGAATCAACGCAAAGCCGCCAAGCTCCTCACCGGGTCCCGGCAGCGGCCAATCGGTGCCGCGCGACGGATCGCGATACAGGCTGATCGCGACCTGGTCGGGCCTGGCCGACGCGACCACCGGCGGCTCCTGCGCGCGCGCGGGCGCGGCAACCGGTGCGACGACAACCGCCGCCACCGCCATCATCCAGGTCGCAAAGCCGCGCCGCATCGCTTAATTCAGCGTGTCATACTGGACGGTCAGTTCGGTGCGCCCGTTCGCCGGCACCGTCACCATCCAGCTGCGCTGCTCCCATTTCTGATCGGCCTTGGCCGTGATGCTTTCGAACGGCACCCGCGTATCATTATTATAGGTGTTGAGGCCGCTCTGGGTGAATTCGACCGTCACCGCCTGCGGCCGTGCGTTGGTGAAGATATAGCGCATATGGGTGCGCCAGAAATGGCGCTTCACATCGGTTTCGGTCACCGTGACGACGCCGTTCTTGCGGACGCGCGACGTGCTGCTGCGGGTCCAGTCCTCTTCGGTCAATTTCTCGCGCTTCTCCAGGATCGGCTGATATTTGACGTCAAAGGCACGGCCCGTCGCCAGCGACAGCGTCGATCCCGCCGACGTATGGCCGATATAGCTTTCGCCGACGAATTGCGCCGCGCCGCGCGCATCTTTCATATACAGCCGCACCGACCCCGCGGGCATTGCGTCGCCGACCCCGCCCTTGCCAGTCGAAAAACGATAGGTGGACAAGACGCTCTGCGCCTCGCTCAAGGTCGAGAAACGGTCGTGGTCCGCCGAATAGCCGCGCTCGGCGGGAACCGCCGCCGCGTCGAGGAAAGCGATCTGTTTCTGCTGCGCGCTCGCGATCGTCGTCCGATCGTTGACGGGATAGGCGAACATGTCGGCCAGCGCCGCGGCCTTGGCGGTTTCGGTCCCCGCGCTGGTCAGCGCGGCGGGCTCGCCGTCGCCGCCGCGCGAACCGCGCCGCACCCCGATCTGGTTGCTGGCGACGAGCAACAGCTTGGCATTGGCAAATCCGGTGCCGCTGTTGTTCTTGAGCGTGATCCAGCCCTGCAGGTCCATCGCCTTTGCGGCCTCGTCGTACAGCGCGACATAATCGGCGCGCCAGCTCATCCCTTCGGACAAATAGCGCAGCGTCAGCGGCCGCGCGCCGGCCGCCTTGCTATCGACCGTCACCGACAGCGTCGGGCGCGCCCGCAAATTGGTCGGAATGCCGTCGAAAATCACCCGCACCGGCAGATTGTCGTCGCGCAAAATCTCGATCCGCCCGCCGACGTCGAGCACCACCCCGCCATTGACCGCCAGCACCCTGGCGCGTTCACGCATTTCGGCGCCGGTCGCGGGGTTGGTGCGGATCAGCGTGATCTCCTGCCCCACCGCCTTTTGCATCATCGCGGTGGGCGACAAGAGGTCGAAATCGAAATTCTGCTCGACGATATCGATCCCCGTGCCGACCAGGCTCACCGTCTCAGGGCGGATGCGGCTCGACACATCGGGAAATTCGACGCGGCTTTCGCCCGCGGGCAAGGTCGTTTGCCGGGTGTCGGTGACCAGCGCGAGCTCGCCGGTATAGATGGTCACCGCAACATCGCCCTGCCCGCTGGTGCTCACCGTCGGCTGCGCCGCCACAGGCGCAGCACAAACGAGCCCCAGCGTCAGCAGACCCCAAGATTTCGCTCGACCCGTCACTGGATGTCTCCCTGAATTTTCGCTATCAGCGCAGTTTCTGCCGGAAACGCTGCTCCAGCTTGTCGTTCGCGGGCACGCGGACGCGCCAGACCCAGTTGCTGCCGCGCCGCTCCCATCCCTCAGGCGGCGGATCGATTGCGAACGGGATCAGCATCTCGACCTCCGCATCAAAGGATCGCGCGTTGGTCAGCGTGACATTCCAGGTCTGAAATTCGCCCTTGGCATCGCGTTCGCTAACCACCGCGCGAAACTGGACCGATGGGCTTTGACCGATGTCGTAATCGACCCGCTCGTCCTTGGCCTTGTCGCCGATCGCCGCTTCGCCGACGAGCAGGCGCTGGCCACCGATCGTCTCGAACACCGCCGCGGTCCCGGCGGGCAGCGCGAGCCCCAGGCCGTCGGACTCGCGGTTCTGCACCCGCAATCGCATCATCAGCGGTTGCGGCTGGCTGTTCTGGTACAGCGTCGCCGCATAAAGCTGTTCGACCGCGACGCGCTCCTTCGCGAGCAGCGCGACCTGTTTCTGCCCCTTTGCCGACACATCGACGCGGAAGGGGACGCGGTAGAATTTGAGGTCGCCCAGATCCTCGGCTGGCGGCGGCGGGGGGGCCGGCGCGATCATCGCCGCCGGGGCCGGCAGATAGAGCATCTCGTTGCGGGCCCGCATGCTGGTCGTCAACTGCACATCTTCCCACCGATTGACCCCGATATCTTCGAATTCGACGATCGGCGGCAGTTCCCACAAAGGGTGCGTACTGGTGATGTCCAGCGGCCAGCATTTCAGCACCAGCGGCCCCGGGGTACTGCGCGGCAGCGGCGGGCTGTACACCTTGTTCAGCCGCCCCGCGATGACGTTGAGCTGCGCGCCGGGGAAGCTGGTGACGCCGCCATTGGCGACGGTGATCCAGCCGGTCAGTCCCAGTGTTTTGCCGTCAGCCCCGCGATCGGCGACATAATTGGCGGCCCAGTCAAAACCTTCGGCCAGATACAGGATCTGCACCGTCACCGTCCGCGCCGCCTTGCTTTCGACCAGCACCGACAGCGTCGGTTTCGCCGACAGATCTTTGGGAACGCGAGAATAGAGCATGCGCTCGGGAAGCCCCGAACAGGCGAGTGCCTCGAACTTGCCCGCCGCGTTTTGCAGGATCACGCCGCCGTTCGGACCCGCCTGGATCACCGCCTCCTGCTCGACGACCTTGCCCGTGGCGCGGTTGGTCCGGCGCAACGTCACGCTGCGTTTCAGATAGGCGTCTACCAGCCCTGCAGGCGACAACAGCCGCGCATCGCGGTTCTTTTCGATCACCCCGTCGGGCAGCCCGCTGATCACAGCGGTTTCGGGCAGCAGCCCTTCGGCGACGCCTTCGAACCGCAGCACCGATGTCCCGGCGGGCAGCGCGACGGTGCGCGTTTCGGTGATGAAGGCGAAACCCTGCGGCCAATTGGGGTTGATCGGCCCGCCGCCGCGGTTCGGGGCGCGATAGACGGTGACCGCGGCGTCGTCGATTTTCGTCGATACCACGATCGCCGGTGCGGCCTGTGCAAGCGCCGTCACCGGCGCCAGCAGCGCCGCGATCCATGTCAGCAGGAGCGCGCCCCGCATCGAGCGCGCCTTAGTAGCGCGTATCGAAAGTGACGGTGACGTCGGTCTTGCCATTGGCGGGCACCGGCACCTGCCATTCGACGCGGTCGGCCGAAATGCGCTCGCCCTTCAGGCTCTCGTCGCTGATCCGCACATCGCCATACAGCCCGTCCTGCGCCAGCAGCACCGTCACTGGCGCCGGACGCGCGTTGGTGACGGTGTATTTCATTTTGGTCACCCAGCGCGAATCGCCCTTGCGGGTGCGCGACACGACGGTCGGCTGGACCTTCACATCAAAGGCGTCGCCGGTGCGCAGCGACATCGCCGATCCCATCGGGGTGTGCCCGATGCTGTTTTCGCCGATGAACTGCGGATCGCCGCGCGCATCGCGCATATAGACGCGGATCGTCCCCGCCGGCAGCTGGTCGCCCAGCCCGCCCTGGCGCGAGGTCGAAAAACGCAGCACGCTGGCGGTGCTCACCGCTTCGGTGCTGCTGCCCAGCCAGCGGTTGACATATTCATAGGTCGATTGGGCGGGAGCGCCCTTCACATCGAGAAAGCTAACCTGTTTCTGCTGCGCGTTGGCGATCGTCGTGCGTTCGGCGAGCGGATAGAGATAATAATCGCCCAGCCGTTCGCGATCGTTGCTTTCGGTCCCGGCCGAATCCATCGTGCCGGTCATGCGGCGAAACCCGCCGCCCCCGCCCGGATTCCCCGCCACGAGCAAGGTCCGCGCGTTGGCGAAGGTCGTGCCGGTGGTGTTGGTCAGCGTCACCCAGCCCTGAATGTCCATCGCGCCCTTCGCGGCATCGAACAGCGCGACATAATCGGCGGTCCAGCCCAGATTGGGGGTCAGGTAAGACAGCCGCGTCGGAACCGTCCCGGCGCTGGCAGCATCGACCGTCACCGACAGCGTCGGGCGCGCGCGCAGATTGGGCGGCAGGCGGTCGAACACCGCGCGCACCGGCAGGCCGTCGTCGCGCAGCACCTCGATCCGCTCGCCGATCTGGAGCACAATGCCGCCATTCGCCGCGAGCACCTTGGCGCGCTCGCTGCGTTCGGTGCCGGTGGCGGGGTTGGTGCGCACCAGCGTGATCGACTGGCCGACCGCCTTGTCCATCAATTTGTCGGGGGTGAGCAGGTCGAAATCGAAATTCTGCTCGACGATCGCGATCCCCGGCCCCGACAGCGTTACCGTTTCGGGGCGGATACGCGCCGACACGTCGGGAAATTCGATGCGGTTGCGGCCCGCGGCAACGCTGAGCTGGCGCTCGTCCTGCACCAGCGACTGACCATTATTATAGATGGTGACCGCGATATCGCCCTGCGCATTGCCCGGCATTCCGTCCTGCGCCGCCGCAGGGATGCCCGCCAATGCGCCAGCGACGACAATTGCCCCGCAAGTCCTTGCCAAAGCGCGCATAAAAAAGCCTCCCCGCAGATGGTTCCGCAGGGAGGCTATGTCATGCGCCGGTCAATGACCAGCGCGAAGATGTACCGTTACTCGGCGGCTTCGACGCCGGGGCTGCGCGTCGCGAGCGTGCGGCGCGTGCGCCGCGGCTTGGCTGGAGGAGCGTCGCCGCCATCGCTGTCGGTATCGACATCGACGCTGCGTTCGGGGCGACCGATGGCCGGGGGCAGCACCGCAGTGTCGATGCCGGCATTGCCGCCATCGTCGTTGCCGTCGGTCTCGCCCGCGCGCGGGCGGCGCGGGCTGCGGCGATTGGTGCGCGGCGCCGGGGCTTCCTCGGCGACCGTTTCGACGACGTTACTATTGATGTCGTCGCCATCACTGTCGCGGGCATCGCTGCGCGCCTCGTCGCGGTCGCGGCGAGGGCGGTCCTGCGACTGGCGATTGCCACGATTGTCGTCACCCTGGTCGCTGCGCGTGTCGCGGTTGCCGCGCGCTTCGCGCTGGTTGCGCTCGGGGCGATCATTGCGGTCAGCGCGGTCGCTGCGTTCATTGCGATCGCCACGATCATTTCGTTCGCCGCGATCGCTGTCGCCATTGTCGTCGCGGTCAGCGTCCATATCCAGATCGCTGTCGTCATGGCCGTCGAAATCTTCGACGCCGCGAATTTCACGCTGGCGATCCTGCCCGCGATCCTGGCCGTTCTGCGCGTTCTTTTCTTCCTGGCGGATGCGGAAATCGCTCACGACGCGGAAATAATGATCGGCGAACTGGAGATAATATTCGGTCTGCACCCGATCCCCGGCCAGCTGCGCATCGCGCGCCAGGTTGCGGTATTTCTCGATCATCTGGGCGCCGTTGCCGCGCGCCCGGCTGTCGATGCGGTTCGCCTGATCGACGCCACCGCGGCCACCCGATTGCGGCCGGTTATTGCTGTTGCTGTTGTTATTGTTGCGGCCGCGACGGCGACCGCTTTGCCGGTTGTTCATGTTCAACTGAGACATCCTGTCGAAAAGCTAATAAGCTATGCCAACCCCTTTTGGCCGACCGCGCGTCTTGCGCGTCGTGCCCGCGCTTCTCACGCGGTTCTTGCCCTTTACCGCTCGTCTGGACCGAAGCCCGGTACGAACATCGTAAGTGGGAAGCAGATCCGCCGGACCAGTATCGATGCGGTGCATCGCCAAAGGTACCCCAGCCGGGTCTGTGTCTGGCCCCTAGCCCGCTTTGCAGCGAAAACCAAGCAATATTTGCGGGGCGGGTCAGGCGCGGGTCAGCAAAAGCGCCCGGTCGCGGCCGCCAAGATCCTGACGGCAGGCGACGCTAAACCCCGCCGCTTCGGCGAGCTCTCTGACCAGGATATGCTGGGTTGCGCCGATTTCAAGGATCGCGATGCCGCCGGCAGCGAGCAGGCGCGGCAGTTCGGGGATGATGCGGCGGTAATCGTCGAGCCCGTCGGCACCGGCAAACAGCGCGCCTGCAGGCTCGTGGTCGGCGACATCGGGCATCAATTGTTCGGCGTCACCAATATAGGGCGGGTTGCAGAGGATGAGGTCGAACAGACCGTCGATGCCTTCGCCCCAGTCGCCCGACTGGAAAGTCGCGCGACCGGCCATGCCCAGTTCCTCGGCGTTGTCGCGCGCATAGGCCAGCGCCTGTTCGGACATATCGACGCCGAGCCCTG
Source organism: Sphingopyxis sp. (assembly GCA_016463225.1). GTDB lineage: Bacteria > Pseudomonadota > Alphaproteobacteria > Sphingomonadales > Sphingomonadaceae > Sphingopyxis. The sequence goes on along the minus strand of JAEMRT010000058.1, from coordinate 18,673 downwards.
TCGCCGCCGGAAACTCGCTGAGCACCGCGAGCAGCAGTGTCCCCGGCCCGGTGCCAAGATCGAGCACCCGCGACGGCCACCCCGCCCCGCGTTCGCGCGCGAGGCCGAGGCACGCCTCGACCAATGTTTCGCTGTCGGGACGCGGGATCAGCACCCCCGGCCCGACCGCGATCCGCAGCGTCCAGAAATCGCGATAACCGACGATATAAGCGATCGGCTCATGCGCCATCCGTCGCGCGATCAGATGCGCGTAAAGTTCGGGTACATCATACCGCGACGGATCGAGCAGCACATGCTGCCGCTCGACCCCGAGCGCATCCGCCATCAGCAGTTCGGCATCGAGCCGCGGCGTATCGCTGATTGCCGTCAACAGGTTCGTGGCAGTGCGGATATTGTCAGCAACTTCGCTCACGCCCGTTCACCCACGCCCAATTCCGTTCGTGTCGAGCGAAGTCGAGACACCCCACCCCACAGCGCTGTTCCGATAGGCATCTCGACTTCGCTCGATGCGAACGGTTTTGGAGAGGCAAGGCCCACCCTCAGGATTAGTCACCCAGTCCCGCCAGCCGCTGCGCCTGGTCCTCGGCGATCAGCGCGTCGATCAGCTCGTCCATCGCCCCCTCGATAATCTCGGGCAGGCGGTGGAGGGTCAGGTTGATGCGGTGGTCGGTCACCCGCCCTTGCGGGAAATTGTAGGTGCGGATGCGTTCGGAGCGATCGCCCGACCCGACCATCGACTTGCGCGCCGACGCTTCGGCGTCATGGATCTTCGCGCGTTCCAGATCATAGAGCCGCGCGCGCAGCACCTGCATCGCCTTGGCGCGGTTCTTGTGCTGGCTGCGCTGGTCCTGCTGGATCACGACAAGGCCGCTGGGGATGTGCGTGATGCGGATCGCCGAATCGGTGGTGTTGACGTGCTGGCCACCCGCTCCTGACGCGCGGTAGATGTCGATCTTGAGGTCGCTGTCGTTGATCGCGACATCGACTTCTTCGGCCTCGGGCAGCACCGCGACGGTCGCGGCGCTGGTGTGGATGCGCCCCTGACTTTCGGTCGCGGGAACACGCTGGACGCGGTGGACGCCGCTTTCGAACTTGAGCCGTGCGAACACCCCCTGCCCCGACACCGACGCGACGACTTCCTTGTAGCCGCCCATTTCGGCCTCGTTCGCCGAGATGATCTCGACCTTCCACCCCTGCCCGTCGGCAAAACGGCTGTACATGCGCAGCAGATCGCCCGCGAACAGCGCCGCTTCGTCGCCGCCGGTCCCGGCGCGGATTTCGAGCATCGCGGCGCGCGCGTCGGCGACATCCTTGGGCAGCAGCTGGAGCGCCAGGTCGTGCTCGGCGGCGGGCAGTGCTGCCTCGACCGCCGCGATTTCCTCGGCCGCCATCGCCTTCATCTCGGGGTCGGCGAGCATCTCGGTGAGCGAGGTCAGTTCGCCGCGCAGCCGCACAACCTCGCGCGCCGCATTGGCGACGGGTTCAAGCTCGGCAAACTCCTTCGACGCGGCGACAAAGTCGGCGGGCGCCATGTCGCCGGTCGCCATGCGGGCCTGCAGCGCAGCGTGGCGTTCGATGATGGCGTCGATCTGGCGTTCGGATACGTTGGTCATAGGGGCTAAGCGCTATCAGTCTAAAGCTGACTGAATGGCCGGTCTCATATTCTCAACGACTATCTCGTCATTGGTGAGCCACTGGATATGAAACTCCCCGGCCGGGTTGTCGTTATCTCGAACAAACACAACGCAATCGTATCCCCGTTTGCGCGCAACTTCGACGCGACGTTTGGCATTGCCGACATACCCTATGTCCACTGTAAAGCGTCCATTGCTGACGCCCCGCAAACTTTGGGCTATTCCCTGCGCTTTGGTAAGCAATTCAGGATTGTCAGGAACGACGCTCACCACATAGTCCTTAGGTGCAGCATCCAACAACATCGCTAACCGCTCAATCCCCGCCGCCCAGCCGACCGCCGCCGTTGGCGGACCACCCAGCGCCTCGATCAGCCCGTCGTAGCGCCCGCCGCCAAGCACGGTACCCTGCGCGCCCAGCCGGTCGGTGACAAACTCAAACGCGGTGTGGCGGTAATAATCGAGCCCGCGCACCAGCCGCGCATTGCGTTCCCACGCGACGCCCGCCGCGTCCAAACCCGACGTGACCGCGCCAAAGAAATCCTGCGCTTCACCCGTCAGAAACGCATCGATATCGGGCGCGCTGTCGGCAATCGGGCGGTCTTTGGGATCCTTGCTGTCCAATATCCGAAGCGGATTCTTGTCGAGACGCGCGAGGCTGTCTTCGGACAGATCGCCGCGATGCGCCTCGAAATGTTCGACCAGCGCCGCGCGCCAGGCATCGCGGCTGGCCGCATCGCCGAGCGTGTTGAGGGTCAAGGTCACGCCCTCACTGATGCCCAATTCCTTGAGCAGCTGATCGGCGAAGACCAGCAGTTCGGCATCGGCAAGCGGGCTGTCGCTGCCCAGCACTTCAGCGTCTAGCTGGTGAAACTGGCGATAGCGGCCCTTTTGCGGGCGCTCGTAGCGGAACAGCGGCCCGTGGGTTGCCACCTTCAGCGGCGCGAACTGCTGCCAGCCGTTGGTAATATAGGCGCGCGCAATACCCGCGGTGAATTCGGGGCGCAGCGTGATCGATTCGCCGCCGCGATCGTCGAACGAATACATTTCCTTCGACACCACATCGGTGGTCTCGCCCAAGGACCGCGCGAACACCGCGGTCGGCTCGATCACCGGCACTTCGATACGCTTGTAGCCATAGAGGCGGCGCACCCGTTCGAACGTCTCGACGACATGCGCAAAACGGTCGGCGAAATCGCCCAGCATGTCCTGCGTGCCGCGCACAGCCTGCGGGGTCGGGATTTTGGCGGATTTGTCCTTGCTCATGGGCGCGGCGTCTAATGGGTTTTGGGCGAAAGGCAAAGAGCCGCCGTCAAACCTTCTCCCCTTGAGGGAGAAGGATACGGAGCCTTGTCGCGTGGCGACTAGGCGCAGTTGGATGAGGGGTTCTGCCGTCGCTTTCGCCCGCAAGGCCCGAACCCCTCACCCCGCTTCGACTAGCCAGCAAGCTGGCAAGTCTGCGCAACCCTCTCCCGCAAGGGGAGAGGCCGCGTGTGTCTGGACCTCGCTGCGATTTCCCGGCACAATCCGCCGATGAAAAAACAACTGCTCGCCGCCGCCGCGCTGATCGCCGCCATCCCCACCGCTTTTGCCCAAAATGGCAACAGCCGCCCGCAGCCGGTCGTCCAGCCGCACGTCATCCCGCTGCCCACCGACAAACCCTATCCCGGCACGATGCAGCTGAAGGTCGATGCCACCGACGTCGCGCGCGGCATTTTCCATGTCCGCCAGACGATCCCGGTCGCCAGGCCCGGCAAGTTGACCCTGCTCTATCCCGAATGGCTGCCCGGCAAGCACGCCCCGCGCGGCGCGATCGCCGAGCTGGCGGGGTTCAAACCCAGCGCGGGCGGCAAGCCGCTGAGCTGGACGCGCCAGCCGACCGATGTCTATGCGTTTGACATCGACGTTCCCGCCGGCACGAAAAACATCGAGGTCGCGTTCGATTTCCTGTCGCCGACGCGGACGACCGAGGGCCGCGTCGTGGTCACCCCGGCGATGATGAACCTGCAATGGGAGCAGGTCAGCCTGTACCCCGCAGGCTATTTCACCCGCAACATCCCGGTGCAGCTGGAGGTGATGCTGCCCGACGGGTGGACCGGCGCCGCGGCGCTCGACGGGCTGAAGGTTGCGGGCAACCGCTACAGCTTTGCCGCGACCAATTATGAGGTGCTGGTCGACAGCCCGATGTTCGCGGGCAAATATTTCCGCAAATGGGATCTGGGGCAGAATGTCACGCTGAACGTCGTCGCCGACGAAGCGAAATATCTCGATGCCCGCCCCGACCATATTGCGCGCCACGCGGCGCTGGTGTCGGAGGCGGTGGCGCTGTTCGGGGTCCGCCATTTCGACCGCTATGAATTCCTGCTCGCGCTGACTGACGAACTCGGCGGCATCGGGCTGGAGCATCATCGCAGCAGCGAAAACAGCCGCAATCGCGATTATTTCACCGAATGGGACGAGAATGACAGCGAGCGCGGGCTGCTGCCGCACGAGCTGACGCACAGCTGGAATGGCAAATACCGCCGCCCCGACAAATTATGGACCCCCGATTTCCGTACACCGATGCAGGACAATCTGCTGTGGGTGTATGAAGGGCAGACGAGCTATTGGGATCTGATCCTCGCCGGCCGGTCGGGGATGCAATCGAAAGAGATGATCCTCGCCGAATGGGCGACCAACGCCGGCTTCTACAGCGCACAGGCGGGACGCGCGTGGCGTTCGGTCGAGGATACGACGCTCGACCCAATCATCGGCGCGCGCAAACCGAAACCCTTTGCCAGCTGGTCGCGCGGCGAGGATTATTACAACGAAGGATCGCTGACCTGGCTCGAGGCCGACCTGCTGATCCGCCAGGCCACGAACGACACCAAAAGCCTCGACGATTTCGCGCGCGCCTTTTTCGGCGGGCGCGAGGGCGATTGGGGGCAGGACAGCTATGATTTCGACGATGTCGTGGCGGCGCTGAACGCGGTGCATCCGCATGACTGGGCGGGTTTCCTGCGCCAACGGCTGCAGACGCCCGGACAGGCCGCGCCGGTCGCCGGGATCGAACGCGCGGGATACCGGCTGATGTGGCGCGACGCACCGAATGTGTACGACCGCGACCGCATGGCGCAGGCGAAAAATTATGACCTGACCCATTCGCTGGGGCTGACGATCGACAAGGATGGCATCGCCAGCGCGATCCTGTGGGATAGCCCGGCATTCAAGGCCGACATCGTCAACGGCACGAAGATCATCGCGGTCGATGGCACCAACTATAGCAAGGAGCGGCTGGAGGCCGCAGTGCGCATCGCGACCGACGGCAAGACCCCGGTGCGGCTGCTCGTCGAGCGCGGCGGGCGTTATCGCCAGATCGACCTTGCCTATCACGGCGGACTGCGCTGGCCGCATCTCGAAAAAACCGGCAGTGGCCCCGACTGGTTTGATCGGCTATTGGCGCCGCGCCGCCAGCTGTAAAAGATTCGGCGGAGAACAGAACAAAGGACTCCACTCTCCCATGCGCATCGACCTGATCCCCGCCGGCGACAGCCCACCCGACAGCCTGAATGTCCTGATCGAAGTGCCGATCGGCGGCGAGCCGGTGAAATATGAATTCGACAAGGCGTCGGGCGCGCTGTTCGTCGACCGCTTCCTCCACACCCCGATGCGCTATCCCGCCAATTACGGTTTCGTGCCGCACACGCTGGGCGAAGACGGCGATCCGCTCGACGCCCTCGTCGTCGCGCGTTCGCCGATCGTCGCGGGCGCGGTGGTCAAGTGCCGCCCGATCGGCGTGCTGTTGATGGAAGACGACGCCGGCGGCGACGAGAAATTGCTCTGCGTCCCGGTCAACAAGACCTTCCCCTATTATGCCGATGTCGCCAGCTACACCGACATGCCGCCGATCGTGCTGCAGCAGATCGAGCATTTCTTCACCCACTACAAAGACCTCGAACCCGGCAAATGGGCCAAGCTCAACGGCTGGGGCGATGTCGATGAGGCCAAGCGCATCATCGTCGAATGCATCGAGCGCGCGAAGCAGGTCGGCTACTAAACTTCACTTTCGTCATTGCGAGCGAAGCGAAGCAATTCAGGGGCGGCCTTGCACCGCTCTGGATTGCCGCGTAGCCTTCGGCTCCTCGCAATCACGCTGTTATGCGGCGGGCATTTCGCCGTCGTCGACAGTCCCGATCATCCGCACATCGGTCCGCGGATAGGGAATCCGGATCCCCGCTTCCTTGAACCGGTCCCAGATGCCGAGAAACACCTCGCCCTGGATATTGCCCAGCCCCGCCTCGGGGTCGGAAATCCAGATGCGCAGTTCATGCTCGACCGCGCGCTCGCCGAACGCGATGATCCACACCGCTGGTTCGGGTTCGTTCAGGATGCGCGGGTTCGTTTTGGCCGTCTCGATGATCAGCCGCTGCGCGAGCCGCAAGTCGGCGTCATAGGGCACCGGAATACGCATCCGCACCCGTACCTCGGGGCTGGCATAGCTCCAATTCTCGACCGCTTGCGTCATCAGCAATTCGTTCGGGATCAGGTGTTTTTTGCCATCGCGGGTCACGACATTGACCGCGCGCACCCCGATCCTCGCGACGCGTCCCACATTGGGCACGCCGTTCAGCATCGCCGATCCGCCCATGCTGCTGCCGTCGCCGACGACGATGATGTCGCCCGGCTTGATCGAGCGGTCCATCAGCAGGATGATCCCGGCGATCAGATTGCCGACCGTCTTTTGGAGCCCGAAACCGATCGCGAGGCCCGCGGCGCCCGAGAATACCGCGAGCGCGGTCAGGTCGATGCCGAGCAAATCGATACCGAACAGCATCGCAAAAACGAACAGCGCGATCGCGATCAGCTTTTCGGTGAGCAGCCGCTGGGTCTGGTCGATATGGGTGTTGCGGCGGAGCAGCCATTTGGTCGCGCGCATCACGATCTTGACCGCCAGATAGAGCAGGACCGCGACGACGATCGTCGAAAACAGGCTGTAGAGCGACAGGCGATAGGCGCCGACGTCGAGCCCGATCGCCTTCATCGCGGCGATCGTGCCGTCAAAACCGTCGCGAAGTCCTGCGGCGCTCATAAGGCCGCGAACCCGCGTTCGAGATCGGCGGTCAGGTCGGCGGGGTCCTCGAGCCCGATCGACAGGCGGATCAGCGGATCGGGGTCGGTCCATTGGGTTGCGGTGCGGATCGGGTCGCTGGGTACGACTAGGCTTTCATAACCGCCCCAGCTGAACCCGATGCCGAACAGCGACAGCGCATCGATGAAGCGGGTGCGCGCGGCAGCGTCCGCACCCTTTAGCGCAAAGCCGAACAGCCCGCTGGTGCCGCCAAAATCGCGCGACCAGATCGTGTAGCCGGGATCGCCGGGACGCGCAGGATGGAGGACGCGGGAAACCTCGGGCCGCGCGGCGAGCCAGTTGGCGACCGCAAGGCCATTTTCGCCATGCCGCTGCATCCGCACGTCGAGCGTCCGCAGCCCGCGCAGCATCAGCGCGCAATCGTCGGGCGAGACCGCCTGCCCCAATTGATACGCCGCGCTGCGCAGCCGCGGCCACACCGCTTTCGTGGCGGTGAGCGACCCCATCATCGCATCGCTGTGGCCGCCGACATATTTGGTCAGGCTCATCATCGTCACATCGACGCCGTGCGCCAACGCGGGGAACAGCAGCGGCGTCGCCCAGGTGTTGTCGAGCATCGTCAGCACGCCGCGGTCGCGCGCGACGCGGGTGATCGCGGGAATGTCCTGCACCTCAAAGGTCAGACTGCCCGGCGATTCGAGGAAAATCAGCCTGGTTTGCGGGGTGATCAGGTCGGCGATGCCCGCGCCGATCAGCGGGTCATAATAGATCGTTGTCACGCCATAGCGCGCGAGCAGCCCGTCGCAAAAGGCGCGCGTCGGCTCGTAAGCGCTGTCGACCATCAGCAGATGATCGCCGGGCGCGAGCAGCGCGAGCAGCCCCGCAGAATTGGCCGCAACCCCCGACGGATAAAGCAACGTCCCCGCCGCCCCCGGTTCCATATCGGTCAGCGCGTCGGCGAGCGCCCACACCGTTGGTGTCCCGCGGCGGCCGTAATAGAGCTTGTCGTGCGTCGCGTGACCGCGCGCTTCGAGGTCGGCGATATTGTCGTACAGGATCGTCGAGGCGCGCCACACCGGCGGATTGACCACGCTGCCGCCCAGTCGCGGATCGCCGGTCCACTCAGGCCGCCGCCCGCCCTGCACCAGTTTCGTTGCGGGGCGGAGGTTCTCGTCGTCGCTTTTGCTCATCCCCGCTGTGTTAGCGGACCCATGGGCAAAATCCAGTGGCTGCGGAAGTTGCCGTCACCCCCGCCTTCGCGGGTCGACCTTTGTTATACCTCACTCCGAATCTCAATTTAGTCGCGACTGGGGTTTGATCTCGGGCCTCTTTATGGGGCGGTGTGCCGCCGCGATTGCGGCTCGAGCAAACAGTGTCGCATTAAAAGTCAACCATTCGCGGGCACCAGGTACACATTCAAAATCGATATGTGGAGTAGCGGTTGCAAATCAATCGCCGCCGATTTGGCTTTAATTCAAACGATTTGGGAGTTGCATGCACGACCGGCCTAACTAATAATACGGGACACAAATAAGAGCAAAATTGCGAGAGATCTCCCCACCACATGTCCGATGCCATCGACCCATCCTCATCCGATGGCCGCGAAGAAGTCGCTTCCGGACCGATAGATCGGTCGCTGGCGTGCTTTATGTTGCTGGCGAAGTTTCTTGGAGTTCCGGCCGATGCCGCGCAGATCGTACATGATCGCGGCAGAGGCGACGAACCCTTTCAACTGGATGACCTAGCTCGCATCGCCAAACGGATCGGTCTGACAGCCCGCCTCCGGCAAAATTCGGTTCGGGACATCGCGAAGCTGCCGCTGCCGGCTATGGCAGAAACCGCCCATGGCGATGCTGTCGTCCTGCTGAAGGTCGATGATGCCAGTGTGAACCCCCGCTATCTTATTCAGCGCGGTGACGCCGAACGACCCGAAATATGGAGTCATGCCGAGACGACTGAGCGCTTGTCGGGACGTTTTCTCCTGATGACAAGCCGGGAGAAGCTGGTCGGCGCGACCCGGCCCTTCGACATCGCCTGGTTCATCCCGGCACTGGTGCGGTACCGAGGGCCGCTGCGAGACGTCCTGATCGCGTCCTTCTTCCTGCAGCTCATGGGTCTGGTTTCGCCGATCTTCTTCCAGCTGGTGATCGACAAGGTGCTGGTGCACCAGTCGATGACAACACTCGACGTGCTGGCATTCGGCCTGGCAACGGTTCTTATCTTCGAGACCTTAATGTCGGGCCTGCGCAACTGGCTGTTCGCGCACACGACCAACCGCGTCGACAGCGAGTTGTCGGCGCGCATGTTCCGGCATCTTTTGAACTTGCCGCTGTCCTATTTCGAAGCACGGCGGGTGGGCGACAGCATTGCGCGCGTGCGCGAACTCGAGAGCATCCGCGAGTTTTTGACCTCTAATGCAGTGACGGTGGTAATCGACCTTTTTTTCACCATTGTGTTCATCGCGGTCATGTATCTCTACTCGCCGCTCCTGACGCTGATCGTGCTCCTGTCGATCCCCTGCTACATTTTAATCTCGGTGCTGATCTCGCCTAGCCTGCGCAGCAAACTGGAAGAGAAATTCCAGCGCGGCGCCGAAAACCAGTCTTTTCTCGTCGAAAGCGTCACCGGCATCGGCACATTGAAAGCAATGGCAGTCGAGCCGCAGATGCGCGACCGCTGGGAAAAGCTGTTTGCGGGCTATACCAACGTCGGGTTCGACGTTGCCAAGCTCGCTAATTGGGGCAGCCACCTGATCCAGCTGGTGTCAAAGCTGACGACGGTCGCGATCCTCTATTTCGGCGCCAAGGCAGTGATCGCGGGCGACCTGACGGTTGGATCGCTCGTTGCTTTCAACATGCTCTCAGGGCGTGTCGCGGCGCCGATCCTGCGCCTGTCGCAGCTATGGCAGGATTTTCAGCAGGTGCGCATTTCCGTCGAGCGGCTTGGCGATGTGCTCAATTCGCCTGCTGAGCCAGAATATAACCCGAACCGCGCCAGCCTGCCGCCAATCAACGGCGCAATCCGTTTCGACAAGGTGCGCTTCCGCTATCGTGCCGATGCGCCCGAGGCGCTGCGCGGGGTCAGCCTCGATATCGCGGCGGGCGAAATGCTCGGGATTGTCGGCCCATCGGGGTCGGGCAAGTCAACGCTCACCAAACTGGTCCAGCGACTCTATGTCCCCGAGCAAGGACGGGTGCTTGTCGATGGCGTTGACCTCTCGCTTGTCGATCCGCCATGGCTACGGCGGCAGGTCGGTGTGGTGCTTCAGGAGAATATCCTTTTCAACCGCACGGTCCGCGAGAACATCGCACTTGGTGATCCCGCGCGGTCGATGGAGGCCGTGATGGAGGCAGCCAAGCTCGCGGGCGCACACGAGTTCATCCTGGAACTCAATCACGGCTACGATACGGTCATCGACGAGCGCGGCGGCAATCTGTCGGGCGGCCAGCGCCAGCGCATGGCCATCGCGCGCGCGCTCATCAACGATCCGCGAATCCTGATCCTCGACGAAGCGACCTCGGCGCTCGATGCCGAAAGCGAGGAGATCATCCAGCACAATCTCGCGAGGATCGCGACGGGGCGGACCGTCATCATCATCGCGCACCGGCTGTCCGCGGTGCGCCAGTGCCATCGCATCATTACGGTCGAGGCGGGCGAGGTCACCGAGACGGGTACGCATTCCGAACTGCTTCGCGCCGGCGGACGCTATTCACAGCTCCACGCCAAACAGATGGGTGGCGCGGCATGAACTTGCGCGAGCGGCTTTCGCAACGGTTTCCCGGCGCGGCGAGGCATCTTTCCATCCTGCGCGAAAGCTGGCGCCGTCAGGACGAGGCCGACCAGTCTGCCAGACCGCGCAGCGACCATGAATTTCTGCCCGCGGCGCTCGAGATCATGGAAAAGCCGCCGAGCCCCGGGCTCCGCTGGCTGATGCTGTCGCTGTGTGGGCTACTGGTCGTCGCCCTTATTTGGTCGATCGTCGGCCGCGTCGATGTCGTCGCGACCGCGACCGGCAAGGTCGTGCCGTCGGGCAACGTCAAACAGATCCAGCCGATCGAGATAGGCTATGTCCGCGCCATCCATGTGAAGAACGGGCAGCATGTCGAGGCGGGGCAGATCCTCGTCGAACTCGACCCCACCCTCGTCGGCGCTGAGGCTGAACAGGCGAACAAGGGTTTGCTGAATGCCGAGGTGGATGCCGCTCGCAATGCGGCGCTGCTCGGCCATATCGGCGGTCGGTCGCCTCGATTTGCCCCGCCCGCCGGAACCTCGTCCGAAATTGCCACGACCCAGTCGCAATATGTCCGTTCGGCGATTGCCGAATATGAAGGCGAACGCGCCAGCCTGATGCAGCAGCGCGCCGAAAACGCCGCCCAACTCGCGAGTGTTGGCGCAGAGGTTGCGAAGCTTGAACAGACGTTGCCAATTGTCGAACAGCAACTCGCAGCGCGTCGCGAACTTACTGACAAGGGTTATTTCTCGAAAATTCGCCTGCTCGAATATGAGCAGCTCAAGATCGAACATGTGCAAAATATCGCGGTGCAAAAGGCGAATGCGGCGCGGGCACGCGCGGCCGTCGCAAACATCGACGCCCAGTTAGCTCGCTTGCGGGGCAGCTTCGGCAAGGCGGCGGCTACCGAGCTCGCAGAAAGCCAGCAGCAATCAGGTCTCGCGCGCGAGGAGGTAACAAAGTCGCAGCGGCGACAAGCGTTCATGCAGTTGCGCGCGCCGGTATCGGGGACCGTGCAGCAACTCGCGATCTCTACTGTAGGCGGCGTCGTGCAACCCGCGCAGACGCTAATGATCATTGTTCCCGACAATGCAGCTCCCGTAGTTGAGGCACGCATCCTCAACAAGGACATCGGCTTCATCCGCGAAGGCCAACCGGTGCGCGTGAAGCTAGAGGCCTATCCCTTCACCGACTACGGCATCGTCCCCGGTGTCGTTGAAAGTATCAGCCGCGATGCGGTCGATACAAGCGAGACCGGCGCTGCCGACGAGCACGACCGCAACGGCCGCGTTGTCCAGCCGGGGTTGATCTATACGACGCGGATCAGGTTGCTGCGGCGTAACATCCTCGTTGCCGGGCGCGATCAGCCGATCGGCCCGGGCTTGGCCGTGCAGGCTGAAATCAAGACGGGCGACAGGCGGATCATCCAATATCTGTTGTCGCCGATCGCCCAAGCGCTCGATGAGGCAGGGGGGGAGCGATAGTGAGCCTTGATATGATCGACTTTGGTACGGCATGGATATTTGTGTCTCTGTTCATTGGACGAAAACGCCAAAAGAGCCAGCTTGGATTGATTTCTGCTTGAATGAAGTATCGATATTCTTGACATAAAATCATTCGGGCAGGAGTCGGTCGGCAACATGATCACCAGTGAATCGCTTTCGGCATTAGGTCGAAGATCATGCCTGATGATGCTCGCAGCCTGTGCTACGCTGCCTATGGTCGGATGTACGCCGGAACTGCCTGACTATCGCTATCGATTATCGGTGGAAGTGGATACGCCTGACGGCGTGCGGTCGGGATCGAGCGTGATTCAAGTCGCTTCGCATGTTTCAAGTAAATATTCGCTCGCGCCTGGTGATGTCACCAACCAGGTCACCGGCGAAGCAGTGGTCGTCAATCTGCCAGGCGGGAAAACATTGTTCGCGCTCTTATCCAAACCCGGCAGCGCTGAGGGTGCCAGCGCTTATGCACTCGATGCGCTGATCTCCAAGCCGTGGGTGGGATGGAAAGAATATGTCGCAGACGTCAGTTCGCTGAAGAAAATTCGCGATGTCGGCGTGCTGCCTCCCAAGGACTGGCCGATGCTGGTGACTTTCGGCGACATTAATGACCCAACTACTGTGATGAGTATCAATCCCGACGACCTTGTAAGCCACTTTGGCACCGGCGTAAAAATACGCCGGATTACCGTGCAGGTCACGCAAGACCCCATCACCTCGGAACTTCGTAGCCGACTAGCGTGGATAGGGACGTATCCCGAGCCGGCATTGAAATCGACCAACGACATGAACGACTATTCAATCTCTGCGACGTTGCGTCACGGCGATTTTTTAAGGGTGCTACGCGAATGAACAACGATGTCTTTACCGCAATACTTGCACTTGATTCGTACAACCGTGGCTATGGCGCAAATATAGCGAATATGGGAGGCGCGGGCACCTTCCTCGGAAAGGCTCGCGTACTGAATACGATCCTGCCTTCAGGTTCTGAGGCAGCAGGTTTCTTTGCTTCGGCGTATGACACGTCGCGCCTTTCTGGCTACGAGGCATCGAGAGTAATTTCCTATCGCGGGACCAATTTCGACTTTTCCGGTGGTACCTCGAGCCCAGCATTTGTCGACATAATGAATGGATGGTCGATGTTCACCGGCCTTGGAACCAACGCGCAGGCGGGCTTCGCGCAGCAGTTTTTTACGGCGGTAACCGGCGCAGGCTTCCCTGTGGGCCAAGGTGCTGGTCCCGGCAATGTCATCTTGACCGGCCACTCATTGGGCGGAGCGCTTGCTGCTTACGTCGGCGTGCAAGGTCTTGCGCAGGCGGTCGCATTTGATCCCATCCCTTATGCTCAAGCGACGATTCAAAATGTCATTTATCGTGCATTACTAGCAACCGTTGACGAACTCGATCTGACACTGTCCTCGGTCAAGGCCGCGCTTTCTGGAGAGTTCTTCCCGACTACATATTTGGCAAGCTCTACTTTAACGGTGCAGGAGTTCGCCGAGACATTTGCAGTACAGCTGCATTCGATAGAGCCCGATTGGGCAGCTGTGTCCGGATTCCGGATCGATGGCGAAATTGCCGGGCCTAGTCCTACTTATCAGACGTTGGGCGGCGCAATTGCGGCCCTTGCTGGGTCTTCGTTAGGGAGCGTGGCAGTCACGCTACTTGGCTTTTCGCAACTTGGGAACGGGCTTCTCAATCAGTCTGTTGAGCAGAGTAGTCGTATCGATACACGCCCGAATTACGAAGCCTATTCGGGAGGATTGTTCGATTTCTCGTCTGCTGCTGCCCTGCATAGCCAAGCGCTTCTCACCACCATATTATTTGGAGAGAAGCAGCTTCCGCAAGAGCGGGCAGGCGAAGGGTGGAAGAATTCCTTCAAATATATAGGGAGCCAACTTTCAAATGAAGATATAGCCGTCAGTCTTGGAATTACGGGTGACGAAATAGGGGCGCAGATGTCGGCGAAGATCGCATATTCGGCGATTGACGAAGGCGAGCGTCCGTTCGGCGACACTGGCATCCGGGCGCTGTTTGACGATGCCAACGATTTTGGGGACGCCCTTGTTACGGCGGGGGCAGGCATGCCGTTGGCCCTGCAGGATGAGGAAGCAAAACTCGCCATTGGTAGAGTCGTCACAGAGTATGCGGGCCTAGCTGCCCATAGCCAAGCTCGCAAAGACCAGTCTCCCGGCATTTTGGATGGTGTGCTTAACTTCATCGAGGGGACTGCCCTGACAATCGATCTGACGACGGAGACTTGGGCCCTTCACGATATCCTCGCGGAATCTCATACTATTTATTCAAAAGATGAGCTTATAAGCACGCTCATATCGCCCTACGATCCGGAGATTATCAGCCAGATTGAAAGCTGGCTTGCCTCTACCTCGGGAGTACAAAGCCAGTCAATTGAGGATGTGACCCGTGGAGTTGGCATATTTTTCGGGGGCGGAGATGCCGAAGTCCCTGGTGAGGATGGAAAATACAGGCTGATTATCGGCAGCAATTATAGCGCAAATCTATCCGTTAAGTTTGGCCCATCGATCGTGCTGGGGGGAGGCAACAGCGATACTATTGTCGGCAGTAGTGGAAACGACGCTCTCTTTGGCGGCGGCGGCACCGACACGCTGATTGGCGCTGCGGGCAACGACTGGTTCAACGGTGGAACGGGCAACACCGTAGTGTGGGGCGACACCGAAGGCGGCGGTGGCGACGGGCACGATAGGGTCTCCTATTCGACGGAGTTGGGGACATACCGTGCATCCTACGAAGGGAAAGAGGCAAACCCGTTCTTGCATGTGACTCACGCAAGCGGCAGCGACGAACTTCATGATGTCGAAGAGGTATTTTTAGGAACGGGGCAAGTCGTTCTATCGATAAATGGTCGCATTAAAGAGGGGGAGAATCTTACCATCCATGCCGGAAGCGGAGGTGTGCAAACAATCACGCCCCGTGATTTCGGAAACGGAATCGTCCTGATTAATCAAAACAACGGCAACTCATATATTAAGGATACTGTAACCAAAGGAGAAATCTGGCTCGTTGGATTCAATACAGAGGTTCTCGGAACAAAGTATGATGACCAGTTATCGGATTTCAGTTCAGAAGATAAGGTCGTAACCGCAGATGAAGGTGACGACGTCGTCGAGGTCGGATCGGGCGACGCCATCATCTTTGGCGGGGAGGGATATGATCGGATAACGGGCGGCGATGGCGACGATACTATAATCGACGAAAATTCGCAGGTTCTTTCCGGAAAAGGAGAGGAACTTCCGGGTGGCGATCTGTCCAATGGTGGCATGGAGCAGTCTCGTGTCTCGGCAGGGGCAGGTGATGATACGATTGTAGTGAGTTCGCCAAAGGATTTGATCGGTCAGCACGACTTTTCGAATCCAAAGCCATATTATTACATCGATCCAGGGGCAGGTGATGACGACGTCACGTTGGATTTCTTCAACGGAAGCGTGGATTATCTATATGAAGCTGGGGACGGAAACGATGTAGTTACCAAGCTATCTACGGATGACATGGTATACTCGCCCAATAATCAGCTTCTAGGCCAAAATTACGAAGCATCAATTTTGCTGAAACTCGAGGGGTACGCAGCATCAGATATAACCGCGACTTGGTCTCGCGATGAATTCAAACTAGTTTCCCAAGATATCCCTAATAACGATTTTCCGAGCGTGTGGCTACAGCGCGGAACCGTGACGCTCACCTTTGTCGATGGGGGCAGCATTACGATCCACAATGTTGCTGGGTTGGTATCGGGTTATTTCGAGCCCCCTTCGACAAACGAAGGCTGGGCGCCGATGACGATCCAACTGGATGGAGTCGATACTGCGATCCCCTTGTCGGCGCCTACTTTGGGGATTCAGATGCAGTTCACGGCCGCATCGCCGCCCGTGTCCGCAGCATCTGTTGTCATGACGGCGGAGGATGACCAAGAAGTTACTCTGGAAAGAGGAGCCCATAGCTACACGGGCGGAGCTGGAACCGATCGGTTGTTGATTAATTGGGATCCATCGGCGTTGGCGGTCTCCCTTTCGGGGGCTGACCTTGTCGTTGCTGATCGGTGGGGCGTGATCGGCTCGACAACCGTTACTGGTTTCGAGGAAATTTATGTCGTTCAGGACAACAAGACCTATACGCCCGAAGAGTTCTTCACGACATACGCAAATCCCGGTGAACTCGGTGTTTTCGGTACCCCTGATGATG
The DNA here is from genome assembly GCA_016463225.1 of Sphingopyxis sp. Taxonomy (GTDB): domain Bacteria; phylum Pseudomonadota; class Alphaproteobacteria; order Sphingomonadales; family Sphingomonadaceae; genus Sphingopyxis. Next base: position 2,524 of record JAEMRT010000058.1, on the reverse strand, counting down.
ATAGCTTGCTCGGCGACGAGCGCCGCAACCGTTTGTTTGGATACGAAGGAGAGGACCAGCTTTCTGGTTTGGGCGGAGACGATATTTTGGATGGAGGAGGCAGCGCTGACGCGATGACGGGTGGCGACGGTGACGACACCTACTATGTCGATGATGCCAACGATGTCGTTCTCGAAATGGCGAATGGTGGAAAGGACCGAATCTACTCGTCGGTTAGCCTGACGTTGTCCTCCAATGTCGAAGATATCTATTTGAAGGGCGCTGCCGCAAATGGCGTAGGAAATGCGGCTGACAACCATATCGTCGGAAACGAGCTGGCAAACAGCCTATCCGGTGGACAGGGCCGCGACCGTCTCGAAGGTGGCGAAGGAAACGATATTCTGGACGGCGGGGCCGGAGACGATCTTCTTATAGGCGGCGATGGGAACGACACGCTTTTCGGAGGCGAAGGCAACGATACGCTTCGCGGCGGAGCAGGCAACGACGTGATGAACGGCGAGGCCGGGAATGACAGCTATTTCATCGACAGTGAGTTCGATGCGGTCGTTGAGGATAGTGGCGAGGGCACGGATGTCGTCTATTCCACGGTCAACTTCACCATGTCGGACAACATTGAGGTCCTTTACCTTCAGGAATCCGAGGATCCTTTTTATTTACAGCGCTCTGCATCGACTGGAACGCTCGGCGGCACGATCTATGGAATCGCCAACACGGATTTCCTGTCGGGCAATAACGGAATCGATGTTTTGCATGGCAATGCGGGCGACGATTTTCTTGAAGGGTTGGACGGCAACGACAAATTGCACGGGGGCGCCGGGTCCGACGAAATCTATGGTGATGACGGGGATGACCTGATCTTCGGCGGTGCGGGGTCCGATTTTCTCGAAGGTGGAGCGGGCAATGACTTGCTGGTGGGGTCGGGCTCCGCAACTTTGGCCGATATCGGCAAATATGTGGCGCGCGATGTCTCCGGCCAGGAACAACATGACACCGCATATTTTTACGGTCCTCGTGAAGACTATGCGATTACCGATATGGGCAAAGGTTGGTTCAAGGTCGAGAATCTCGCATCTGTTGAGCCGGATGTCGATTACGTCGTCAATATCGACGAGCTCGTCTTTGTTGATGACGGGGCGCCCGAGCCGGAAGCCTCCTCCTATTTTCTGGCGCCGCCCGAGCTTGGCAGCACGATCCCCGTTTTCTCGCTATCGGAGGATACGCCTTTTTCCGTCTCGCTATCGGATAGTTGGTTCGTTGATCCAAACGGTGGGGCATTGGACTATTCGTTCGCCCTTCCAGGCGGAAGCGGGCTTCCGTCTTGGCTGACGTTTAACGGCACCAGCCTATCGGGAGTGGCGCCCGCAAACTTCAATGGCGTGTTTCTCCTGGAACTCACGGCGGAAGGCGGAACGGGTTCGGCCTCGACGATTATTACGCTCGATTTTGCGCCGATTAACGATGCTCCGGTCGTAGCCGATCCGTTGCAGCCGGTGGAAGTAACGGCTGGCCAACCTTTTGAATTCGGCGTTCCGTTCGCGACCTTCGAAGACGTCGATGGCGAAGAGCTTGGCCTGACGGCAAAGCTTTCCGACGGAAGCGGGCTTCCGTCGTGGCTGGTCTTCGACGGAGCCGCCTTTTCCGGCACTGCGCCATCTGGGTTTGAAGATGTCCTTGAAATCGAGGTGATCGCTAGCGATGGTTCATTGGAAGCTTCGACGGTTTTGGAATTGTCCGTCATCGCCGGAGTGGGAGGCGGCAATATAGCTCTCGAAGTTGATGCGCCGCTCACAGATGTGTCGGTTACGCGCGACGTCGCGACCACCAACAAGGGGAGCTTTACCCGCACCGACGGAACGTCGGCCGAGTTCCTCGACGCGGCATTTACCTATTTTTCGGGCGCATCCCAAAACGGCGTCTCCAGGCCGCACGGGGGCATTCTCGCAAATCGTCCGCTCGATGCGTTGGACCAAAATAGTCTTCGCGGAGGTGGCCGTCGCGAGTTGCAGGTCCACAGGGGATATGAACAAGACCCGATCGCGCGCTGGCCGCTATTTGGCGACCAGAGAGTGTGGTCTGGCCCCGCTGTTATGGCGATTGATGATCGCGATCAGTTCGCCGAGCCAGCCCCCTCTGCCTCACCTCAGCTTTCGAGCATCGATCGCCAGCTCGCCGTGATGGTGCAAGAGATGAGCGTGTTCGGGGTGCGATCCGCAGGCGAGAACCTTCAGTCGTGGCAGCGTGAAAATACGCGCCCGCTAGAATTTTTTGCGTGAAACCGAATTGCGCTGGAGCAGGTCTATGGCGATCTGCTCCAGTGCGTTGGCAAAGCCGATGCTGATTCACTGATCCGACACGGGCAAACTTTGGCCAATTTCGACGGTGCAGCGCACGGGTCTCTTCCTCCGTGCCGCGTTCTTTTCGCAGGCGGCAATGGTGACGCGGTTTTGATGGCGCATCTCGGCGGCGGCTGAAATTGCCCGGTACGCCTCTGGACTGCCAACCTGCATGAGTCGCACGCCCCCCT